>JBIKMV010000159.1:0-6652 GCA_044359055.1 Catalimonadaceae bacterium
TTCTTTTTCAGACCGGCCGGTTCCATGTTAAGAAAATCATATCGTTTTGTTTCCATAAAAAAACGACAGTAACCGGCTTCCGCATGGAAGTTGATTTTTCCTGATTCGGGTAGAAAAAGGTAACCAATCCAAAAACCAAATCCGGGTCCAGCCCTGTATCGCTCGTATCCTTCTCTGTACTGGTCCTGAAACTGAGGTGTCTTTTTGCTTATATCCTGAATGTAGGTCCAGTTGCCGAAATAGCCGCCACCTGCAGATACATTCAGCCCGCCAAGGGTATTCCAGACAGCTTTCTTATTCAGATTGATGGTATATCCGAGTTTGAGCATAGGAAATGTGAATCCTCGCTGGTAAACCTGAAAACCGGCATAGCTACCATTTGAACCAATAATCTGACCATCCTCATCCCGAAGATTGGCAACAGGGTCATTTTTTACGCCACTTCCAAACAGATAGCCATATTCCAAACTAAAAAACAGACGGTTCTTTGCCTGATACTGAATGGCACCTCCGATTTCACCATAACTTCCGTAATCCTGCTTCAAATCCATCCCCGGCACGCAGAGTCCGGCAAAGCCTGAAAACATGAGGATCCGCTGCCCGCTACCCTGAACAGAATCCTGGGGCATTGCACAAACTCCAGCATTTAAAAAATGAAGGATCAAGAAAAAAAACAGGTAAAATAATTTTTTTAGCATTTCTGTTTTCAGGCTGCAAAGAACCTGATTATCCCGAAATTTAAGAGTAATTCAAAGAATATTTTAAAAATGGATTGGCTCAATCCCTTTTTACTGCCAGTTTTGCACCTGAAAAAAAGCGTAAAATGAAAATTGCTGTAGTAGGAACCGGCTATGTTGGCCTCGTTACCGGCACTTGTTTTGCCGAGACAGGCAACACGGTTACTTGCATCGACATCAATCAGGAGAAGGTAAAAAGTTTACAAGCCGGAGTTGTTCCCATTTATGAGCCAGGACTGGATGTTTTGTTCCACAGAAATATTGAGCAGGGCAGACTTTCTTTTACCACACATCTGAAGGAAGGCATAGAGGGTGCATCTGTCATTTTTCTGGCACTTCCAACACCTCCGGGAGAAGATGGGTCCGCTGACTTGAGTTATATCATGGGAGTTGCTTCTGACCTGGGACCGATTCTGAAACAATATGTGGTGGTGGTAGATAAATCCACTGTACCGGTGGGAACAGCCGAACTGGTCAGTGCACGAATTGCTGAAAAAGCCAAAGTTGAGTTTGATGTTGTCTCAAATCCGGAGTTTTTAAGGGAGGGCGTTGCTGTAGAAGATTTCATGAAACCCGACCGTGTTGTAATCGGGACCAGATCTGAAAAGGCAAAAAAGATTATGGAGAAGCTTTACGCTCCGCTGGTTCGCCAAGGCAATCCCATTCTTTTTATGGATGAAAGGTCTGCTGAATTGACCAAGTATGCCGCCAATGCTTTTCTTGCAACCAAGATTACATTCATGAACGAGATTGCCAATCTTTGCGAAAAGGTTGGGGCCAATGTGGATGAGGTTCGGAAAGGGATAGGTTCAGATACCCGGATTGGCAAAAGATTCTTGTTTGCGGGAATAGGATATGGCGGAAGTTGCTTTCCAAAGGATGTAAAAGCCCTATCGAAAACCTCCTCTGAATACCAGTACGATTTCAAAATACTGAAATCGGTAATGGGGGTCAATCAGCTTCAAAAAACCAAACTCGTTCCTGCCATCAAGGAATATTTCAAAGGCAACTTAAAGGATAAGAAAATTGCCATTTGGGGACTTGCATTCAAGCCCTACACCGATGACATCCGGGAGGCTCCTTCGCTGGAAAATATCCGGTCCCTGCTGGAAGAAGGAGCCAAAATAAAAGCCTATGATCCCGAAGCCCAAGAAAATGTGAAGCGCATTCTGGGAGACACCATAGAGTTTGGTCAAGACCTCTATGAAACGCTTGAAGGGGCAGATGCCCTGTTGGTCGTTACAGAATGGCCCGAATTCAGGAATCCTGAATTTGAAAAAGTTGAAAAACTATTGAAAAATAAGGTGATTTTTGATGGGAGAAATGTATTCGAACCAGTCCAAATGGAAGAAATCGGGTTCGATTATTTTTCCATCGGTCGCCAACCAATTATAACCAATTCCAAAATCTGATGATATGAAAAGAGTACTGATTACAGGTGCGGCCGGCTTTTTGGGCTCACACCTTTGCGATCGCTTTCTGAGCGAGGGTTGCCATGTTATTGCCATGGACAATCTGATTACCGGCAACCTAGCCAACATCGAGCATCTGTTTAAACTAAAGGAGTTTGAATTTTATCACCATGATGTTTCCAAGTTCGTCCATGTGCCGGGTGAGCTGGATTACATCCTGCATTTTGCATCGCCAGCTTCACCCATTGATTACCTCAAACTTCCCATACAAACCCTAAAGGTTGGCTCTCTGGGCACCCACAACCTGCTGGGCCTGGCAAAAGCCAAAGAGGCCAGATTTCTGATTGCCTCCACATCGGAGGTATATGGTGATCCCCTGGTGCATCCCCAATATGAAGACTACTGGGGAAATGTAAATCCGATTGGTCCAAGAGGGGTTTATGATGAGGCCAAGCGTTTCCAAGAAGCCATTACTATGGCTTATCATACCTATCATGGTCTGGATACAAGAATTGTCCGGATTTTCAACACCTATGGACCCCGTATGCGACTTGACGATGGCCGCGTATTACCCGCCTTCATCGGACAAGCTCTGCATGGCGAAGACCTAACTGCTTTTGGAGACGGCAGTCAGACAAGGTCATTTTGTTATGTATCTGACCTTGTAGAAGGCATTTATCGCCTGCTGATGAGTGATTATGTCTATCCTGTAAACATTGGTAATCCTGCAGAAATCACCATCAATCAGTTTGGTGAAGAAATCATTGCCCTCACAGGAGCGAAATCCAAAATCATTTACAAACCCTTGCCCAAGGATGATCCCAAGCAAAGGCAACCGGACATAACCCTTGCGAAAAAGCTGTTGGGCTGGGAACCAAAAGTCTCCCGCGCTCAAGGATTGAAAGATACGCTGGAATATTTCAAAAAGATGATGCAAAAAGGCTAAGTTTCTCTGCCCGAAATGGACTGGAATGGTGTTCATGAATTTATTCTGCAATCCGGTCTCGGAGCCGAAACGGCCCTTTTCTCAGGGATAACTCTGATTGTCTTATGCTTTCTCTTTTTTCCGGGCCAAAGCTTCGGCCTGGCGATCTGGATAAGTCTTTTTTCACTTGGAGCGGCATTCTATCTCACGGAATTCTGTCCGGTAAGCGGAGAATTTCAAAGTCTTCATTTTGAGTATTTTACCCCGTTTCTGAAACGGTTTTTTCTGATTTCATCAGCGGTGGGCTTGTTTGGCTATCTAGAATGGCGCAGCGGAAGAAACGAAGAGCGAAGAACTGAAATTTTCATTCTGCTGTTACTCAGCCTCATCGGGTTGATGCTGATGATTTCGGCCCAATCCCTTTGGCTGATGTTTTTATCGGCTGAGGTTTTTTCCTTTTGCTCTTATGCCCTGGCAAAACCCCGCGAAAAGGACGAAGAATCGGTATTCTCGGTTGTGCGGTACTTTGGAACAGGTGCCTTCGCTTCGGCACTTGCTGTTTTTGGTTTGAGTTGGCTTCTAGGCTTTGAATGGAACGGCCTCGAAACCTCCTCTTTTGAAGGAATTCCGTTTGACATCATTAGATCGGCTGGATATCTTTTGTTTATAGGTTTCCTTCTTTTCAAATCGGGTAGCTTTCCTTTCCATTTCTGGGTACCGGCACTCTATGAAAAGGGGCCCACCCCCTGGATTGGTTACATCTCAGCGGCACCCAAAGTTGCAGCTGCCTTTGGTATTATTCACGTGAGTAAGATGCTGTCTGTGTCGGTCTCACTGCCATTGTTTATCATTTGTTGCTTTGGATTACTCTGGGGAAGTCTTGCAGCTTTTAAATCCGAAAAACTTAAAAATCTTATCGGATACTCTTCCATTGCTCAGGCTGCATTTTTGCTGGTTCCCTCTGTTTTCTGCCAGAATATGGCCAATACTGAAAACCAACTTCTTATTTATGCGGTGTCCTACAGCGTAGTTATTCAGGGTGCCTTCTGTGCTGTACAGTTTTTTGAAAACCACCTTCAGGACAATCTGAAAATCCATGACCTTGCCGGACATTTTACGGTTCAGCCCCTGGCAGCCATTTTTCTTTTGGTACTGATTCTTTCCATTATCGGCCTCCCTCCTACCATTGGGTTTTCTTCCAAACTTCTTCTTTTTTCCACCCTGTTGCCCATGGGCGGATCATGGAACGGATTGATTTCCAATGGATTGTTTGCTCTTATTATCGCATCTGCAGTCCTTTCACTGGGATATTTTTACCGCATTCCTTATCAGTTGATTTTCAAACCCAAAATACTTGAAGATATTCCCCTTCGGCCCTCCTCCTATTCATTTTTCTGGCTGATAGCAGCAGGTATTTTTTCCCTTCTGGCTTTCTTTATCCCAAAGATTTTTTTTCCTTTTTTTGGTTGAAAACAAATGGGAAAAAAGATTCTGCTGGTGGACAATGAGGATTCCTTCACCCTGAATATCAGAGATTATCTTAGACAAACCGGTGCACAGGTATCGGTGCTGCCTTTCGGGCAGGCTTATATGAGGGATGATTGGAAAAATTATGACGCTTTGGTCCTGGGTCCCGGACCGGGAAATCCTGAGTATATGCCCGATTTACTGGAGTTTACCCGAATGGCTATGGTTCAAATGCCTGTTCTTGGGATTTGTCTGGGCTTTCAGGCCATAGCTTTTGCTTTGGGTGCCCGTATTGGCCGAAAAGAGCCCCGGCATGGAAAAACCGATAGCGTAAAAATAGTGCGAAGGGGCCCGCTCTTCCGTGATATTCCTGATAATTTCATTGTCGTCCGATATCATTCACTTGTGGTGGAAGAACTTGAAAAGCCACTGATAACCAATTTACTGACCGAAAAAGGTGAACTCATGGGATTCGAACATGAATCGATGAATATCTGCGGATTTCAATTTCACCCCGAAGCCCATTTGTCGGAGTATGGTTTGCAGCTTTTGAAAAACTGGACGGGTAGTTTTTGATTCTTTTTTTGCCGCATGGTGAAAAAAATTGAATTATTGCCTTATTTGCCACCTTTCCAAAACCGGATAAAAAATTGAACGAACAGGTAAAAACAATCGGAGAATACAAGTTTCTGGAAGCCGGAAATGGCCCGGTTCTGGTTATGCTTCACGGTCTATTCGGCGCTTTAAGCAATTGGGAACCAACCATTTCAGCACTGAAAGACAACTTTCGTGTTTTAGTACCCGTGCTGCCCATTTATGACATGCCCCTGCTTTCGGCCTCCATAGACGGGTTGCGCAAGTATGTGGAAGGTTTTGTAAAAGCCACCGGGTTAAGCGAATTTCACCTGATGGGCAATTCACTCGGCGGCCATATTGCCCTGGTTTATGCCATTTCCAATCCTTCGAGAGTCAAGACTCTTATCCTGACCGGGAGTTCCGGCCTGTTCGAAAATTCCATGGGTGGCTCTTTTCCAAAAAGGGGGAGCTATGAATACATTCGGGAAAGGGTTGGCTACACCTTTTACGACCCCAATGTAGCCTCCGAAGAGTTGGTGAAGGAAGTTTTTGAAATTACCAAAAGTGTTTCAAAATGTATGGCAATCGTATCCATTGCCAAATCAGCTCAAAGACACAACCTGGCGGGAGACCTGGATAAAATAAAAGTTCCTACCCTCCTGATCTGGGGATTGAATGACACCATAACACCTCCGCATGTGGCCCATGAATTCAACCGGCTTATTCAAAACAGCCGCCTGCATTTTATTGACCATTGCTGCCATGCACCTATGATGGAGCAACCTGAAAGATTTAACAAACTTTTGTACGAATTTCTGGTTAATCACTGATGCTGGTTTCTGAGATAATCAAAAAGGTTCCCGGCCCGGTTTCACCCACGCAGCCCTTGCAGGATCTTTTTCAGGAAGATTATGACGAAGGCATTGATTATCTGGCAGTAGTAGAAGCGAACAAGTTTATTGGATTCCTTCCCCTTGCCGACCTGGAAACGGAAAAGGAAATCTACCAAAGCGTAGGTCAGTGCGAACTGGAAAAAGTAGACAAGCCTGCACTTTCAGGACAGCATTTTTTTGAAGTACTGGTACTTTTCAGAAAAGCCAACCTGCCTGTTCTACCGGTTCTGGATGAAAAGGGAGATTACGATGGCTTCATACAGCTGGACCATTTAATGGCATATCTGGGTGATAGTTTTGCCTTTCAGAATGAAGGCGGAGTTATCGTATTATCCTCCATGATAAGAGATTATTCGCTTTCAGAAATATCCCGGCTGGTGGAATCCAATCAGGCGAAAATTCTGGCTGTAATCACCGAGACCGATCCAATTGAGCATCAGAAGCTTATCATTCATCTGAAAATCAACGAGAAAGATCTCTCCCGCATTGTAGCCACTTTGGAGCGCTTTGATTATCAGGTTCTGGAAGTTCATCATAAAACAGAAGCCATCACCCTGGACCAGGAAAGACTGGATTTACTGCTAAAATATTTAGGAATTTAAATTGCCATGGTCTTAGGCCTGCATTCTCTCGGATTTCACA
>JBIKMV010000160.1:0-6631 GCA_044359055.1 Catalimonadaceae bacterium
AGGATAACAATGTCGGGGCTGTTCTTACAGCAACTGTAAGGAATCTGCTTCCCAACCGCAACTACTACTTCAGGGCGTTTACCAAAAACAGAGGCGGGACCTTTTATTCTCCTCAGCGTTCAATACTCACCCCGCCCTGATTTCATGCATTGTTTTTCTAAAGAGGCCCTGAAAAAGGGCCTTTTTTTTTATACCCGTGGGATCAGTATAAGAGATTGAAAAACAAAAAGATAGACCCCGATTCCCGGATAATTTTTCCCCAAGGCGCCTGACTGATGTTTATTTCATAAATCACCTTTATATTAGCACTTCAATTAACTACTCATTTTCTGTTGCCGTTTAGGTTCATTTTCTGCCTCATTGTTTTCAGCATTTTCCCGAGTCTGGTAAGGGCCCAGATGTTTGGCAGTTCCTACGACTTTCTGATTAAAGAAACCAATGCCAGGGTAGCCGCCCTCGGGGGGCTCAACAATTCTCTCCGGGATGGTGATGTTCAATTGGTTCATGGCAATCCGGCTGTAGCCAACGGTAAGATGGCCAAAACCCTGGGCATGACAGTCAATCCCGGCATTGCAGGGATTACCCAATACAATGTGGCCTACGCTGATTCCATGGGCAAATGGGGCAATTGGTTTTCTACACTTGCATTTCTCAACTACGGCAAACTAAGGGAAACCGACAACACCGGTTTTCAGCTGGGGGAATTTTCGGCCAGCCAGTATGCTTTTGCCATTGGTTCTGCTCAGAAGAAGGGCAACTTTCACC
Source organism: Catalimonadaceae bacterium (assembly GCA_044359055.1). GTDB lineage: Bacteria > Bacteroidota > Bacteroidia > Cytophagales > Flexibacteraceae > CAMDMI01. The sequence goes on from JBIKMV010000160.1 coordinate 766, forward strand.
TCGGGGCCGCCCTTCGCTTTGCCGGATTTCAGGTTCAGGGGAGCCAGGCTTTTGCCCTCCTGGCCGACCTTGGGGTTTTTTACCAGCATCCGAAAAAACAGCTTTCATTTGGTCTCTCTGCTAAAAATATAGGGAGTAGTCTGAAGAAATTTGATACCGACAGGCCCATGCCCATACCCTTCAACATACAGGCAAGCTTCAGTTACAAGCTCGAGCATATGCCCCTGCGCATTTCAGGATCGGCCTATTATCTGCAGGAGCCCGATATCCAGTATGTTGACCCCAATGCACCGGGTACCGTAGACCTGAGCGGCAAGGAAATTAAGCCAACAAAAAAAATAAGTGAGCAGATAGCAAGGCACCTTACCCTCGGCGGTGAATTTCTGCTGCACCGCAGTTTTCATCTGCGGGTCGGCTACAACCACATGAGAAGAAAAGAACTTCGCCCCCTCAATGGTGCAGGTCTCACCGGTTTTTCTCTGGGTTGCGCCATCAACATAAAAGCCTTTCATTTCAGTTACACATACTCCGGCTGGCAAAGCAATGGTGGAAATCAGTTTATCAGTCTCAACATCCGGATGGCTGATTTCTTTTCCCGCTGAGTTGCTTACGGTATTTCCGACATTTCGTACCCATGCAAGACCAAAACCTTACCCCGCATCAGATTGTAAAAGAGCTGGACAAATACATTGTAGGCCAGCATGAAGCTAAAAAAAATGTTTCCATAGCCCTGAGGAACCGCTGGCGCAGAATGAATGCCGGCGAAGACATCCGGAATGAAATCGTGCCCAACAACATCCTCATGATCGGAGCCACAGGTGTGGGAAAGACCGAAATTGCCCGTCGTCTGGCCCGGATTGCCAGAGCGCCCTTCATCAAGGTTGAAGCTTCGAAATTCACCGAGGTGGGTTATGTGGGCCGGGATGTGGAAAGCATGGTCCGTGATCTGGTAGAGCAAACCGTGCGCATGGTGAAACTGGAAAAGACAGAGGAAGTGCAGGAAAAAGCGGCATCCATCGTAGAAGACCTCATTCTCGATATCCTCATTCCCCCCCTGAAGGAAAGCAAGAAAAATCCCATGGCCCACAGTCAGGAAGACATGGAGCAAAACGAACAGACCCGGGAGCGATTCCGGGAGAAACTGAAAAAAGGGGAGTTGGATCACCGCAAAATTGAACTGCAGATTTCTAAAAAGTCATCGCCCAACATTGGCATCATGGGTTCCGGTCCCATGGACGAGTCTGCTTTGATGAATATCCAGGACATGCTTGGGGGAATCATGCCCAAAAGTCCGAAAAAGCGCAAACTGACCATTTCCGATGCCCGCAAGGCCCTTATGGAAGAAGAAACTGACCGCCTTATCGACATGGATGATGTGAAGGAAGAAGCCTTGAAACGGGCCGAAAATTCAGGCATCATATTTATTGATGAGATTGATAAAATCGCTTCCTCATCTGCCGAAAGGGCCGTGGGCGGGAGCGTAAGCCGTGAAGGGGTGCAGCGTGATCTGCTTCCGATAGTTGAAGGGTCTTCGGTAAGCACCAAATACGGCGTAATCCATACCGACCATGTGCTCTTCATTGCGGCGGGGGCTTTTCATTTTGCCAAGCCCTCTGACCTGATTCCTGAGCTGCAGGGCCGCTTTCCCATCCGGGTAGAACTCGAAAACCTCACCAGGGAAGATTTTATCCGCATCCTTGAGGAACCCCGGAATTCCCTTGTAAAGCAATACAAAGCCCTTTTTGAAGCCGAAGGGGTGGCGCTTTCATTCCGGTCTGGGGCCATAGAAAAACTCGCCGAGACTGCCATGATAATCAACGAACAGGTAGAAAATATCGGGGCCAGGCGGCTGCATACCATCATGAGTCAGCTGCTCAATGAATATCTGTATGATATGCCGGAACTGCTTCCCCAAGGCTCTGTATTGGAAATCACCCCTGAAATGGTAGATTTGAAACTCAAAAATCTGGTGAAAAACCGCGATTTAAGTCAATACATTCTATGAAAAAATTGGCAGTAGCCCTTCTTTTTCTTCTCTCCGGTCTGATTTTGCCTGCCCATGGTCAGAAATTCTGGCATACCACCACCGGTCAGATTGATTTTTTTTCCAAAACCCCAGTGGAGGATATTGAAGCCCACAGCAACGCCTGCGGAGCCATGTTTAATACCGAAACCGGTCAGATTGCCTTTAAAGTGCCCATCAAAAGTTTCCATTTTCCCAACAAACTGATGGAGGAACACTTCAACGAAAACTACATGGAATCGGATAAACTACCCGATGCCACTTTTTCGGGCAAATTGGAACCATTGGTTGATTTTTCGAAAGCCGGAACCTATCCGGTAAAAGCCAAAGGCAAATTAAAAATCCACGGCGTGGAAACAGAACGCGAATTTTCGGGACAATTCATCGTGACTGCCGACAAAACAGCCACCCTCGTTGCCGAATTCAATGTCCCCCTGCAAGACCATAAAATTGATCGGCCCCAGCTGGTGATGGTAAAAATTGCCGATGTCATAGCCGTGAAAACCCGTTTTGTGCTCAAGCCCAAAGAATAGTTCCGGTGGAAGCCCTTGCTTATTTTGTGGCCACTCTGCTTCTGAACAGTTTTCTGCCTTTCTGGCTTCCATGGTATGTGATTGTTCCGGTTAATCTGTTTCTGACCTTACCCTTCAGGCTGAGTAAAGCAAAGGCATTTTGGCTGGGCGGATTTTCTGCCGGCATCCCCTGGCTGGTGTATTCACTTTGGTTAAGCAATGAGAATGAGCACATTCTGGCTCCAAGGCTTACACAATTGCTCATGCTTCCCCATCCTATTCTGCTGTTTGCCCTGCTCTTTTTACTGCCCTTTTTGCTGGGTGCCATTTCCGGCATGACCGGCGTTATGATTAAATTTTTTTTTAAAACCAATGTCTGAAAATAAAGGATACGATCCGGCGGAGATATCCCGCCTCCAGCATCAGTTCGAAGCTTCAGGAAAGCCATTCGAATACATTGAAGAAGAGGAAGTTTCCTCTGATATGGCCGAATTTTTATTTATCGGAAATTATGAAGGCCGGCCGGTGATTTTCGATTGTTTTCTGGGAACCCTTCAGCTTGCCTATGAGTCCAATCTGATGGAAATGGCCGAAGAAAAAGCCCGGAAAAAATATCCCGGCTACAGGGGCTTTGATTTTGACATCGACGAAAACGGCGGTGCAATAGCTACGGGCCAGGAATCTGAAGAGGTAGAAGAATACAAGGCGTTCGCCATGTTTGAGATTGAAGAATCGGGAGAGGCCCGCGTGGCCGAATCTCTGGAATTCGACCATCGCTTCGATTATGGCATCGGGCTGGAGGTCTATCTTAATGTGGCAGAGATTTCCGAAGAGGTAATCCGTCGTTTTATTGCGGATTTCAATTCCGGCAACCTGAAACTGGACCCTACCCGGTATGCCTTTGAAGCCGACGAAGACGAGGAGGATTGAAAAACAAAATCCCGCCCAAAAGACGGGATTTTGCAAGAAAAACCAATACTCAGAACAGATAAACAAACTTAGGGCCCAAAACGGAGTTCTTTAGAACGGGTTTCAGATTTTAAACAAAATGAAAGCTTTTTTACAATATCCCGGACTGGAAGCGCTCAATGCCCAAACAAAGGGCAATATGGGTGAGATTCTGGGCATTGAATTCATAGGGCATACCGAAAATGAACTGGTTGCCCGCATGCCTGTTTTCGAAAATACCAAACAGCCCTTCGGCCTGCTGCACGGTGGTGCCTCTGTGGCCCTTGCCGAAACGGTGGCCTCCATCGCAGCAAATCTGGCACTGGACCCGGCTGAAAATGCCTATGCCGTAGGACTGGAGATCAATGCCAACCACATCAAAGCCGTAACAAGCGGCTTTGTGGTGGCAACCTGCAGGCCCCTGCAACTCGGTTCCAAAATTTCGGTTTGGGACATCCGCATTACCAACGAAGCCGGCACCCTGGTCTGCATCAGCCGGATGACAGCGGCTATACTAAAACGAAAATGAGGCCTTCGGAAAGCCCATGAAAGATGCCGAAACAAGAGGAGAAGAACTGTGCCGCGAAGTTCTGGGACTTCAGCAAAACCCATCCGCTTTTGAGGCCCTTGCCCTGAAGATATTCAGATATCAGTATGCGTATAATCCTGTATATCAGTCTTTTGTTCACCATCTGAAAACGGATGTTTCTTCCGTACAAAGGCTCGAAGAAATCCCTTTTTTGCCGATTTCTTTTTATAAAACATTTGAAATCAAAACAGGGGTCTGGCCTTCGGAAACCTTTTTTTTGACCTCCGGTACTACAGGAAAGTCCAGCCGCGGTACACACCATATCCGCTCTTTGTCGTTTTATCATCGGTTGGCCACGGCCCTTTTTGAAGAGCAGTTCGGGCCGGTATCGCAGTTTCATATTCTGGCCCTGCTGCCCCATTATCTGGAGAATCCCCATTCATCTTTGATTTCCATGGTCCGGGTGCTTGGCCGGCGTTCGGGCCATGAAGCCGTTTTTCTGGGTTTGGATTTTGAGGAATTCGGGCGCAGCCTGAAAGAAGCCCGGACCGGCGGAAAAAAAGTACTTGTATTTTCAGTTTCCTATGCCTTGATGGAAATGGCCCGCCGGCATCCGGAGAGTCTGGAAGATTGTCTGGTTATTGAAACAGGAGGGATGAAGGGTTTCGGCCGGGATATGCCCAAAGCCGCAATGGTGGAACACTTGTCTGACCGCTTGAAAATTAAGGATTTATATTCTGAATATGGCATGACCGAAATGCTGAGTCAGGCCTATGCCCGCCCAATGGAATTTGAGCCGGGATTTTCTATGCGGCTTTTGGTGCGCAGCATGCAGGACCCTCTGGAAGTGCAGGCAGCCGGCCGGGGATTGGCCAACATTATAGATTTGGGAAATGTATTTTCCTGCTCATTTCTCGCCACCGATGATCTGGCGGTGCTTTCTTCCTCAGGTAATTTTCAGATTACGGGCAGGGCCGGCGATGCCGAACTGAGAGGCTGTAATTTGTTGTTTATTTCCTGATAAACAGGTCCAAACCGGCAGCTTACTTTTTTACGGGCCATTCCTTGCGGTTCTTTTTTCTGGCGTATCTTTGCCCTATGGCCAACCGATACATCAATCCATTTACCGATTTTGGTTTTAAGAAGCTCTTTGGCGAAGAAGTAAACAAGGATCTTCTGGTGGATTTTCTCAACAGCCTTCTTCCTGAAAAGCACCGGATTAAAGACCTGAGCTACAAAAAAACGGACCAATTGGGAGAATCGCTGGTAGACAGGCGGGCGGTTTTTGACATTTATTGCCAGAGCGAGGCAGGGGATAAATTCATTGTAGAACTACAGAAAGCCAAGCAAAACTTTTTCAAGGACCGGAGCGTGTTTTACGCCACCTTCCCGATACGGGAGCAGGCAGACAGAGGAGAATGGAATTTTGAGTTGGCGGCGGTTTATTGCATAGGCATTCTGGACTTTGTGTTTGAGGAGGACAAGGAGAACCCGGATTATCTTCACCGGGTTCAGCTCAAGGATCAGCGCAATGCTGTATTTTTTGACAAGCTCACCTTTATTTATCTGGAGATGCCCAAGTTTGAGAAAAGGGAGGATGATCTGGAAACGGCCAACGACCGCTGGCTGTATTTCATAAAAAATCTCTCAGAGTTTGACCACATACCCGAGCGTTTGCGCAACCGGATATTTGAGAAAGCCTTTCAGCAGGCGGAGATAGCGCAGTTTCAACCCGAGCAGCGGGAGGCATATGAGAAATCGCTGAAATACTACCGTGACATAAAAAATGTGGTGGACACCTCCTTTGGCGAAGGCTTTGAAGAAGGGCGCATGACAGGTTTGGAAGAAGGCAAA
>JBIKMV010000161.1:0-6583 GCA_044359055.1 Catalimonadaceae bacterium
AATTAGCTTTCATTCAAAAGTTGACCCAATTGTTCCATATACTGGAGGTATGGGTGGTGCTCCTCCATTGACAACAATATATTTTCCATCTCAGGACAGCACAATGAATTTATGGTCTCAAAAAAAAAATTGCCAGTCAAGAGACACAATTATAAACGGAAATGGAACGAATTACGACTTCATTAAAATACATAACTGTTCATGCAATGTAGAAATCCATCATTATGCCACTACTGACGGCAGTCATAGTTGGCCAGGCGGTAATCCAAACAACAATCCTGTTTCAACTCAAATTAGTGCGACTGATTTACTTTGGTCTTTTTTCCAGAATTATACATTAGGCTGCTTGACAACTGGAATTAACGACTTAAACGAAACTAAAGAAGCCATCAAAGCATTTCCGAATCCATTTTCAGACAAAATCAACCTGACAAACACGACAGGAAAAGAACATTTTACCCTATATAATTATTTTGGACAAATCGTGTGGTCGGGTAACGACATTGAACTAAAAGATTTTTCAGAGTTGACTCGTGGCTTATACTTTCTCAAAATAGACAACAGAACTATTAAACTTGTGAAACAATGACAATAAAGGCAGCACATAACAACTAAGGTTTCGTTGCGTGCGGAGCACTGCCTGTCCCAATTTATCGGGAAACAATGAAACCTCCCGATGCAAGATCGGGACAAGTGTGCATTCCGGCCAAAGTGAGCCAATGGGGAGGGGTTCACAAATCCGGAAAAACGAAATGGAAATCCGAAAAAATCCTTCTTTTGAGTATTATTGCCGGGTGCTTGCCAGACTGCTTTCAAGGAGCTTGAGCCGGATGAATTGAGAGGTTCACGCCTGTCCCGATTTTACATCGGGGCCTGGTTCCGTGGGAAGGTGGGGGTGCAATTCCCCTGCCTTACCCGATAAGTGGCAACCAATGACTACATTAAAAATTAAAAGCATAGTTTAAAGATGGATAAAAAAAGTGCATATTATTGGTTTGCAATTTTTGCGATTAGTTTTGTTGCCTTCCAGATAATACAGGAAATCAGAGAGGATTATGCAGGAGAAAATCTTGCGGTTAAATACTTTTTTGGGGTGGCACCGAATTTTTTTCCGGCTATTGGATTGCCATCGCTATTTGTAATCTTAATCCCGGAAATATTTGGGAAAAACAAAAAAATCAAAAGAATTTGTGAAAATAGACACATTGCATCAAATATTACTTCTCTCATGGGTTTAATTATTTGGGAAGTTTTACAATTAACCGGAAATTTAAAATTTGATTGGAACGATATACTTTGGACAATACTGGGAGCTTTAACATTTCAACTAATCTGGATTGTGTCTTCAACCAAATTTAAGACAATTGACATTGGACAAAAAATATGAATGGCTGCCACTAACAACTAAGGCTTCATTTGGCACGCAAAGCCAACAATAAAACCTCCCGAAGCAAGATCTGGCAAAGTCTGTGGCCGGGCCACCGCAGCTCCAGCCCCGGCCCGAAAACCGGCCGGCATCATCCGGGATATGTTGGTCAAAAATCAGAACAACGCCCCGCCCACTCCTTACCTTTTTCCGGACGAAAAAAGAAAACTCAAACCGGCGGAACGGGTCAAAAAACAAATTGCTACATTTGGCCTCAAACAGGAAGACCCGGGATTTGCAATAACTTGAAAATCAAGCCCGTAAAAAACATTAGTCAGAAGTTTTTTTTAAAAAAACAATGTAATGACACAAACAAGAGAATTACCACAAAAAAGGTTTGACAGTTCATATTGACATCAAACTAAATTACAATTACATAATAAAAGTGGAGACCAGCAACCACTCAAAAAACGGGGCGACACCGAAAAGCCATACAAGTATGAAAATTCAAAATCTGGCATAATGAAAAATTTATTTGTTTTATATGTTGTTATGGCATTTACATCGTGGCACTTACACGCTCAGCCATGTTTCAGTCCAACAATTACAAGTCCCAGATTAGGTTATTTTAATAATGGGCCAAACTCAGTTGCTTTCTGCGACAACAACGATACTGAAATTTTAGCGACCCAAGCATACGATACATATCAATGGTATAGACAAGAGTGGGCGGCTGTGCCTCCGGGTGCGCCAAATCCAAATCCATGGATTGCGATTCTCGGAGCAAATTCTCAAACATATACTATCAATGGCACAGACGACATGTTGTTTTATTTCAAAGTGGAAGCGACTTTAGATACATGTACAGAAGAAAGTCCTGCTATTTTAGCAGACGGATATGCTTTTGGCTTGCCTTATCTTGTTGCTACTTTTCAACCCGGTACTTATCAATATATTGGATTCGGAACATATAATATATGCAATGGATCTTCTGTTTTACTCGCAAACGGATTCCCCGATGTTTATGGCCAGCATACCTGGTATAGGTGTATGCCTTCAGCTATCCCTCCGGTGACAGGAGACACCTGCATAATTCCAGGAGCTAACGGTGATACCATAATAGCTACCAAATCAGGATTTTATGGATTCTATAGTTGTACCGATTATTGTCCTAATATTTGCCTGTTTCTTGATGTTCCTAATTTTATTACACTTCAATTTGGCAATTTTTCTTTTTGTGCAACAGGTATTAAAGAGCCGATAACATCGAATAACCTGTTATTGTACCCAAATCCAACGGATCAATTTTTATTTCTTGGAAAAGTTGAAGATGTACCCTTTGCTAATGTTACAATAATTGACATAGCTGGAAAGGTCGTAAGAAACATTGATAGCTTTGATTTTAGACAACCTATTAATATTAGCAACCTACCATCAGGCAGTTATCTAATAATTTCAAAATCTAGTTCAGGAAGAATAGCAAGAAATAAATTTATTAAAAAATAGGAATGAGAAAAAACTGGTTCTCTTATTGATAAAACCAGCCCATAACAACTAAGGCTCCATTGGGCCCGGCGGGCCAACAATGAAACCTCCCGATGCAAGATTGGGACAAGTCGGGTCACAAGATTTTTCCGGGGATTGGGTTGAATTTAAGTGAATGGTTTTTCCATTCGGAAGAAGAAGAAAGGGGTCAGTTGTAAAAACCGGGACAAAGATTCTAACCTGCCTGATCTGCAATCAATTGGGTGGCACTTTTGATGTCAAAACAATGACATTCAGGTTTTTGCGAACTTCTTGCTCTTTATACTGCTTATACCCCGGCGGGGTATAATGTCAATAGCCCCCGACCAACACGATAACAAACTCCATAGGAGCGAAATGTTTTATTTGCCCAAGGTGGCCTATACCATTCTCAACTCAATGTCCATTTGATTTTTGCCGAAAAAGTGAGGCAGAGTCTCCATCCCGGGTTCCCAAATGGATTGCTTACATTCAAAACCGGGAGACAAACCATAAAAAACCATCCTTCCGGGCTGAATTTCAGGGATTTCTGAAATTCTGTGAAATTGATTTCAAACCTGAATATTTATTCGAACCGATAACATGACGCTCCTATGGAGCTTTGGCCTCTCCTGCTTTCCTTCCTATTAACATCCGACACCGCCGGTGCCGGAAATATAAATTTCTTTTTTTTCGAAACTCAACTCTCCATGGAAATTTCTTATTGTGTATTCCGGCCAAATTGAGCCACTGAATCCGGCCCAAAGTGAGCCAGGTATTCCGGTTCAAAGTGAGCCACCTCCTAGGATATGATTTATAGTCGCTGGCAAAGGTATCAGAATTGTTTTTTAGTGTTGTTTTTTCTTAGTGATTCTCCCATCAGTTCTATTCGGTTCGCTTTATGAATTATCCGGTCCAGAATGGCATCTGCAATGGTGTTTTCATTGATGTACGAATGCCAGCTTGATATCGGTAATTGGGATGTTATGATGGTGGCATACCGGTTGTGCCTGTCTTCGATGATTTGAAGTAAAGCAAGCCTAGATTGTGTATCCAAAGGAGCGAGTCCCCAATCATCAAGAATGAGTAGATTCATCTTTTCGATTCGTTCCATGTCTTTTCGGAAAGATCCATCCAGTTTGTCGGATTTGAGTTGTTGGAGAAGCTTTGGTAGTGAGAAGTAAGCCACTTTCCTGCCTTGCATACAGGCCTGATAACCCAAAGCAGAAGCCAGATATGATTTACCACAACCCGTTGCTCCACTGATGATAATATTCTCTCCCCGATCAATGTAGGAGCCGTCTGCTAATATAGAAAGGGTTTCCCTGGTTAGATTCCGATCCTGGGAACAGATGATCTCTTCCACGCTTGCCTGGTAACGGAACCGGGCGTTTTTGATCGCTGTCTGGGTGCGCCGATGGTTGCGGTAAAGCAATTCAGCCTCCAGAAGTTGAGCCAGCATAACAGCAGATTCTGGCTGTTGATGGGCAGGCATGGAAAGGACGGCTTGGTATTGATCAGCCATTCCTGTAAGCATAAGACCCCGCATCTTTTCAAGGGTGGTCATGTTGAAACTGTTTCTCATATTGGTCTTGTTTGTTTTATCTTTTGATTGTTTGATTTCTTTTCTGCTTTACTGATAATACTCTGGTCCTCTTAGGTTTTCATGAATGGGGGGCGGGGGGGATGTTTCATTCTCATTGTACCCTTCCAACATCGAGTGGATATCAAGAGTCAATACATTTTCAAGTCTGGAATAGGAGACATAATCGTATTGAAGGCAGATACCCGCTGCTTCCTCAATTCGCTCATTTCCATGTTTTTTAGCCAGCATCAGCACTCCCTGACATAGTTTGAAGCTCTGCTCCGGATGTTTACTGCGCCCCAGAATCTGATGGATAAGCAGGGCCGTGTTAGAGCCAATGCGGGTGCCTTCGGCAACAAAGTGCTCCTCGCTCCAGTTGCGGTAGTATTGATGTTTGGGGTGAAGATGGCTGTTCGTTGTACTGTATTTGTGGGGGGTAATCATTCTTGAATGGGTTGCAATCCGCTCATATTCATGGAAGATTTCCACCGTATCCTTGCTGTAAGCAATGCGAACAGGCTTACCAACATATGAATAGGGAACCGAATAGTGGTGTTTGTCTTCGTAAAGCAGTACATGGCAATTGGGATGAACACGGGCCTGTTGATACTTCTTAAGCTCAAAGCTTTGGTCGGGAAGGGGGCTTAAGGATTCCCTTTCAATGGATTCAAACTCTTCAAACCGGGTGGTAGACCGCTGCTGATACTTCATCCGGTTGTGCTTATCTACCAGCTCGCCAATGGCTTTGTTCAGATCGGGCAGCGTATGAAATATCTTTCCATGAAGGGGAGCATAAACACGCGTATAAAGAATATTTACCGCACTCTCTACCAAGGCCTTGTCTTTGGGTTTGTGGGCACGGGTGGGTAGAATTGCCGTGTTGTAATGACGCCCGAAGTCGGCCATACTCAGGTTGATTTCAGGATCGTATTTACTGGCTTTCTTAACAGCAGGCTTAAGATTATCACATACAATTCCCGAAGGAACTCCACCAATAAAGTTAAGATTATCAGCCAGACAGCCTAGAAAATCAGCACTTTGCTGACTCATACATGCTTTGGCAAACGTATAACCACTCGATGGCAGAATCCCAACAAAGAACTCGACAGGAATCTGTTCTCCCGTTTGTGAATCAACCAGGTGTAGTTTTTTACCCGCAAAGTCAACCATGAGCTTATCACCTGCCTTGTGTTCAAATACATAGCTGATTTTATGACGAGAAAGAAAACGAGCGAAGTGATCACAAAACTGAGAGTATTGAACTCCATCGGGTGTTGCTCGTTTATATCGCTCCCAGATCAGACGACGAGTCATCCCAACACGCTTGAGCTCGGTTTCCATAGAAGGAAAAAGAGCATATAAACTGTCCCAATGTGGCTTTACATCAACAGGTTGGATTACAATTGAATGAAGCTGTGAATCACTCAGATTCAGTAGTTCCTTAAAAGTAAATGGATGAGATTCAAATACCAATAAGTACTTCTCAACCGTATTGCGGGACAACTCAGTCCGCTTACTGATCTCTCTTTTTGACTTGCCCTCGATTTGATACCGAAGAACTTCTTTTAGCTTGTTCATAGACAGAATTTGATTAGCCATTTTTCAAGGTTTTACAACCTCAAAATTGACATCAAATCATATCCACAAGGTGGCTCACTTTACTCCGGAATGGGTGGCTCACTTTACTCCGGAATACTCACCAGGTCGTAGTAGTGATGAAGTTTCTGTAATGGGAATGGAGCGAAGGTCCTGGCTTGTTGGGGTTTTAAACAGACAACAACTAGAAGCAATTTTAGGATGACCGACTACTTTGAAACCAAATCGCAACCCATTTCCAGTTTTTCTGTAGATGGATACAACCAAAAGGTAGTTTCACTACCTTGCGATTATCAACAAGAAGAGCCGGATGAATTGAGAGGTTCACGTCCGGTTCTGTGGGAAGGTGGGGGTGCAATTCCCCTGCCTGACTCGATTAGCTGTGATTTTAACCAACGACGATGCAAAAATTCAAACGACAAATATTGACACTTAAAAATCAAAAAACTGTAATAATTAGACAAGCAGAAATTGATGATGCGGAAAAACTACTCAATTGTATAAAAACATATGTTCCACAAAGTGAATATATT
>JBIKMV010000162.1:0-6581 GCA_044359055.1 Catalimonadaceae bacterium
AGAAGCCTGAATCGTTCCATTTTAATAATCTGGCTGCGCTGGTCGGTTTGGAAACTTGCAAACTGGCTCTCAATCTGCTTGACCAATATTTCAGATTGCTGCCTTTTTTCCTTTTCCTCCTGCAATTCGGCAGAAAGTTCTTTTTTTTCAAGCAGGAGTTTTCCGGCTTCCTTTTGTTTTTCTTTGAGTAATCTGAAGAAATACAGGGTCAGAGAAAAGGATGTGAACAATAATAATAAGTAGAAATATACCATATTGCTTCAGAATTCTGCCGGGCAGGGCGGCGGATTGTCCACAAGAATAAAATATTTTATCCAAAAAAGCAGGAAAACAAGCTTCGGGGGAAGTACATTTTTCGAATCCGCTCCGAACGGTCCGTCCCATTTAACTCTCCGAAAACTAAAAAAAAGGGGCCGTTTATCGGTAAAATTCAGTTTTCAAATAATTCCAAAAAAAATTAGGAGGGTCCGAATTATTGTATGAAAGGTTTGTATTACTTTTGTTTCAGTTTTAAGTGGTTGAGTAGTTTAAGTTGTATGGACGTCGAATTAATTTAGTTCGATGTCCATTTTTTTTAGGCCCTTTCCACTTTCAGAATGCAGTAAAAACGATGCAGTAACCAATCTCTCAGGCTGCCCTCTTCATTTCTAATTTAGGAATAAAAACCGAACGATAAAGCAATCTGAATCCCTTCTGTGGCTTTGGCTAATCTCTTTTGAAGAAATATGCCATGCGCAGTCCGTACCAGAAATCAAGGATTCCCGGATCTGTCTTGGCAAAAACCCCCTCGACCCTGGCTAGCGAAAAAGCTTCAATGCGGAAAAGAGAAGAATTCCTGAACTCATACTGATACCCGCCAAAAACCTCTGCAGGGAGAAAAATATAAGGTCCTTTCTCCGGAAAATATTTGTCCTTGAAGGAAACAGCAGAATCGGGATTGGAGGTAGTCCCGGAGATGTTGTTGATGAGATAAACCGGAGAACAAACCGAAATGCCGGGTCCGATGTAAAACCTCCCGCTTCCCTGATTCAGAAAAAAAGCGAGGTTGAAAGAGATACGAACGAGGTAGCGGTCCAGAACTTGTGTGGTTTGATTGAAATTAAATTTCTGAGAAGATTCGTCCTTCCGGGTATAATCTATCGGACCGGTAGAAAAAGAACGGCGCAGCGAAACTCCGGAAATACCATAGGTAAAAGCCACCCAGTCGCCCAGGGGCTTGGTGTTGAGAAAAGAGACTTCAAAGGAAAAATCGGGTTTGTGGGCAATATCTTTGGAAGAAATCAGGCGATAGTCTTTGTCAAAGAAAAAGGTGCGTGAATATCCGCCTCCGACCGCAATCCCATTTTGATACGCTTCTGATTGGGAGAAGGCGGGATAGCAGACACACAAAAATAGGCTTAATAAAAAGACTGAAATCGGTTTTGAAACAAAAACTGGTTTCATGATTTTAATTTAAGGATGATAAACAGGGGATTTATTTCAGTTCAAAGCAAACAATAAAAATTTGCAAAAACCTGTTTTTTAAAAAAAATCAGGCAACTTTTCAGTAACGGAGCGTAGCATTACGGTTTGATATTCTTTTTTTTCGGAGTGCCTTAGCGCTTCTGGCCGAAAATTTTCATCTAAGAGCAACTGGCCAGAAGCCAGATTCAACGGAAATCAGGAATAAACAGCCCCGTGCTTTAGGAATTGAAGAAATTTCTTTTGATTGCTTTCCGATTCAAAAAAAATGAGCGGTGGAGAAACCGGAATATTACCCCAAAAACTCCTGCGCCCGAACCAGAAAAATATGCCACGAAAAATCAAGTCAGGCCTGATTCAGATGAGCCTGCCCATGACCGAAGGCGAAGGAAGCATTCAGCAGATTGTGGATGCTATGCTGCAAAAACACCTTCCCTACATTGAAAATGCAGGAAAACAAGGGGTTCAGATTCTTTGCCTTCAGGAAATTTTCAATACACCCTACTTTTGTCCCGGCCAGGACAAAGCCTGGTATGCTTCTGCCGAACCCGTTCCCGGACCCACGGTTTCCCTCATGCAGGAATATGCGAGACAATTCGGCATGGTCATCATTGTACCCCTGTATGAAAAAGAGCAGGCCGGTTTTTTGTACAACACGGCTGCCGTAATCGATGCGGATGGAAAATATCTCGGGAAATATCGCAAAAATCATATCCCCCATACTTCCGGTTTCTGGGAAAAATTCTTTTTTAAGCCGGGCAATCTTGGATACCCGGTTTTCGAAACTGCCTATGCCAAGATCGGCGTTTACATCTGCTATGACAGGCATTTTCCGGAAGGGGCCCGCATTTTTGGGCTCAATGGCGCAGAAATTGTTTACAATCCCTCTGCTACAGTTGCGGGACTTTCGCAATACCTCTGGAATCTGGAACAACCTGCCCATGCGGCAGCCAACGGATATTTTATGGGCTGTATCAACAGGGTAGGCGAAGAAAAGCCCTGGAATCTGGGCAGATTTTATGGCAGTTCCTACTTCGTGGATCCGCGAGGACAGATTTTTTCCCGTGCTTCCGAAGACAAGGACGAACTGCTGATTGCCGAATTTGACCTGGATATGATTGAGGAAGTTCGCTCTACTTGGCAATTTTTCAGAGACCGGAGGCCCGAAACTTATGGAAAGATTACCGAGTTGTAGAAGGCAGAAAAGGGATTTTCAAATACCATGTTCATCAAACGCGGCAACATCCGAAAAAGCAATACTAGTTCCATCGCAGATGTGATTCAGGACTGGCTCAAACACAATCATCTGGAAGACAAACTCCTGATTTCCACCATTGTGGCCGACTGGGAAAATATGGCAGGCAAACTCATTGCCCGTCACACCAAAAGCATACAAATCGAAAATAAAGTCTTAAAAATTGTGGTGGACAATGCCCCCCTCAGGCAGCAACTTTCCTATTCCAAAACCGCACTGATAAAGCTGGTAAATGAAAAAGCAGGAAGGCAACTGGTTACCGAGTGCCTGCTGCTGTAGAAAATCCTGATTCCGGGTTGAGTGCTCGGTTTTTTTCATTTATTTCCAACCAAAATCGCAAATTTCCTGTTTATGCAATTGTGGAACTGAAAAGTCTTGTAACTGCCAGGGGAAACCCCTATCTCACCATGATCTGGCTGGGGATTCTGGGCTCCTGCATGCTGTTTCTTTTTCTGCTCAGCGTATTTTTTGCCCGCATGCAAGGTGCTGACTGGCAATCGGTAAAATTGCCGCCTGCCTATTTTTTCAGTACAGGGACCATCTTGCTCAGCTCTGTTTCCCTGGAATACTCCCGGAGGGCCTTCAAGCTCGAAATGTATGCCGATTATTTCCAATGGCTGCTGGTCACCGGATTCCTGGCTTTGGCCTTCTGCCTGTTGCAGATAGCCGGCTGGCGTTCTCTCTTCCATGGGGGTGTCGGTCCTCAGGCCATTGCCGGTGCATTTGTGTATATATTGTCGGGACTTCACTTTCTGCACATCCTGCTGGGACTTACCGGCCTGGGATGGGCCATCTTCGATGCCTACCGAAATCGGAATTATGTGGATGGTTATCTGGTAAGCCTGAATCCATCAAAAACATCCATCATCCGGGTAACGAGTGTATTCTGGCATTTTCTCGGCTTCCTTTGGCTCTTGCTGTTTCTGGCCATGGTGGTTCAGGCCTGAAGTCCGGGTAACGGACCATTGAATTGGTTCATGGCCACCGGCAACCCCCTTGAACAGAAGCAAAGTACAGCATCTGCCGCCCTGGAAATCCAGGCTTCTTTTTGAGTTTGCAGCTCCCCCGGAAATTTATCCAGCACAAATTCTGCCTGTCTGCCCTTGGGAAAATCGGCACCGATGCCCATGCGCATTCTGGCGTAATCCTGAGATTTCAGTTTCTGCTCTATATCGGTAAGGCCGTTGTGTCCTCCGGCAGAACCTTTGCCCCGTATGCGGATACTCCCGAAAGGCAGAGCCAGATCATCGGTAATCACCATCAGTTCAGAAAGTTCTGCGCCGGTTTTTTCCAGCCATAGTTTTACGGCATCACCCGAAAGGTTCATAAAAGTGCCGGGCTTCAGAAGATAAACCGTATGGCCGCCCAGCTGAAATCTGGCCACCTGACCCAGCCTTTCAGACTGAAAAACTGCATTTTTTTTTCGGGCCAGGTGATCCACCACATCAAAACCTATATTATGGCGGGTTCCTTCGTATTTTTCGCCGATATTTCCGAGGCCAACTATCAAAAACGACATCTTATATGGAAACCAAAATGGAATTGGGACAAACCTGGCACCATGATTTTTCTTTTTCTCAGGAGCAGGTAAATGAATTTGCAAAGGTAACCGGAGATACCAATCCGCTGCACCTGGATGCAGAATATGCTGCACAAACCGCCTTTAAACAACCCATTCTGCATGGCATGTTGGGCGCCTGCGTATTCAGCAAAGTATTCGGCACCATTTTTCCGGGCCCAAAAAGTATTTACCTCAGCCAGACACTGGATTTCAAAAAAGCCATGCTTCCGGGCATAATGTACCGGGCAGAATTTGAAGTAACCGAAGCACAGCCCGAAAAAAAAAGGTTCAAAGTCCGCACTTCAGTGGTCAGTCCCGGAGGTGGCGATTTGTTTACCGACGGAGAAGCCTGGCTTAGAGTGAGATAAATTCCTTTGCACATGAAAATGAAAATCTGGATAGCCCTGATGCCGCTGATGGTCTGCACCCTGGTCCGGGGGCAGGTATATGTAAGGAGTGCCGGCATCAGGCTGGATGAAACCTCATTCGGACTGAGTATGGTACAGCGGCTATGGAAGCCGGTAACGGTAGAAGGTATTCTGGAATTCAGGCAAAAAGATTTTAGTGCGGTGCTGATTCCCAGAATACATAGTAAAATTCTTGGCCGCAGACTCAATGCCTTTGCAGGCTTGGGCCCGCAGGCCGGCTGGGTAAAAATTACCGACACAAAAGTTCAACCCTACTGGGCTGTGAGTGGAATGTTGGGTCTGGAATATAAGTTCAACCTCCTGCCCATCCATATTTCATACGACTTCAGGCCCATTGTTTTTCTTGATGGTCATCCGGATTTGTTTGGCTTCCAGTCAGGGTTTGCCATCAGGCTGGTAAAAAAATCAGAGCGTAAAGCCTGGAAGGAGAAATGGAAAAAATGGAAAGAAGAGGCCAGAGACTTTTTTGAAAGCGACTGACCACATTTTCAGACTTTTTTTTGGAAATGGGGTCTCTCCTATCCCAGTTTTTTGAATTTTACCCTTTTCGGAGCCTCGTTTCCGACCCGCTTTTTCCGGGCTTCTTCGTAGTCAGAAAAATTGCCCTCGAAAAATACCACCTGACTATTGCCCTCAAAGGCCAGAATATGGGTGGCTACCCTGTCGAGAAACCAGCGGTCGTGGCTGATGATCACAGCACAACCACCGAAGTTTTCCATGGCTTCTTCCAGAGCCCGCAAGGTGTTCACATCCAAATCGTTGGTGGGTTCATCGAGCAGAAGCAGATTGGCTTCTTCCTTCAGGGCCATAGCGAGGTGAACCCTGTTGCGCTCACCACCAGAAAGAACGCCAAGCTTTTTCTCCTGATCACTTCCCGAAAAGTTGAATTTGCCCACATAAGCCCGGCTGTTTACCTGTCTTCCGCCGAGGTTCATGAGGTCGGTACCTCCTGAAATGGCCTGGAAAATGGTTTTGTTCGGGTCTAGTCCGTCATGGCTCTGGTCTACATATGCCCATTTTACGGTTGGTCCCACTTCAAAAGTACCGGTATCGGGCTTAATCTGACCGGTAATGAGGCGAAAAAGGGTTGTTTTTCCTGCACCATTCGGCCCGATTATCCCCACAATTCCAGCCTGTGGCAAGCTGAAATCCAGATTTTCGAAAAGCAGCTTGTCTCCAAAAGATTTACTAACTCCATGGGCTTCAATGACTTTAGTTCCAAGACGAGGGCCGGGAGGAATGTATAATTCCAGTTTTTCTTCTGCCTGCCTTGCCTCTTCTCCAATGAGTTTTTCATAGGCTCCGAGGCGGGCTTTGCTTTTCGCTTGCCGTGCTTTTGGGGCCATTCGCACCCATTCAAGTTCTCTTGCCAGGGTTTTCATGCGTTTGGTTTCGGCTTTTTCTTCTTTGGCAAGCCTCTCCTGTTTCTGCTCCAGCCAGCTGCTGTAATTACCTTTCCAGGGAATGCCCTCACCCCTGTCCAGTTCCAGAATCCAACCTGCCACATTATCGAGAAAATAGCGGTCGTGGGTAACGGCAATCACCGTTCCCTTGTAGTCTTTCAGAAATTGCTCAAGCCACAATACCGACTCGGCATCGAGGTGGTTGGTGGGCTCGTCCAAAAGCAAAACATCGGGAGACTGCAGCAAGAGGCGGCAAAGGGCTACCCGCCTCTTTTCACCACCTGAAAGTACGCTGATAAGAGCATCATCAGGAGGACAACGAAGGGCATCCATGGCCCGCTCCAGTTTCTGGTCCAGGCTCCAGGCATCGAGCTGGTCTAACTTTTCCTGCACTTCTCCCTGACGCTCAATGAGTTTTGTCATCTCATCGTCGGTCATTTCTTCTGCAAACTTTTCGTTGATTTCATCAAATT
>JBIKMV010000023.1:0-22053 GCA_044359055.1 Catalimonadaceae bacterium
CGACCACACAGAATGTGAACATCACAACAATAGGAAGCTTCACCGTAACCGTAATCATAACAGATGCGAACAATTGCCGCAATACATCCGATCCTTTCAACGGAACACTCCGCAAAGCACCCGCATTGCCTGTTATCCTCACTCAGGGCAATGATGTTTCGGTATGTGAAGGAAACAACATCGTTTTGGTTCCCTCTCCCTTTAATGCTTCCAATACCTATACATGGAATCCCGGGGCCACAGCCGGTCCGAGTTTTACCTACAGTTCTTTGGGCAGCCAGTCCTTTACTGTAACGGTTGACTCCAATGGTTGCTCCAGAGTCAGCGCACCGCTATTGGTAAATATCAATCCAAAACCAGCTGTTCCGGTAGCCAGCATTTCTTCCGGTACCCCATCCTTCTGCGACGGCAATGCTGCAGTCCTGAGTTCCAGCCCGGCATTTTCATATCTCTGGTCACCGGGAGGGGCCAATACCCAAACCATCACAGTTACCAGCTCCGGAAGCTATTCGGTGGTGGCGGTGAGTGACAGCGGGTGTCAGAGCAATGCCTCCAATATTATTGACATTACAAGCAGGCCAAACCCACTCAAACCTCAGGTTACGGCCAGTCAGACTTCATTTTGCGATGGTCAGTCGGCTACCATTTCGGTTAATTCACCTATTGCAGTCAATACTTACACATGGAGCAATGGCCTCACAGGAACGCCCATTACCATATCTGCCGGCGGAACCTATTTTGTGCGGGTAGACTCCAGTAACAACTGTTTTTCCACTTCGGACCTTTTAAATATTTCCCAAAATCCTCTGCCGGTTCCGGTCATTTCTTCTTCACCTGCCGATCTGCAGGCCTGTATTGGTGATTCTGTGGTTTTATCTTCGAACTTCTCAGCCGGAAACTCCTGGAACACCAATCCGGTAAGCAACGGCAACCGCCTGGTATTCAGAAGTTCTTCAAATGGAATCATTCTTACCGTTACCGATGGTAATGGCTGTATCAATTCTACTTTGCCGGTGAATGTGAAAATAGATCCCTTACCCACGGTGCAATTGCAGAATGACACCGCTTTGGTTCTGGGAGATGATGTGGACCTTCAGGCCATCAGCTACTCACCGAACTTCACAAATTTCAGTTGGCAGAAGGATGACCTGGTACTTGGTACCACAACCGTCCCTGCTTTCAACATTACGCCCAATCAAACAGATACTTATTATGTAGTAATTACTGACCAAAATGGATGCCAGGCTAAAGATTCTATCAGAGTTAGGGTAGCCAGAGATTTGTATGTACCCAATATGTTCAGTCCCAACAAGGATGGCAAAAACGATGTGTTTAAGGTGTATGGATTCGGGGTTGCCAGTATCGAAGTCAAAATCTGGGACCGACTGGGAAATCTGATTTATGAAACCAACCGTGTTGAGGACATTGTAGAAGAGGCCGAAAGTGCAAACTCGGTTCCCGGCTGGGATGGAAAATATAAAGGCAAAGAGTTGGGTCAGGATACCTACATCTGGAATGTAAAAGGTAAACTGAAAAACGGGGAAGACCTCAAAGCCAACGGAGGCAAAAATTCAGGTCCAGTAATCATAATGAACTAAACCCGGTAACCTAAAAAATCAACACACATATGAATTCGTTCAAAAAATTGAAGTTAGCCCTGATTTTAGGATGTCTGGCCCTGACCAATTTGGTTGTAGGCCAGCAAATGAATTTTTCCCAGTTCCAGCTTACCCCGATGCTGAACAATCCCTCTTTGATTTCGCTATCTGATGAAATTAAGGCTGATGTGGGTTACCGCAATCAGTTTGGCGGCAGGGGCTCAAACTATGCCACACCTTTTGTTTCTGTGTTCAAGCCTTTCTATCAGGAAACAGCCGTCGGGCAGTTCAGAAAGTTTGGTGCAGGGGGAATTCAAATTCTGGAAGACAGAACCGGTTTCAGCGGTATGCTGGCTACAACCGGCTTTTCTGTTTCCTATACTCAAAATGTTAATCTGAGCAAACGGCAATGGTTTTCACTTGGTTTACAACCCGGATTTTATCAAAGGCGAATTGATGTTTCCAGGCTTCAGTCCGGCAGTCAATGGGATGGAAAGGACGGAAGTTTTAATGCGGGGTTGCCCTTGAATGAAAATATCACAGGCTCTGAAAGAGTAAATTTTTTCACTATCAACACAGGTCTGACTTTTGTAATTGAAAACCGCTATGGTGATCCTCTATTTACCCTGGGAGTTGCCGCAAATAATCTGACTCAGCCCAATATTTCTCTGATTGAAAAGCCATTTTCCAACCCCATAAACTGGAATATTCAAACATCTTTTCTGGCCTATGAGAATGCTCAGTTTCTGGTAAGGCCCTCCATCCGGCATATTCAGGTAAAAAACCAACGACAGACCAATATCGGAACCCAGGGGTTCTATAAGATTAAAAGTAAAAAAGGATTCTTATCAGACGGTAGCCTGGGTCTCGGCCTCTGGTATTCCAATCAAAATGCCCTGATTACCTCTTTTGAAATCAACCAAAAAAGCTGGGCTCTTGCATTCAGCTATGATTTTTTGGTTTCCACACTCTCTCAGGTAAGTCAGAGTATGGGTTCCCCTGAAATCATAATTGGATTCAGAAAGTATCTGGGTAAAAACAAGAAGAAAGAAAAATATCTACCCGGAGATTCTGGAAATATCCGACCAGGAGATGTTGAAGGTCCTAAAAAGGTTGTTCCGTCAAACGAAATCAAGCCGGAAAAAGAAATCAAGCCTGAGGAGCTAAAAATCGATTCAACCATTTTGGAAAAGGATACCATGTCCGAAAAAGTTAAACCGGAAACAGGTATCAAACCGACCAAGACACTAAGGGATAAAACCGGTAAAGGCAGGAAAATTTCAAAAGCGGGGACATCAGGCAAAAAAGCCGGCAAAGGCAAAATACCAGCCCGGAAACCAGTTGCAGGCAAAAAAGCTGCCCAAAACAACATCAGCGATCCTGCCATGGCCAAAAAACTGGCAGCGCTCCGTACTGCAGACAAATTTTTGGGTGTGGACCCCTACAAGGGAACCAAACTAGAACTGAGTCCGGCCGAAAGGGCCCTGTTCAGGAAGCAGCCTCGCTTCGACTTTGGAAGCAAAGGCAACCGGCGGGGCTATGAAATCGATCAGGTTACCAAAGCAGATCTCGATAAAATGGCCAAAGTGATGAAAGCCAGACCTGATATGGTCATTGAGATTGGAGGCTATGGTTGCGACCTCGGAACCTCTGATGTCAATTTAAAAATTGCCACCGGAAGGGCTGAAAGTGTGCGCAGATATTTGCTTTCCAAAGGTGTGAAGCCAGGTCAGATGGTGCGTAAATCGTATGGCAGCAACAATCCTCAGGCGCCCAATACCACGGAAGAGGGAAAAATGAGAAACAGAAGGGTGCAATACAAATTCCTTCCCAAAAAAGCGGCTTCCGGCCAAAACAATAACGGCAAGTCAAACTCCGGTAAAACAAATACCGGAAAGGCAAGTACTGGAAAGACATCTTCAGTTTACGGGCGAAATCCAGCCCTAAACAACATCAGCAATCCTGCCATGGCCGCCAGAGTTGCAGCTCTGGTTACCTCCGATTCTTATCTGGGTCAGGATCCTTACAAGGGAACCAAACTCGAACTTAGTCCTTCCGAAAGGGATATTTTCAAACAACAGCCCCATTATGAACTTGGCACTGCCGGAAACCGCAGGGCATATGAACTGGATAAAAAAGCCATGGAGCAACTGGATAAGATGGTAAAAGTGATGAAAGCAAGGCCCAAAATCAGGATTGAAATCGGAGGCTACGGCTGCGACCTCGGTTCTGCTCTTGCTACCTCCCTGATTTCCGGAGGACGGGCCGAAGGAGTGCGCCGTTATCTGGTGTCAAAAGGAATACCCTCTGACAGGTTTAAAGTAAAAGAATATGGTATGAATGAGCCCCAGTCCAGCAACTCCACCGAGGATGGCAAAATGGACAACCGCAGGGTTCAGTTTAAATTTATACCTTGAAAATCAAAATCATTATTTCTGAAAGGGGCTTTTACAGCCCTTTTCTTTTTGCCCCATGACCGAAGGCGGATACAGACTTTCGGGGATTTCCCCGGTAAAAGACCCGGACAAACCCGTTATCAGCATCGTAACGGTTACTTTCAATGCTGAAAAACATCTGGCTCAGGCACTGGATAGTATCCTCAATCAGGATTATCCCAACATAGAACTGATTGTGGTAGACGGAGGCTCGCAGGACCAAACATTGGACATCATCAGGCAAAGAGAAAAGGCCATCGCCTATTGGTTGTCTGAAAAAGACAAGGGAATTTATGATGCCATGAACAAAGGGCTGAGCC
Organism: Catalimonadaceae bacterium; assembly: GCA_044359055.1. Classification (GTDB taxonomy): domain Bacteria; phylum Bacteroidota; class Bacteroidia; order Cytophagales; family Flexibacteraceae; genus CAMDMI01. The sequence continues at coordinate 4,354 of JBIKMV010000023.1, forward strand.
TGATAACAGGTGACTGGGTCGGCTTTAAAAATGCAGATGATTGGTATGAAAACGGCGCTTTTCAAATCCTGACGGCGTGGATAGCAAAAGAAGATGCAGAAGTGTTCTATGGCGATTCTTTGTCTGTAATCCAGGAAAATCCGCTTCGGACATCTCCCTTTTTCACCAACCATTTCACCTTGGGTTCTACCCCTGGCATAGACCACCGCTCCAGTTTTGTAAAGGCTGGCTTGCATAAAAGAATACCATTTGATCTTCAATACAGGCTTGCTGCAGACTTGGATGTGTTTTACAGGCTCCGGAAATCGGGAGCAAAGTTTATTCACATCCCTGCTTTCATGGCCTGCAAAAGATACGGCGGGGCAAGCGACGGAACTCGAATCCTGAAAGAATCTTTTGCTATAAATGTGAGATATCAGGGGTGGATTCAAGCCCTTTTTCTTCGCTTTACTGCTTGGTTGAAATTTAAAAAGTGGAAGCTTTCAAACTTCATACTGAAGTCGGTTTTGGGTACAGAGGGATATAACCGCTTCAAGGCCAGAAAAATCAAAGGCTAACCGTCAAACAGGTCGTGCAGGGCTGATTGCCGTTCCGGATTTGTTTTCGATATTCTGAGGCAGAAACAGGGAAAAGACGGATCCCACACCCTGCACAGACCGAACTTCTACCTTTCCCTTATGGATGTCTGCAATTCGTTGAACGAGAGACAATCCGATGCCGTGCCCTCTCGAGGCACCTGAATTCGATGCCCTGAAAAACGGTTGAAATATGTGGGGCAGGTCTTTTTCAGGAATACCTATCCCCTTGTCTTCAAATCTGAGAATGAGGACCTTTTTTTCGCAGGATAGGGCTACCATGATTTTCTTGTTCTCTGAATATTTACAGCCATTTTCCATTAGATTTGAAATGGCAGTCTTCAGCAGCAGGGCATTGCCTGTAATCATGAGTGTTTCCTCGTTTTCAAAATCCAGATGTATGCGAATGGTTATAGAAAATTCGGGATGGAGTTTGCAGAGTTCCTCGCGGCATTGCCAGAGAAGTTCATCAATCCGGATTTCCTCTCTGTCGAGTTGAAGGTTTTCTGTATTTGCCTGAGCAAGAAGAAGCAATCTGTTTGAGGTTCGGTTCAGATTGCGGATATCATCGAGAACCGATTGCAACACCTCAAGGTATTTTTCATTGTTTCTCTTTTTCATCAGGGCCACCTCAATCTGACCGGTAATGGCTGTCAGCGGAGTCCTCATCTCATGGGAAGCATTGGCAATAAAGTCTTTCTGCATTTTTACTCCACCCTCCAGACGCGAAAGCATATTGTTGAAGGTTTGGGCCAATTGCGACAATTCATCCGACCCATTCCCTTCGTTCAACCGGAGGTTCAGGCTCGAAATGGAAATTTGTTTTACCCTGTCGATAATCAGGGATATAGGCAGCAAGGCCCTGCCCGCATAAATCCAGCCGGCCAGAATGATAAAACCCAGGCTGAAGCCAAAAACGCTGAACATTACCCACTTCAGGTCGTTGACCCGGCTTTTGCCATAAATGTCGTTAGCAGCAGCAATCGCAACAAGTTCCTGATTCCCTTCCCTGAAAGTAAAGCCAATGATTTCAAAAGGACCCTGTTCCCACCTGAGTTCGCCATCATTTCGTATGGTTTTCAGCAAATTGAGATTTGCGGGGATGTTGCCCATCAGGTCAGAATCAAACAACACCTTGTCCGAGCCATTCCAAATCACAATGCCCTCCTCAGGCAAGGAAAGGGGATTGTTTTCCTCTATCCTTTTGAGCAGATAACTGTTTACTTCATCCACAGCAAGAAGCAGGCGGATGGTAACTTCAGCTTTGTTTCTCAGGCGGTTGTAAAAATCTTCCTGCCTGTGTCTTTCAGAAAACAAATAGATAACGAGCGAAGAAACCACGATAATGGCCAGCACAAGCAGAAAAAACCGGAGTGTAAGCCTTGCCCGGATCGTCATGGCATATCAGTGAAGCAGTATCCGAGTCCAAAACGGGTGTGAATCAACTTATTGTCGAAGTCCTTGTCGATTTTTTTCCTCAGCAGGTTGATGTACACTTCCACAAAGTTGGTTCCGGTATCAAAATGTACATCCCACACTTTTTCGGCAATTTCTTCTTTGCTCACCACCCGCCCTTTCGAACGCATTAAAAATTCCAGCAAACCAAACTCTTTGGCTGTCAGGTTGATGATATGATTTCCTCGCTTTGCCTGTTTTTTATCGAGATTGAGTTCGAGGTCGAATATTTTTAAAAAATTTCCTGTTTCCACCAGCCCGGTATTCCGGCGGGTAAGGGCCTTGATCCTTGCCAGCAGCTCCTTAAACTCAAATGGTTTTACCAGATAGTCATCGGCCCCTGAGTCGAAACCGGTCAGCTTGTCTTCTGTGGTTCCCAGGGCTGTGAGCATCAAAATGGGGATTTGCTGATTTTTTTTCCGTATCCGTTTACAAAGCTCCAAGCCATTGACCAGGGGCACAATCACATCCAGAATAATCAATGCATAATTTTTGCTTTCCCACATCCGCTCCCCCATTTGGCCGTCGTATACCAGGTCAACTTCAAATCCAAGTTCCTGCAAACCTTCCTTAATAAATGCCCCAACTTTGGGTTCATCTTCTACCACCAATATTTTCGATTCAGTCATTATTTTTAAGTGTTACATGATTAGAAAGACAAGAATACCCGCAAAGTACCCCAACAGGGCCAACAGGGATATTTTTTTCAAGTACCAGGAAAAGGTAATTTTTTCCAGGCCCATGGCCGCTACCCCGGCTGCCGAACCGATGATAACCGCACTGCCTCCTGTTCCAGTAGTGAGCGCAAGAAATAGCCAGAGGGGATCATCTTTGGGGTAAATGTCCATAGAAAACATTCCCTGAGCGGCTGCCACCAGGGGCACATTGTCGATGATGGCGGAGATCAGACCCAGAATGGTGCCTATTTGAGCATAGTCCGGAAAAATGGCCATTAGACTTGAGGCCGTTTTCTGTAAAATTTCCAGTGACTCCAAAGCGCTGACGGCCAGCAAGATTCCCACAAAAAACAGGATGCTGGGTGTGTCTATTCTTTGCAATGCCTGCGATGGCTCCCAGGCTTTTCTTTCATCGGGGTCTTTTTTGAAATGGAGAAAGGAGGTAAAAACCCACATCAGTCCAAGTGAAAAAAGCATACACAGAAATGGCGGCATATGGCTTACACTTTTCAGGAAGGGAACAAAAAGCAACAGGCCCAGACCAACTATAAATGCGGCCTTACTGTTCCGGGCATTCTCACCAGTAGCAGCCCTGCTGATGCTCACTTTTTCATTTCTGAATTTCCAACCGATAATCAGGGCGGGCAGCGCTGCTACGGCCAGACTCGGAAAGAAAGTTTCTGAAATAATGGCACGGCTGGAAATCTGACCTCCAACCCAGAGCATAGTAGTGGTGACATCTCCCAAAGGCGACCAGGCACCTCCGGCATTGGCAGCGATGATGATCAGGCCCACCAGCCAGCTTCTTATCTTAAACTCTGGCACCCATTTTCTGGCAATGGAAATCATCACAATGGTGGTGGTGAGGTTGTCGAGCAGGGCAGAAAGAAAAAAAGTAACCATGGCCAGAACCAGGGTCATCTGAAAAAAGTTGTTCACCTTCAATTTACCAGAGATCAGATCAAAACCCTTGTGGGTATCAATCAGTTCTACAATCGTCATCGCCCCCAGGAGAAAGAAGGCAATGCCGGCGATTTCGGCCATATGGTGCCCTACTTTTTCCAGATTCTGATCGGCCAGACCGGGGTCTTTCATGAAAATAAGCAACCACAGTCCGATGCCCGTGATCAGTGCTGAAGCTGCTTTATCAGTTTTGATGCTGTGTTCAAAAGCGATGGCCGTATATCCCAGAATAAAAACAGCAACGGGAAGGAAAAATTCCATATGCAAAGAAATAATTATTTAGGCCCGGAAATCTGAACGACCGATTAAGGGCGCCTTATTTTTTTATTAAAAAAACCGGACCGGCAAATATTTAAAAAATTTTTGGCAGTGAATTGAAATTCAAACCTGTATGTTGCAATCACTTTTTTAAAAGCACCAGTTTTAACCAATCATTAAATGAGAATCTTTGATTTTCTGCTTCAGTACAGCAACAGCCATCCGGGCAAAGTCTTGTATCAATACAAAAGGGAAGGTAAATGGTGGGATATCACAGTCAATCAATTTCTGGAAGATGCAGGCAATCTCTCAAGGGCGTTGCTTGCCATAGGCATAAAAAAAGACGATAAAGTTGCCATCGTCTCCGCCAACCGGCCTGAATGGAATCTGGTTGATTTTGCATGCCAGTTTATCGGTGCGGTTTCCGTGCCCATATATGTCACACTCACTGAGGAAGATGTAGCCTATATTTTTCAGGATGCGGGAGTAAAGATGGCCTTTGCCTCCAATGAAGAGCTTGCCCAACGCTGTCAGAAGTCCGGGGCTGCTGTTCCCGGTTTTTCGGGAGTATTCTGCTTTGATGAAGTGGCTGGTTTTCCGCAATTCCGAACCCTGCTTGCCCATTCCGGGGAAGTTTCTGAGGATACCCTTTCCCAACAAATCAAATCCATACAATCCGAAGATCTGCTTACGCTTATCTACACCTCCGGCACTACAGGAAGACCCAAAGGGGTTATGCTAACCCACCACAATCTGGCCAGCAATGTTACGGCCTGCGTGCCTCTTTTTCCCTTGACACACGAAAGCAAATCACTGAGTTTTCTCCCGCTTTGTCACATCTACGAGCGCATGCTGAGTTATCTATACATAGCACTCAAACTTTCGGTTGCCTATGCCGAGTCGCTGGATACCATAGGCGAAAATCTGAAAGAAATCCATCCGAACCTCTTTTGTACGGTTCCGCGTTTGCTGGAAAAAGTGTATGATAAAATCGTAGCCAAAGGCCAGGAATTGAGGGGAATCAAAAGAGCCTTGTTTTTCTGGGCTTTGAATCTCGGCTTGAAATATGAAGTGAACCGCGACCTTGGTTTCTGGTATAATTTTCAGCTTCGTTTGGCCAACAAGCTCATTTTCAACAAGTGGCGGGAAGCTTTGGGGGGCGAAGTGAAATTTATTGTATCGGGCGGAGCTGCTTTGCAACCCAGGTTGGCCCGGGTTTTTTCGGCGGCACAGATTGTGGTGATGGAGGGGTATGGTCTTACAGAAACAAGTCCGGTGATTTCGGTAAACCGATATGAAGAAGAAAACAGGAGAATCGGCATGGTAGGTCCGGTAATTGATGGGGTAGAGGTGAAAATCGCCCCCGATGGCGAGATCCTGACCCGCGGACCCCATGTGATGAAAGGCTATTTCAACAAACCGGACCTCACGGCCGAAGTAATGGATGCCGATGGCTGGTTCCATACCGGCGATATAGGAGAGTTTCAGGAGGGGAAATTTCTGAAAATCACCGACCGCAAAAAAGAGATGTTCAAAACATCGGGAGGAAAATACATCGCCCCACAGCTGATAGAGAATAAGCTGAAGGAAAGCCTGATAATCGAACAGGCCATGGTAATCGGTGACGGTGAAAGATTTCCTGCAGCCTTGCTTGTGCCCTCTTTCGACGGCCTGAAAGAGTGGTGCCGGATAAAAGAAATTCCATTTACAAGCCAGGATGAAATGCTGCGGCATCCTCTGGTTGTGGAAAAATTCAATCGGGAGGTGGAAAAGGCCAATGAATCGCTGGCGCAGTATGAAAGAATAAAGAAGGTAAAGGTGGTTCCCGGACCCTGGACGATTGAGGGCGGAGAAATGACACCCACCATGAAACTGAAGCGCAAAAACCTGATGAAGGAATATACAGCTGAAATAGAAGCCATTTACCGCGAAGGCTAAAAGCCTCTACAGCAGGTCTGCTGGATTCATTTTCAGAAATTCTTCTACCGGAATTCCACCTTCGCCCACCAGGTACAGACGGGCATGTGGATAGCGACCGGCAAAGGTTTTGAGGCCTGAATTTGCTTTTTCTTTGCCCGATTTTACTTCTATGGCTGCCACCTTGCCTCTTCTCTCCAGAACAAAATCCACCTCTTCGTTTCTTTCACGCCAGTAAAAAATCCTGAAATCCTGTTCCAGAGCCCTGTTGATCAGATGCTGGCCCACGGCTGATTCTACCCATCGGCCCCATTCTCTGGGGTTCTGACGGCAATCTTCATGTGAAAGCGGGCTTAAAACCGACAGCATCGCATTGTTATGAACCTGAAATTTCGGACTTGAGGACCTTTGGCGGATTAAATCGGGTGAATATTTTTCCAACCCTCCGAGCAATCCGGCCGTATGAAGCAATGCCAGATACCTTGAAAGGGTAACCGTATTTCCTGCATCACTGAACTGACCCAAAATTTTTGTGAAGGACAAAATCTGGCCGGAATACCGGGAGCCCAATTCAAACAGCCGTCGAAGCAAAGCCGGTTTGGTTACCTGGGTTAGCATCAGCACATCCTTTGAAATGCTGGTTTCCAACAAAGAATCGTTTACATACCGTCGCCATCGTTCTTCATCCCGCATCAAAGCCGCCGCCGCCGGGTATCCCCCAAACCAGATGTATTGGTCTTTGTCTATACCGAAGGCTTCCTGCATTTCCGAAAGCGACCAATGGCCCAGATAGGTTTTTTCGTAGCGCCCTGCCAGAGACTCGGTCAAGTCCTGCTGAATCAGCAGCCGGGATGAACCCAGCAAAATGACTTTCATGGCTTTGCCTTCCTGTAAATCGCTGTCCCATAGTTTTTTAATGATTTCGCTCCAATTGCCGATTTTTTGAATCTCGTCTATGGCAAGCAGGACCTTTTTGTCAGGATTTTTTTGCTGAAGCAATCGGGCATGTTGCCATTGGCCCTCCAGCCATTGAAAGCCAGAATCTGCCACCGCATCGGCTGATACAAAGATTTTTTCCCCATCCCATGTTTCCATGATCTGGCGCACCATCGTGGTTTTTCCCACCTGTCTGGGTCCTGCCAAAACCTGAATGAAATTTTCGGGTGAGAGCAGCTGTTTTTTAACCCTGATAAAAGACTTTCGTTCAATCCTTTTCATGGAAACTTTGGGCCGGAATTTTAATCGGGAACAAAAGTAAGGCTTTAATACGGATTTTACTCAACCGAATGAGTAAAATTACTCAATTGACTGAGTAAATTGTAAAATGTCACATAAATCATTGAAAAACAGATTTATACAAAATACAATTAAGCCGGAAAAAGTACCAATTCCATCGGGCAATGATCGCTGTGGACCGCATCGGGGATAATTTTTACCGATTGCAGGCCAGATTTACATCCTTCAGAAGTCAGGATGTAATCGATGCGCCAGCCCAGATTTCGGCCACGGGAGCCTGCCCGCTGGCTCCACCAGGTGTACTGATGCGCAACGCCGGGATGAAAATGGCGAAAGCTGTCGGTAAGTTTTCCTTCTTCCAGAAGCCGGCTCATCCAGGCCCTTTCTTCGGGTAAAAATCCCGAGGATTTGGCATTGGACCTGGGATTGTGGATGTCAATGGGATGGTTGCAAATGTTGAAATCGCCGCAGAAAATCAGGTTTTTATGTTTGTTCTGGAGTGCCTGCTGGTATTCAAAAAAGAATTCCATCCACTCATATTTTATATTCTGCCGCACATCGCCTGTGGTACCCGAAGGGGCATATACACTTTGAACCGCCACATCCCCGAAATCGAGGAGAAGATGGCGGCCCTCGGCATCAAACAAAGAATGACCGCATCCATATACTACCTCCACCGGTTCTTTTCTGGAAAAAACAGCCACCCCGCTGTAGCCTTTTTTTTCGGCAGGAAACCAGAATAACTTGTAACCAAGGTCGGTAAACAGACCGGTTTCCACATCCGATTCCAGGGCTTTTGTTTCCTGAATACAAACCACATCTGCCTGATTGTCAGATAAAAAATCAACAAACCCTTTCTTTATTGCGGATCGAATTCCGTTTACATTGTAAGTGAGTATTTTCATACAGGATCTTTGCCGGCGAAATTTTCACACAAAAGAAAAACAAAGCCCGGTTAATATTCCAAAATTCATCACAGACCCCCGCTTCTTCAAAGACGGAAGGCGGCAGGCCAGCATCCGATTTGCTGATAGGGCAATACTTTTAAAAAGGAGACTTACCTTAGCCGCCCTTTTTGCAAACAAAAGCGACCAATTTTATGAATCTGAACAAAGACCTGTATCGGGCCCATCTGGTATTGCTCACCGATCTTTACCAGCTTACCATGGCCCAGGGTTTCTGGAAAAAGGGAATAGCTGAGCGAAATGCGGTATTTCATTTGTATTTCCGTAATCCGGTTTTCAAAGGGGGATATGCCATTTCCTGCGGCCTTCAATATGCCGTAGACTGGCTCGAAAACTTTCATTTTGAGCCCGATGATCTGGACTATTTGTCCAGCCTTCGCAACCCCGATGGAACTGCACTTTTGGATCGGGACTTTTTGCAACATCTTGGAAATCTGAAATTTACCTGTGATGTAGATGCTATTGAAGAAGGACGGGTAATATTTCCGCAGGAGCCTTTGGTGCGGGTAAGGGGCCCCATTTTGCAGGCCCAGCTTGTAGAGACATTCCTGCTGAATGCCATCAATTTTCAAACCCTCATAGCCACCAAAGCAGCCCGAATTTGCTTTGCAGCCAAAGGAGATCCGGTGCTGGAGTTTGGCCTGAGGCGGGCTCAGGGGATAGACGGGGGCCTTTCGGCGAGTCGGGCATCTTATGTCGGGGGCTGTGTAGCGACCTCCAATGTTTTGGCAGGAAAAATCTTTGAAATTCCGGTAAGGGGTACTCATGCCCACAGTTGGGTGATGGCATTTGCCTCAGAAACAGAGGCTTTTGAGGCATTTGCCGACTCGCACCCCGGCAATGCAGTTTTTTTAGTCGACACCTATAACACTCTGAAAGGAGTGGAACGGGCCATTGAAGTAGGCCATAAGCTCAGGGCAAAAGGCTACGACCTGGCCGGCATCCGGCTCGATTCCGGCGACCTGGCCTATCTGAGTATAGAGGCAAGAAGGATATTGGACGAGGCAGGTTTTGAAAACACCAGCATTGCTGCAAGCAATGATCTGGATGAATACCTGATCAAGAGCCTCAAGGAACAAGGTGCGCGGATAAACATCTGGGGTGTGGGCACCAATCTGGTATCTGCCTCAGACCAGCCGGCTCTCGGCGGGGTTTATAAACTGACTGCCTTTCAAAATGAAAAGGGCCAATGGGAGCACAAAGTGAAACTCAGTGAGCAGGCAGGCAAAATCAACATTCCCGGGGTGCTGCAGGTAAAGCGTTTTTCGGATGGTAAATCCATTTTGGGAGATATGATTTTTGATGAAAATATGGGTTTTTCCTTGCCAACCACCATAATCGACCCGGCCGATTTCACCAAAAGAAAGGAAATTCTTCCCCAATGGGAATCAGAAGATTTGCTTGTACCTGTTTTCAGGGCAGGCAGGTGTGTGTATCAGCGGCCCGCCCTCGACGAGATTAAGCGTAAGGCCAGAAATGAACTGGCATTGCTCCACCCCACCATTAAACGATTCGAAAATCCCCACAATTACCCGGTAGGGCTGGAAGAGAACCTGTTTCAGACCAGGGCCGAAATGGTGCTGAAAATGAAAAAGAGCTAATCAGCCAACATATTCTCTTCCTTTCCAGGAAAAAGATGAGGAGAGAAGAATCCGGATGCCCATAAATAGCACATACAGGCTGTAAGGAATCTGAAACAGAAAAACCTTTGCGCTATTGTGCTGATAATCATGGGTATGACAAAAGTTTTTTAAGAACAGCGTTTCGGCAAAATTCTTTCCGGCATACAGGCAAAAGGCCCAGACCGGCTGATGAATACCCAGAAACACCAGAGTGAAAAGAAACAAGGCATGAAAAAACCAGATGAGCAGGGCCAACCCGTAGTTGGCCCCCCTGAGGCCAGATTTCCATTTGCCCGCCCAGCGCACTTTTTGGTTGACCAGTTCTCTCAGGCTTTGGTGCGCATCGGTTTCTACGCCCGAGTGCTCCATCAGGCAGTAAGCAATTTTTTCCTCCTCTTTGTGCAATTGATGGAGTAGAAACACATCATCTCCGGAGGCCATAAAAGCATCTTTTCGTTTCTTAGCTGCCTGAAGATAAACGGCTTTGTTGATGAGCAGATTGGCGCCGTTGCAGAAGTTCGGTTTATTCAGCAGAATGCCCGCTGCCGAGGTGGCCATGAGGGCGGCGGTTTCGAGCATTTCCAGTTTCTGAGGGAATGATTGGGTGAGCACTGTCACCGGGCCGCACACCATAGCTGCATTTTCATGATGCTGCACCAGCACCAGATCGTTCACCCAAAAGGCAGACATCCGGCAATCGGCATCGGTAAACAGCAGAAAATCATGATGAGCCAGAGAAACTCCGAGTTCGATGGCAGCTTTTTTTCCCCTTTCGCCTTGAGGGAGTTTTTTTAAAGTAACATTCTGAATATCATATTCTTTAATATATTTCTCTGCACATAAAAATCCTTCGTCTTCCGAGTGGTCGTCTGTCAGGATAATTTCCAGAAGTTCTTTGCGATATTGGAGTTCAGAAAGGCCTTTCAGCAGGGCCGGGAGGTTTTTTTCCTCGTTTCTGAAAGGAATGATAACAGAAACCGAAGGCAAAGCATCGGGTACAGGCCAATTTTGCTGTTCTTTGCGAGCCTTTTCTGTTAAGACGGCAATCTTAACCAGAACTATAGAATAGGCGATAATCGGTACCGAAAGAAAAATTGCTGCATAAAAAACAATGCCCATAAAATCTCTGACCAAAAAGTTGCCGCAAGATAAAATCATTCTGGGAATTGACCCCGGTACCCGGGTTTTGGGCTATGGCGTATTGCTCCAGCAAGGCCGCAACATGAAGGCCCTTCAGTTGGGCATTATCAAGCTGGATAAATTCAAATCGCATGAAGTGCGTTTGGCCAAAATCTATGAAAAGGTAACCCAGTTGATTGAAGAGTTTTTGCCGGACGAAATGGCCATAGAATCACCATTTTATGGAAAAAATGTACAGATCGCCATAAAGCTGGGGAGGGCTCAGGGTGTGAGCATGGCCGCCGCTATCGCCCGCCAGATTCCCATTGCCGAGTATGCCCCCAAAAAAATCAAACAATCGGTAACCGGCAACGGAAATGCCAGCAAAGAACAGGTAGCCGCTATGGTAATCAGACTGTTGCAAATAAATCCCGAGAATTTCCTGCTCGATGCCACCGATGCCCTTGCTGTCGCCATTACCCACAGCAATCATGGTGGGAATACCCCTGAAGTGTCAGGCGGATGGGACAAATTCATTAAGGAAAATGCCCACAGACTCAAATAAGGCCTGGCCCGGATTCCCTTGTTTTTTACAACAAATCAAAATTTATTTAAAACATTGGAATTGAACGCCTTAATTCGCATCAATGCTTGCCCTCCCAAAATCCGGGCTGCCAAATCTTCCATACGCCACCGAATAGGCTTTTCTTTGCATTTTTATAAAAACAGGCCAAACAACGATTGAGAAAGCCGGGAAAATGGGAACTGATTAAAGGTATAATTTTCAACATGGGTTGGAAATATGTGCTTTTCAGACTTCGGTTTGAATGGATGCGCAAAACAGGGATGCTCCGCAAGCGTTTTCCTGAATCTCCTGCCCCTCTTCAATATCCTGAATGGAGGTCGTTTTCATCTTCTCTGCTTTGGGTCTGGGGCGCAAAAGAAGACCTGAAATTCCCCCGGAATCCGAAACAGGAACTGGAAGAAAAAGCCCTGAACATCCTCCAGGGAAAAATCACCCTTTTCAACTCCTTCGACCACATTTTTTCGGGACCGGAATCCTGGATTATTCATCCTGAAACGGGATACCGCTACGATATAAGGCAACACTGGACCCAAATTCCGGATATCAGCCCCGTAGCGGGCGACATCAAATATGTCTGGGAAAAATCCAGGTTTACTTATTTGCATACCATCATGCGCTACGATTTCCATTTTGGCCTCGATCATTCGGAATGGGTCATGCAGGAGATAGAAAGCTGGATGGGCATGAATCCCATTAACTGCGGTCCGAATTTTCGCTGTTCTCAGGAAATAAGTTTGCGGTGTTTCAATTGGATCGGTGCCCTGAGTTTTTACCGCAACAGTCCGGCTGTGACCGAAGAGCGCTGGCAGAAGATCGCCCATTTTCTGTACTGGCAGTTGCATCATGTATGGGAGAATATCCAGTTTTCACGCATTGCCGTAAGAAACAATCATGCGATTACCGAGTGTCTGGCTCTGTATATCAGTGGCTTGATTTTTCCGGATCTTCCTGATACCAGGAAGTGGAAAGAAAAAGGAAAATCATGGTTTGAAGAAGAAATCCAATACCAGATTTATCCGGACGGCAGCTACATTCAGCACTCTATGAATTACCACAGGGTGATGGTGCAGCTGCTTACCTTAGGGATACGGATGGCAGAAATTTCAGGTGAAAAGTTCAGCACACCTGTGTATAAGCGTGCCGCCAAAGCCCTTGATTTTCTGCGTTTTTGTCAGGATCCTGTTTCCGGCAAAGTGCCCAACTACGGTGCCAACGACGGAGCTTTGTTCTTTCAGTTTACCCATCAGGATTTTCGGCAATACAGCAGTCAGATCAATGCCCTGGAGGCGGCATTGTATGGCCATCTGGCCGGCAGGGAAGAAATAGAAGAAGCCGGTTGGTTTGGCTTTGCTGCGCACCCCCACCTGCCGGAAGAAAATGATGGAACCGGGGCTTTACACATTTTTTCAGCCGGGGGGTATGCATCTGTAAAGGAAAAAGAATGCCTTACCTTTTTCCGTTGTGGCAGGCACAAGGACCGCCCTTCACAAGCCGACAACCTGCACCTGGACCTGTGGTTCAGGGGCGAAAATCTTTTTGTGGATGGGGGCACCTTCAAGTACAACACACAAGAGTCTGACATCCAATATTTTTTTGGAAGCCGAAGCCACAATGTTGTGATGTTAGATGGTGAAAATCAGATGCTCAAAGGGCCACGGTTTGTCTGGCTTTACTGGTCTCAGGCCCTTGGTTTATCCGCCGTTGAGGAAGACTCCGGTTGGGTGGTTTCCGGGAAGGCACTTGTTTTTGCACAGACAGGCCACTGCATTGTTCATCACCGAACCATCCGAAAGGTGAGGGACAAGCCCATCTGGCAGATTGAAGACCGCATAGAAGGAAAATTTGAAAGCCGGCTGGAGTTGATCTGGCATCCCTCGGCCTTTGCGCTGGCCCATTTCAATCTGGAGGTAAAGGATGGAAGCGGCCGGTTGCTTAATCCAAACGAAGAGGCCGGGTTTGTCTCTGAGTATTATGGCCGCAAAGAACCCCTGCCCTTTCGGGTTTATGAATCCGATAATCCGGTTTTTACCACCCATATTTCACCAAAAGATCCATTCAATCAGTTCTAAATGAGAATATTACTTATCCATCAATATTTTCTGGAAAAAGAGGATGCTGGCGGCTCCCGATTCAATGAAATGACCAAAATGTGGGCAGCGCAGGGCCATCAGATTACTGTGCTGGCCGGCATGATTCATGCCAATGCCACCCGGAAATATCCACGCTACAAGGGCAGATTTTTCTTTAAAGATCAATATGATGAAAACATCACGGTCCTCCGTTGCCATGTTTCGGAGAGTTATAATGTCAATTTTCTGGGCCGGCTTTGGGGTTATTTTTCGTTTGTCTTTTCCGGTCTGCTGGGATACTTTTTTAAGGTGAAAGGCCCGTTTGACATGGTTCTCGTTACCTCTCCGCCCCTTTTTGTGGGAGTCATCGGCTTGGTTATCAGTAAATTAAAGAAAATTCCCCTCGTTTTCGAAATCCGGGACCTTTGGCCTGAATCGGCCATAGATACCGGTGTGCTCACCAACAAAACCCTGATCCGACTCGCCTTTTGGTTCGAAAACCTGATGTACAGGCAAGCCAGTCTGATCAATGTGCTGACCCCCGCATTTGAGCAAACTCTGATTGAAAAGAAAAAAGTGCCGCCCTCCAAAATTGTCATGATTCCAAATGCCACAGATTTTTCGCTTTCCGATCACCTGTTTCCCATCATCAACAGGGATTTAATGCGGGAATCCCTGGATTGGAAAGATCATTTTGTGATTGTGTATGTGGGTGCCCACGGTGTAGCCAATCACCTGGAGCAATTGCTGGAAGCGGCGGATAGGCTGAAAGATACCAAGGCACTTTTTGTGCTCATCGGGGATGGCATGCGAAAACCCTTTCTCAAGCAAAAAACCTTGGAAATGGGTTTGAATAATGTGCGTTTCATCGACCCGGTCAATAAGGAAAAGGTTTTTGAATACATCATTGTAGCCGATGCCGGCTGCTCGGCTCTGAAAAAGGTCGATACTTTTAAAACCATCTATTCCAACAAAACCTTTGATTATATGGGCTGCAAGGTACCGATTCTGATGGCCATAGACGGAATCAGCCGGAAGTTGGTGGAGGAAGCCGGTGCCGGCCTGTATGTGGAACCCGAAAATCCTGAAGAAATGGAAAAAGCCGTCAGATGGATGATGGACCACCCCGATCGTGCAAGGGAGATGGGCGAAAGAGGCTACCGGTATGCCAGAGAAAACACAGACCGAACTGTATTGGCAGGCCGCTATATCAAGCACCTCCAAAGGATTGCCGAAGTATCCTGAGTTTAATCCGGCCTCCTGATAATCAGGACTTTTTCAACTGCATTTTTATTTTCACTTCTACCTCATCAGCCAATGTCCAGCTGCTGCTGCCCACTCCGAAATCGAGCCGGTTTATGGTAAAAGTTGTAGAAAGCTGTACGCCTTTTTGGTCTTCTGAAAATTCAACCGGAAATTCGAGATCTCTGGTGATTCCCTTCATAGTGAGAGAGAATAATCCACGAAGCTTTTCTCCTGTTTTTTCCATTCGGATAAGTTTCATGCTGATTTCAGGATACTTTTCTGCAAAAAAGTAGGCTTCCTTTTTCAGGTGTTTATCCCGGAGCCGTATGCCTGTTTCCAGATTCTGAACCAGCACCCGGCCTGAAATACGCGCTTCTGCCGGCTTTGACGGGTTAAAGTTCACAACAGCTTCCACCGGACCCAACTTTCCGTCTACTGCCAGGCCTGCATTTTTTATGGTGAATTGTACCGATCCGGACGCAAATTGCCATATCCCACCGGATGCAGCCTTCAGGTTCAGGCAAGTGAAAATAAGAAAGAGAATGAATCCTGAAAGTATTTGGCCTGCCCAAATGCCCGGGTTTTTCCTGCAGTTTTCCTCAGATGTTTCGGCTGGTTTTGAAAAAAACTGACTGATTAACAATAGAATACCTTTTTAATCGACCCTCGAGACAATATCATACAGATTTCCTTCGGTCAGGGGTTTCGACAAATAATCTATCACAGATGGGTAGCCTTTGGCTTTTTCCATATCCCGCCAGTCGATACTGCTCGACACCATAAAAACAGGAATAGCCTTTGGAAGTTTGTTTTGCTGCTCTGTAAACCAGTCCAGAAAACCCCAGCCATCCATTACAGGCATATTGATGTCGAGCAAAATCACATCCGGAAGCGCTTCTTCCGAAAAAAGGTTTTCCAGAAAAAAATCACGGGCAAGTTCGCCGTTTGAAAAGGTAATGACATTCTGTGCGAGTTCCATCTGCCTGATGGTTAACCGGATGGCAAACTGATAGATGTTGTCGTCGTCAATTACGCAAATGGTATTTACTACTTTCAAGCTTATTTTCGGGTATAAATTCGGCATCAAATAAAGTGATTTTGTAAAACAGAGTAAAACTTTCCAGTATTTCATTTTGCCATTTACGGACCTATTTTGCCGTTTTTACAATAAGCCGGTGACAAACGGAAAAGGTAACTGACCTTTAAACAATCATTTACAAACCATGAACGGCCCGAGGCTTCCCAACAAAACCCGTCTGTATTTTCTATGCCAGTTTCTGGGCTGGGGCGGATATGGCATGGCCATGGTGTTTTTCTACTCCTACACCTCCGGTCAAATAACCTACAGGGAAGTGGTTTCCATTTTTCTGCTTTGTTGTCTGGCATTCGGACTTACCCACGCTTTTCGTGTGGTTTTTAAACGAAGCGCCTGGATAGAATTGCCGCTCCCCAGGCTCGCGGCCCTGGTGCTGGTTGGAAATTTTTTCATGGCCGTGTTATATACCTCTGCCAATTTCATCATTGACAAAAGCCTGAATCTCACCTCATGGGATTTGGAGTCGAAGGAATGGATTCCCCTTAGTATTCTGGTTGTCAATGCGATGACGCTCTTTCTGCTTTGGTCGGTCATCTATTTTGCCATTGCCTTTTTCACCCGGTACCGGAGGGAAGAGATAGAAAGACTGAAATGGGAAAGTGCCCTTAAAGATTTTGAACTCAATAAACTGAAATCACAGCTCAATCCCCATTTTGTTTTCAATGCCCTCAACGGTATACGCTCCCTGGTGGATGAAGACAGGGCCAAGGCCAAATCTGCCATTACCCAGCTATCCAATATTTTGCGCAGCTCCCTGCTCTCTGACAGAGCCAGAACCATCCCCCTGTTGGAGGAATTGAAAACGGTAAACGATTACCTCAATCTCGAAAAAATACGGTTTGAAGAACGGCTGCAATTCGAAATCCGCCTAGAGCCTGAAACCCTTCAAATACAAGTGCCACCGATGATGATTCAGACGCTGGTGGAAAATGCCGTGAAACATGGCCTGACTAAAAAAGTGGCAGGCGGTACCATCCGCATCACTTCGGAGCTGCAAAGCGGCCTTGTGCAAATCAAAATAGACAATACAGGAAACCTAAGTGGTACAGATTCCGGTGGTTTTGGCATTGCCAACACCCGCCACCGCCTAGAGCTGATTTATAGTCGCACCGACCTGTTTTCCATTTATCAGTCAGATCCTCAAACAGTTACAGCTTTAATTAAAATTCCAATTCCAAAAAAATGAGAACCATTCTTGTAGACGACGAAAGGCTGGCCCGCAACGAACTGCGCCGCCTGCTGGAACCTTACACCCAGATTGAAATCATCGAGGAGGCCGGCAACGGCGAAGAGGCCATTGCCAAAATCAATCAGCTCCGCCCGGACCTGGTTTTTCTCGACATTCAGATGCCCGGAAAATCAGGCTTTGAGGTGCTCGAGGCGCTGGACGACAGCATTGCCCCCGATGTGATTTTTACCACGGCCTACGACGAGTATGCCCTGAAAGCTTTTGATGTTGATGCCATCGACTATCTGCTCAAACCCATTGAGCCCCATCGACTGGAGCAGGCCATCAGGAAACTCGAGGAAGACCACAGCCACGATGTGCCCGCTTCGGGGCATCAGCACAAGGTTTTTTCGGAGGATGATCAGGTTTTTGTCAAAGACGGCAATAAATACTGGTTTATCCGGCTTTCTGATGTGCGCCTTTTTGAGTCGATAGGCAACTATGTCAGAATATACTTCGACAATCATAAGCCATTGATATTAAGATCTTTGAATGCGCTTGAGGAAAGGCTGGATCCCAAAATTTTCTTTCGGGCAAACCGGAAACACATCATCAATCTGAGAATGGTGGAAACCATAGAACCCTATTTTTCTGGCGGTATCCTCGTCAAGCTGAAAGGCGGCGAAAAGGTGGAAGTCTCCCGCCGGCAGGCGGTTAAGTTCAAAGACCACTTGAGTTTGTAAAGCAAC
>JBIKMV010000024.1:0-21938 GCA_044359055.1 Catalimonadaceae bacterium
AACTGAAGGACTATGTTCAAATCAGCGATTCCCTGGAAAGGGCTGCTACCCGGAGTTACTGGGAATTCAGAAAAACTTTTGATGAATTCAAGTACAACATGCTGAACCTGAAAATTCTGTATGCAGTGCCAAACCCGGCCGGAAACAGGAAACAGGATTTTAGAAAAAAGTAGAGAAAGGGAGATTCTGCTTCCCCTCTCCTATCCCAGTCCGGAAAACTGCCCGATAAACCGGACATCATTTTCTGTAAAAAGCCGCAGGTCTTTGATGCCGTATTTCAGCATAGTAATCCTTTCGATGCCCATGCCAAAAGCAAATCCGGTGAATTCTTCGGTATCTATACCATTGGCAGTGAGAACATTGGGATCTACCATGCCCGAACCACCGATTTCCACCCAACCGGTATGCTTGCAGATATTGCAGCCCTCCCCTTTGCAGATCAGACAGGAAATATCGATTTCAGCACTCGGCTCGGTAAAAGGAAAAAATGAGGGCCGGAACCTGATTTTCTGATCCTGTCCGAACATTTCCCTTACAAAATGATACAGGGTTTGCTTGAGGTCGCTGAATCCAACATTGCGGTCGATGTACAGCCCTTCAATCTGATGAAAAAGGCAATGTGCACGGGCCGATATGGCCTCATTGCGGTAAACCCTTCCCGGCATAATGGCCCGAAGTGGCGGCTTCTGCCTTTCCATAAGCCGGACCTGTACCGTACTGGTATGGGTACGAAGCAAAACCTCGGGGTTACGGGAGACGAAAAAAGTATCCTGCATATCTCTGGCAGGGTGATTGGGAGGGAAATTCAGGGCAGAAAAATTGTGCCAGTCGTCTTCAATCTCCGGTCCATCGGCCAGAGCGAAGCCCATTTGCTCAAAGATTTCAATCATTTCCTGCCGGACAATGGACAGGGGATGCCGGGAGCCAAGAGGCAGGCTTTTCACCGGCAGGCTCATATCCGGCACATCTACCTGAGGCCCCTTTGCATGAAGGGCATTTTCAGCGAGTTCGAATTTTTCCCAGGCTCCGTTTTTCAGCTCATTCAAAGCCATACCGAGGGCTTTTCGCTGTTCGGGATGGGCTTCTTTCAATCCGTTCATCAGGTCGGTGATGACACCTTTTTTGGCCAGATAAGCCAGACGAAATTCTTCCAGGCGGGCAGGGGTATCGGCAACAAAATCGGCGATCTGTTTTTTTATCTCCTCTATTTTTTCGAGCATGGGGCAAAAGTAATGGTTTTGCCAAAAGCAGTGTTTAATAATGGCAGTTTGCTTCGCCCTTTGTAAAACCGCAAAAGGGCATTGTTGGCAAAATTGCTGAAAGGAAATGAGGGGTCAGAAGAAAAAGTTGAGGATTGAGTTGAATAATGCATGAGGTTTGGTTCCAAAAAGAGATGACAACAGAAGACGGATTTTGGCTGTTTCTCCGGCACGGATTTTAAGCTCTGGCCACACCTGCTCCAGAAAAGGCAGACACGCCCTTATATCCACGCCTACCCGGGGTTTTAATTTATGAGGAAATATCTTCGGGGGTTGCCGGATTTAAAATCAGGCCGCTGCCTCTTCCCGGCATTTCCGGCAGATGCCCTGAACAATCAGAATTTTATCTGCTTGCAAAAATCCTTCCGGAAGGGGAATATTGGGAATTACAATCTCCTCTATACACTGGGTTTGAAGGCATTGCCTGCAATTAAAATGCACATGGTCGTGGTGATGGGAATGTGTTTCGCAGGTTCCGCAAACCGCATACCGGGTTTGAAACTGATCATCCGGAATGCGGTGGAGAATACCGGCATCTAGAAATTGCTTCAGGCAGCGGTATATCGTAGCCCGGTCGATATTTCCTTCATGCTCGGCCTCGAGGTCGGTGTGCGACAAGGCATTTCTCGTCCTGAAGAAGGAGCTTAAAATTTTAATTCGCTGATGGGTAAGGCGGAGATTATGGTTCAGCAATAATTTTTCGGCCTGGCTTGAAGCTATCATGACAAAATCCGCTTATTCTTTTTCAAACTCCAGCAAAGATACCTCTTTGCCAAATACTTTTAATAGACGGAAACCGGTCTCAGAATCAGGCGAAGCCACAATATCTACCCTGGAATCCGAATCAAGCGGTTCAGGACAGATTCTGTGGCCGGTTTCATCCAGCAAATGGGTTTTCCGGGCTTTCAGATCGGTAATGGCAAATACTTTATTGCTCGCTCCGAAATGAAAGTGCTGAACCAGTAATTCTGAATTTTCGGCGGTAAAATCAAAAATCTGCCGGTAGCTTTGGTCGAAAACCGATACCTGATTCCCCGTGATTCGGGCAAGACAAAAGGTTTTCTCCCGCTGATCAATCAGAAACTGGAAACCAGTATTTTTATCGGGTCTGTACAGTTGTATCCGGGAACTGATTTGGCCAAGCATATTGACCTTTTCCATCTCACCAATTTCTGAAAGCACATATACATAGGAATTTTTCAGGCTCAGGCCATTCTCAAAAAACATTGGCTGATTGCTCCTTGTATGCAGATTTACAGGAAAACCGTGCATCAGCTCTCCCTTCCGGTTGGTAATAATGAGGCGGGCCATTTTATCCTGCATCACCATCAGGTCTTTATCTCCGATGCGAAAGTGCCGGGGGGCCTGAACAAGAGGACTCTCCATCTTTCGGGGATTCCAGCCATCCAGAAATCTGCCCGAAAGGTCACAGGTATATACATCTCCGTAGCGGCTTCCTGTAAAAAACCGGTATTGAAGCGTTTGATCATAATCTACCACCCGCATATTTTCGATGCTGACGCTGGAATCGGGAAGTCCAATCGGAAAACCATTCAGCTCCAAACCCTTGCTGCTGAGCAGGTGCAGCGCTTTTTTGGTTGTCATGGCCAAAGAAAACAGCTTTTCGTTTTTACTTTCCACAACCTGCGGTGGACTGGTCCAGTCTGAACCCATTTTCACCTCAAATCTTTTCTCCAGTCCGGGCCCGAGGACGATGGCATTCAGATTCGCATCCAGAAGAGACCAGTTTTCATTCTCCCCTTTTATGGTCTCAACCCGGAATGGTCCCTGCTTTAGGGTGGTATCGAGTTGGATGCTATGCAGGGTAGATATTTTACTGCTTTCCATTTCAGGAAACTTCCACTTCATGACAAATCTGAAAGAGGGATTTTCACTTTCTCCCAGATCTTCCATAGAAACGAGGCTCATGCCCTTGAGCAAGGGTATCCAGTCTTTGAAATTGGCTTTAAAGGCACCCTGTGCCGTTTCCATAAGCAAGGGAATGCATCGACCCGCTACAACCTGAAACCGGAAAAATCCGGGATTCTGGTTTCTGAGCACTACAGAAACCGGCCCTTTTGCCAAACTCATTTTTTTTATAAGGTCCAGATCATCAGCCACCAAAAGGTATTTTCCTCTTTCGGCATAAAAAAGCGGCCCCCAGTCTTCCAGAACACTGCCGCCAAGAACCCTGCCGAATTGCGGATTCGTAATCTGGAAAATCTCCGAATCCCCGGACTTTTCTCTGTATGGCACCTCGCCGGACTGCTTCATGGTATGGAAATTTAGCCATGATTTCAGAATCCGGCGGTCGCGGATGGGGGCAATCAGAAGCTTATTGTATTTCTTGAGGCCTTCGCCTTCGGTAAGACACAATAAAACCTGATTATTCAGTCCGGCGGGCAAGGAATCCATTGCGGGATCGGGGCTGCTCCATTTACGGTCGGGAAACGATTGCCATAAATTTCCCAGCTGGTATTGAAACAATATGGCATGATTGGAAGGAACCATGGAGAGCATTTCTACATCCAGTTCGTTTTCGTGCTGATGCATCTCATCAGGGCTATCCTGAAGCAGATAGCCTTCGCTTGTCCAGCTCATGCCGCCGGGTTCTTCAAACCCAATTACCATTGCGCTGCCCTGGCTTTTGGCCAGAAGCAAACCTTTCAGGGAAGGATTCAGGTATTGATACAGGTAGTCAGGAAGGCCGTTCAGGTTTACAAAAAGACGAACCGGCCTGGAAGCAATTCCGGCAAATCGGCTGTCTTTTCTGAGTTTTCCTACAAAATTGGCTTTAAAAATGAGGCCGGATTTACGAACAACCTCCTCCACAAGAAATCCTGAAAAAGAGCCCATCAGAGCGTCCCCGGAGCCGGAAACCGAAAATGTAAGGTTGTTTTTCTTGAAGGTAATCTCACAGATTCGTGCACCCATGTATTCTCTTTCCTGATAAAAAAACTCCGCTTTCCCCCGATAAAACTTGCGCAGCAATTCGAAAAGAGACTCGTGATGGGAAGAT
The DNA here is from genome assembly GCA_044359055.1 of Catalimonadaceae bacterium. Lineage (GTDB taxonomy): Bacteria > Bacteroidota > Bacteroidia > Cytophagales > Flexibacteraceae > CAMDMI01. The sequence continues at coordinate 4,279 of JBIKMV010000024.1, forward strand.
GGAAGGGCCATATAAAAAATATAGCCCGACTCCTTTCCGGGAAGATTGTGACTTGAAATTCCCAGGGTGGTATTCAGAACAAACTTTTTCAGCGAGGGTTCCTTTTCCAGAAGCTGCCTTACAAACTCCATGTGCATCTGCCATTCGGCGAAAACCGTGTGGGTCGGATCGGAAAAAAAACGGATACCCTTTTGGGCAGATTTCAGTACTTCAAGCGGCCGGTCAACCTCAATATACCAGGAAGCGTGTGCCGGAACCAGATTCTCAATGGGATCCTGAGGTTTGTACACAATCCACACAATGCTTGCGGCCAGAATGAGCGTAATGGCAATTCTGGCAATTATTTTTTTATGGGTGAGTATGTATTCAGATGCTTTCAAAACTCGGTGGTTGGGTCAGGTTTGCGCTCAGCCGGCTTTTTTTTGTCTTCAACAGCTTTGTCGTACAAGACTTTGCCTTTGTCGTCAAACAAAACCAAAGTGTAGGGTTTAAAATTTTTCTCCTCCCAGTTTTTAGCGTGTTGCAACTGCCGTTTGATTTTTCTTTTGTTGGTATCAAAGTAGTCTGTCCACTTGCCCACCTTCACATTGTACTCATATTTCCCTTCTGAAAGTAAATTGCCTGTTTCCGAAAACCGGCAGTATTCGCCATGTTTTTCGCCGTTTCTTACCGGTACTACTTCCTTGATTTTGGTCTTTTCGGTATCGAAATAAGTGAATTGGGATTCCTTCGGATGACCTTTGTAAAATTTCTCTTTTTCCACTACCAGCATTTCATCGCCCTGCGCTTTTTCGTACATCCAGCGGCCATGCTTGGCACCAAAATAAAAAATACCTTCCTCTTCTACCTTGCCCTCGGTCACCTTTTTATAAGGGCCGTGGAGAATCTTGGCAAAAATTTTATCCTTCGGAGGAATGGCCCCCACAAAGATTTTCCGCTTCACCTTGTGGAACCAATAAATATCCTTGACAAAGGGCTGCATATCAGAACCCTTTTTCAGGAAGTAGAAATATTCGTAGGATTGTTTCCGGCCAGTCTGTTTTTTAATATAGGCCTTTTTGGACATGGCGCCGTAAAACATCCTCTTTTTGGCCTTCTTTTTTCGAATCTCTCTTTTATCAGAGGCCGCCGAATCCACCAAAATCAAAGGACGGGCATCTTCGCCATCGTCGAGGGTGCGGCTTTTTATCCGTTCTTCCAGCTTGTCCTTACCGCCCAATACGCCCCTTTCCTCTGGCTTCTTTTTGAACCAGTCTTTCCAGAATTGTGCCCTGACGGGAGTAGAAAAACCAAAAAACAAAAAGCCTGAAAGCACAAAAAAGCCTGAAACCTTCCGGTAAAGGGCTTTTTTACAAACTACCGGCAGTTTCAGACTTCCTGTTAGAATCAATCCTGATTATTTAAAAATATTGGATCCGGCACCTTCTTTCATACCGGGGCTGAAACTTTCCACTGCTTCGCCTTCCAGAAAAATCCTGAAAAACGGCGTATTGATATCGGAAGATGAAATGTTGATTTCTTCCTTGAAAGGCCCTTTGTTTTTGGGAGAAATGGAAATTTCCAGGATTCCGGTTTCTCCCGGGGCGATTGAACCTTTGCTCAGATTGAAAGTGGTGCAGTTGCAGTTGCTGGTAACATTATCAATTTCAAGAGGCGACAAACCCTGATTGCTTACCGGAATTCTGGCCACCCCTTTCTGATTGATTTCCAGTTTCCCCACCTTGAAAGATGATTTTTCAATGGCGATTTTAGCGGACTTGGCTTTCTGTCCCTCGGTGTATACCTTGTCTTCTTTCTTCACTACATTTCCTTTGATGTAGACGATTTTATTGCCATTGGTTCCGTTGGACATGATGGTCAAAGATTTGCTGAAAACCCCGGGCCTGCCCTGAGAGTTGTATGTTGCCTTAACCACTCCCGATTTTCCGGGCATGATGGCTTCACGGGTCCAGTGGGGCGAGGTACATCCGCAGGAAGCCTGTACATTGCTGATAATCAGAGGCTGATTGCCGGTATTGGTAATCTCAAATTCATAACTGGCCATTTTCCCCTCTGTAACCTCACCAAAATCATGGGTTTCTTTTGAAACTTTAATGGAAGGCTGGGCCCACGCCCATGCCGAAAAACAAAGGCCTGAAAGAATCAGAAAAACGGTTTTTTTCATAAAACTTAAATTCAAAAAAAGATGTGCAAAAATAGCAGAATTCAGATGCAGCGGTAAAGAGAGATTCCGAAAATCCGACAAAAAAAACCAAAACCGGCCGGCACCTGTATTTTCAGGTCAGGCATTCCATTTCCTCCAATGGCAAACAACATGAAATATAAAGAACCACTGGCCCCTTTTTCTGCTATTGGCAGAACCGGATTGCCGTTAGCGCAAAGTGAAAAAGCCGGGAGAACCCCGGCTTTTTCACCTGATTTTTGCATACATCAGTTTGCCTTGAGTTAAAGCGATGGCGGCAAATCCTTTATTTTTTTCTTTACTACTTCAGCAGCAGTTTTGTCAATCTCCTGCCCTCCCGGTTCCGGCTTTCAAGTAAATACAAACCAGAAGGCTTTCCACGGAGATTGATCTCTACCGTTCCGTTTTCATCCGGCTTGTCACCCCGCTGAAACAGAACTTCTTTTCCGCCGGAAGAAAACACCCGGTATTCGGTATCTTGAGAACCGGGAAGCTGATTCAACACCCGGAAAACACCCTCCGAAGGATTGGGATAAACCTGTATTCCTTCATTGCCGCTCACGGAACTTTCCACTCCCGTACAAGGAATCAAAATCACCCTAATGGTATCGCTGAAAACACAGTTATTGGGCGAAACAACACGCAGCCAGTAGAGACCTGCAGCACTTACCGTTAGGGCAGGGCCGGTACTATTGTCTGACCAAAGATACGAAGCATAATTTCCACCGGCATTTAAGGTTAATGATGCACCCGTACAAAGGAGCGTATCTTCGCCAAGATTCAGCATATCCGGTTCCAGGGTAATCGTTACCGCATCAGATGCACTGCAGGCGCCTGAGGTTACTGTCCAGAGAAACACATTAGCACCGGGAGAAAGTCCGCTTACGGAAGATACAGGACTGGATGTTTGTCCCGGTGTTCCGCTTCCTGATACCAAAGTCCACACACCGCTTCCTGATACCGGAGCCACCGCATTCAGGGAAGCTGTACTGCCGCAGACTGTCTGATCGGGTCCGGCACCGGCCTGCAGCCCTGATGGCGTACTGGTTATGCTTACCTCATCCGACGAGGAAGGACAGGGGCTATTGTTGATTGTCCAGCGGAAAACATTGTTGCCGGCTCCCAGATTGATTACTGGTGAATTTGGAAGTGTGGGATTTACCACATCTCCGCTGCCTGAAATGCGGGTCCAAATTCCTGAACCTGTTCCGGGGTTGTTTCCTGAAAGAGTGGCCGAACTGCCGCAAACCGTCTGGTCTGTACCTGCGGATGCTGTAACTCCCCCGCCGCTAACCTCAATGGTAACCAAATCCACACTGGGCGAACAGGCCCCTCCGGGATTGATGGTCCAGCTGAAAATATTGGTTCCTGTGGCCATTCCGGTTATGGTTGTGGTAGGTGAAGCAGGGTCGACAAAATTGCCGCTACCCTGAACTACAGCCCAAACTCCGGTTCCGCTGCCCGGGTTGTTTCCCGCCATGATGACGGTGAATCCGCAAATACTTTGATCGGGACCGGCATTGGCGGCAACGGCAGAAAGATTGGTGCTAATCACAACATCGTCGGAAACAGGCTGGCAGGGCGGATTGCTCACTGTCCAGCGGAAAACATTCTGCCCATTTCCAAGACCTGTTATGAGGCTGGCCGGATTGGAAGGATTTTCAATGGTTCCTGACCCTGAAATGAGAGACCAGACTCCTGTACCGGTCGATGGCAATGTAGCCGACAGGTTTGTCTGTCCGGTACACAATTGCTGGTTGGGACCGGCTGCGGCAAGGGCAGGGAAATTACGGTAGAGGACAACATCATCCGAACTGGGATTACAACCGGGACTGGTAATGGTCCAGCGGAAAACATTATTTCCATTGCCAAGACCTGAAACCGTGGTAACCGGGCTGGAAGGATTACTGATGATTCCTGTTCCTGAAACCAGAGTCCACTGACCGGTGCCATTACCCGGTTCATTGGCGGCAAGGCCGCCTTCCGGAGAGCAAATGACCTGATCGGGACCAGCATTGGCGGCTACGGCACTGAGATTGGTTGAAACTATCACATCTTCTGAAACGGATGGACAAATACCATTGGTAACGGTCCAGCGAAACACATTGACCCCGTTGGAAAGGCCTGTAACCGTTGTACCGGGATTTAGCGGATCGGCAATAAGTCCAGAGCCAGAAACCAAAGTCCAGACACCCGATCCTACAACCGGTTCATTGGCAGCAAGTTGGGTCTGCCCGGAGCAGATTATCTGGTCAGGACCGGCAAGAGCCGAAGAAGGAGAAGCCTGTCGGATAATGCTGACATCATCGGTGCTCGGAGGACAATTTCCGGTGGTAATAGTCCAGCGGAAAACATTGGTGCCTTGGCCGAGGCTGCTCACAGAAGAAGTTGGGCTTGAGGGATTTTGGATGGTTCCCGACCCGGCAATCAATGTCCACAATCCGGTTCCGGCCCCTGCATTGTTGCCATTTAGGGAAGCAGTTCCCTGACAAATGGTTTGGTCCGCTCCGGCCTGAGCTACTACGGCAGTTCCTCCGATATTGGTGATCTGCACCTCATCAAAAGCAGGATTGCATGGTGGGTTGCTGATGGTCCAGCGGAAAACATTGGCACCGCTCCCCAGACCGGTAACGAGGGTATTGGCTGAAGCTGGATTGGCAAAAACGCCACTTCCGCTTACAATGGTCCAGAGACCTGTTCCAACGGAAGGTGTATTGGCAGAAAGGTTGGCCTGACCCCCGCAGATGCTTTGATCCAGTCCTGCATTCGCCACTACACTGCCGCCGTTGTAGGTAATGGTTACTTGAGCAGAACTGCTGCTGCAGGCATTGGCGATGGTCCACTGAAATACATTGGGCCCGGCACTGAGGTTGGTAGCAGTGGCTGTCGGACTGTTGGGATTGGTAATGATGGCTGATCCGGAAATTACCGTCCAGGTTCCGGTTCCGGAAGATGGGATATTTCCGCTTAAGGTTACCGTTGGGCTGCAACTGAAGGTGTTGGACCCGGCATTGGCCGTTGTAGGTGCAGAACTGATGTTGAGCGAATATTCTTCAATTTCGCCTGATGCGTAAGGTCCTGCAAAGCAAGGATTAGCCGTAGGACTGGAGGTACCGGGGTCGAAATTCATCACCCGCATACGGACTGTCCCTATGCTTGCGGTGGAAGGAATACTAATACTGGTTGTAAAGTTTCCGTTGCCGGAAGTCGGAAAAACCACATTTTCACCAAAATCCGAAAAATCTCCGTTGTTGTTGTAATCAATCCACACAGCACGGGACGAAGTAAAAGATTGAATCGGCGTAATGCTGAGCGGATAGGAAGAACCTCTGCAGACATTACCGCTGATGTTTCTGAAATTCTGATATGCACCGGAAGGAACCACACTTGTGCTGGTATTATTGATACCTGCAAAACTGACATTGGAAATTCCAATTCCGCTGATTGCTGGTTCTTTATTGGTTATTGTAGTTGCGCAGGCTACCTGCACAGCAACTGAATTCGAAATGCCGGGAAGACAGGACCCTGCTGTTGCTATGGCCCTCAGATAATAAGTTGCTGAAGTTGTAGCAGTAAGGTAAAAGGTATCAGCAACTTGAAATACCGGAGTTCCTGCATTGCTCCAGTTAACATTATCTACAGAAATCTGCCACTGAACCGCCGAACCAGGGGTGCCTCCCGATAGGTTCAGGATAATAATGGAATTGGCCACCGTCGATGTTGTATTGGTTGAAAAGGTTCCCGGAATGGTGGTACATCCGCCGGAAGCACTTTTGATGCAAACGCCGAAATCCCCTTGCACCCCGTTCCAACCGTAAACCCGGAAATAATAGGTCTGGCCCGGAATCAGATTTCCTGTGGCAACTTTCTCGATGTCGCTGGCATTCGGGCCATCCGAGCAGGCGATGGACTGAAGATTGCTGCAGGTTCCGGAATAGAGTTGCACAACGGCGTCAAAAGTTCCAATCGATAAGACATAAATCGTATCGAAAGCTGTAACCGCTGTGAACTTATACCATACATCCGGTGCGGAAGTGGATGTGCTGCCATTGCAATTTGCTGCGGGTAGACTTTGTGTTGACCCCACATTAGTCCCACTGGTTGGGGAACATACTGTATTCACATTCAGCGTAATGGCTGAATTGCAATCATCATTCGTCAGGTTTGCAGTAGTTCTTGCCTTTACGCAAATGCTGAATTGTCCTGAAGAACCATTGTATCCATAAACCCGCACATAGTATATCATGCTCAGGTTCAGGTTTCCGGGTGATACTTTCTCTGTTGCACCCGGATTGAATGCATTGTTGGAACAGCCGATAGAAGTAAGGTTGGTACAAAGACCACTGAAAACTTCCACCACTGGGTTAAAATTACCGATTGGGGTAACAATCACCGAATCTCCCTGGGTAATGGCCGGCCCGAATTGAAACCATACATCCTGTGCACTGGTGGAAGTAATACCGCCGCACGCCGAAGGCGGTCTGCTTTGGGTTGCGTTGAGGGTGCTGAAAGTCTGCGCATTACATGTGAGTGCAGAGCTTAGGCTGATGGCGGCACTGCAGTTATCGTTGGCAGGTGGATTGATTACCTGTTGTTTAATACAGAAAGAGAACTGTCCGGTACCCCCATTCCAGCCGTACACCCGGACCCGGTATGTCGTTCCCGCAACAAGATTGCCGGGGGAGATTTTTTCAACTGCCGCAGCCAGTGAAGGATTATCTGAACAACCCAGAGATACCGTACTGGTGCAGGTTCCTGAAAACAACTCAACAATCGGATCGAATATTCCCAAAGGGGCTACTATTACAGAATCTCCGGTTCCTGAAGCGACAAAGGAAAACCATACATCAGGAGCAGAACTTGATGTAGCTCCATTGCAGTTCACCGGTGCGAGACTTTGTGTGGCCCCGGCACTGGAATATAGAGGTCCACCACAGGTTGTGGACGGGAGAATAAAAATTGCCGAAGAACAATTGTCATTTGCTGGAGGCAGAGGCGGGGATGATGCCCGTTTTACGCATATGGAAAACTGACCATCGGCGCCGTTCCAGCCATATACCCGTACAAAATAAACCTGACCCGAAGTAAGGGTTCCGATTGCAATCTTTTCGGTACCCGAAGCAGCAGTAGCATCTGCACAAGCCAGACTTACGAGGGTGCTGCAGGTTCCTGAAAAAAGTTGAACGATTGGATCAAAGGTTCCGGTTGAAACCACAATAACTGAGTCTCCGGCTCCAAAAGCTGTGAAGTTATACCATACATCTTTGGCTGAAGTGGAGGTGAACGCGTTGCAGGTAATGGGTGCCTGAGACTGGCTTGAACTTACGGTTGTCCCTGCCTGAGGGTTGCATGTGGCCGAGCTCGTCAGGGTAACAGCTGCGCTGCAATTGTCGTTGCCCGGTGCATCTGGTGCTTTTTGCTTCACACAAATGGCAAATTGCCCTTGTACACCATTGAATCCATATACCCTGATGAAATATTGAGTTCCCGGTATCAGGTTGCCGGTACTTACTTTCTCAGTTGCAGCAGCACTTACCGCACTGTTAGAGCAAGCCAGTGAAACCGTTGTGCTACAGGGACCGCTGAATATTTCCACCACCGGATTGAAGCCCCCCACCGGACTTACAATAACTGTATCTGAGGCCGTTACAGCCGAAAAATTAAACCAGACATCCGGTGCAGAAGTTGATGTTGAACCATTGCAGACCGCCGGCGCCAAAGATTGGGTGGCATTGGTATTGGAAAATATCTGGCTTGCGCAGGTAAGGGCAGAAACCAGATTGAAAGCGGCCTCACAATTGTCATTGTCCGGGGTCGATGGACCGGGCTGTTTCACACAGAGTGTAAATGACCCTGTAGAACCTGCCCAGCCATATACCCGTACCAGATAGGTCTGACCGGCCACCAGGTTTCCGGGGCTGAGTTTCTCGGCAGCAGACCCGGAATTATCGGAGCAAATCAAAGAAATCGGGGCTGTGCATGTGCCGCTGAACAGCTGAAGGACACCGTCAAAGGTGCCGGAAGGCCGTAAAATAACGGAGTCACCAGCCGTTCCGGCAGCAAAAGAAAACCATACATCACGGGCAGATGAGGAAGTAAATCCGCTGCATGAAGCAGGTGCAAGACTCTGGGTGGCATTGGCACTGGAGTAAACCTGAGTTCCACAGTTGGTACCTGAGGGTAGGCCTATGGCTGCCGAACAATTGTCATTAACCGGAGATTGAGGCGTGGTTCCCGGACGCTTAATGCATATAGAAAACTGACCATCGGCCCCGCCCCAGCCATATACCCGGAGATAATAAACCTGACCGGCAGTAAGGGTACCGACTGCTAACTTTTCAGTTCTGGATGCACCACCGGCATCTGCACAAGCCAGATTTAACAGGGTGCTGCAGGTGCCTGAAAACAACTGAATGATTGGGTCAAAAGTACCGGTAGGAACCACGATAACCGAGTCGCCCGCTGAAAAAGCAGTAAAGCTATACCATACATCTTTGGCAGCAGTGGAGGTGAACGCGTTGCAGGTAATGGGTGCCAGAGACTGGCTTGAACCTACGGTAGTACCTGTCTGGGAGTTGCAGGTGGCTGCGCTGGTCAGGGCAACAGCTGCACTGCAAATGTCGTTTGCCGGGGCCTGAGCTGCTAATTCAGCCTGAAAAATCAAAAACAGGATAGGTAAAAACAATTGCCTGAGGGAGAATTGAGGGAACAAATGGCTCATCATTTCACTGGTTTTTTTTATGTGACAATTTTAAAGCAAAAGGTTTTTGAAAAAAAATATTTTATCAGACCTTGCAGTTAATCATTTGGTTATCCCCGAAGAACATAAAATATCCATTCGAAAAATCCAGCCACACCAAAAGGGTTCAGGCCGGAAAAAATCAGCCGGAGGATTCCCCAAACTTTTTGTAACTACCTTCAAAAAGAAGATTGTTTTCCTGAATCGGGCAACTCCTGAGATGCCACAAATGCAGCAAAGCCGGATTGATTTTTTTTTAATTTTGGATGATTTATTGATGATGACAACAAAGCAAAAAACCGGAAAATGGGGGGAAAGTCTGGCTAAAACCCATCTGGAATCGAATGGATACCAAGTTCTGGAATGCAACTGGCGTTTTGGAAAGGCCGAAATAGATTTGATCGCAGGTCGTGAAAATCTGATGGTTTTCATTGAGGTAAAAACCAGGAAAAACCCTGACTTTGGCCATCCGGAATCGTTTGTTTCAGATACACAGGCGCGACTAATCAAATCTGCATCAGAGGAGTACCAAATTCAGAACAACTTTACCGGGTTCATTAGGTTCGACATTATTTCCATTACCGGCAACCCAGCCGGATTCGAATTGCTCCATCTTGAGGATGCTTTTTGATTGCTGAAGGGTTCCGATTCAGAATAAGCCCATTTTTGGTTTTTCTGTTTTTCCCCTCTCCTCCCCCCTTTTTTTTCAGTCATATTGCAATTATTTTTAATTTTTAAAGAAAACCCCCTTTAAAAACAGAGGTCATTTCTAAAATTCTAAATTTATTTTATCGAATCAGGCAAAACGACCAAGTCTCCAAAATCGGATTCTTTTGCATTTTTCCAATAAAATCCGGCACCGATCAGGACCTAAGACAAAAAAAATAATATTTGGTTCCAACCGGGATTCTGGTGAAATTTAAGGACTGACCAAGGTCAGTAACTAGAAAAAACAACCTTATGGCAAATAAAATTTGGCGAAAAAAATATTTCAACACATCTTTGCCACGCAGAAAATAGAAATTTTCGAAGTTCTGCTACCTGTTAATACACCATTTTAACCATTTAATGAAACAATACGGACTCATGTCCAGTCCCTTTGGATTGGATGAGAAGGGTATTTATCCCCTCAAATCCGTCTTTTGGAATCCCGGCACGGTTGGATTGATGGAGTTTAATCTCTCTGTAAATCAATCCGGTTTGGGTTATTCCTTTGCCCTGATGTGCGATACCGGAAAATTTTCTACTACAGGAATTTGCATTTCTTACAACATGGCCATGATTGGTGCTGCACTGAATGGGGCCCTGAATCACAAAGGATTCAATACAAATACGGTTTTTAGGTCTGTCCCCAGTAAAAACCGGCCAGCCAGAAAGGCAAATTCCATAGCCGCAGGAAAATTGGCAGGTCAGTTTTTGAAAAATTTTAAAAAGTTCAGCGGGCTTGCAGACAAAACCATCCTGAAGGAAGCCCCGCAAATGCTTGAAATGTTCTGACAAAACACATTTAAATTAACCAAAACAATGACCAAGGTAGGACAAATAGAACAACTGGTTTTGCCAATAGGCACTACCCTCGACAGGTTTATCAATGCACAACAATCCAATTTCCCGTTTGCAAGGGGAGAATTTTCTCAGCTTCTCCGGGATATTGCCATTGCCTCCAAAATTGTAAACCGCGAAATCAACAGGGCCGGACTTGCCAATATTGCGGGCTCCGTGGGAACAACCAATTCTTTCGGAGAAGAGCAGCAGAAACTGGATGTTGTTGCCAATGTGAGATTTATCAGAGCCCTTAAACTGGGTGGCGAAGTTTGCGCCATTGCATCAGAAGAAGACGAAGAACTGATTGACACCGGCAACCACAATGGAAAGTATGTTGTGGGTATAGACCCGCTTGACGGCTCTTCCAATATTGATGTGAATGTGGCGGTTGGAACCATCTTCTCCATTTACCGCAGGGTTTCGCCGATTGGCTCCCCTCCTACTATGGAAGACATTCTGCAGGGCGGAAACAAACAAGTGGCTGCGGGCTACATTTTGTACGGCTCCTCTACAATGATGGTGCTTACCAGCGGCTCGGGTGTAGATGGATTTACCTACGAACCCTCTTTGGGAGAGTATTATTTGAGCCATCCCGGTATGCAGATGCCCGCAAAAGGAAAAATTTACTCGGTAAATGAAAGCGGCTTCATGCAGTTTCCTCAGGGCGTGAGGGACTATATCAACCACTGCCACGACCAAAATTACTCTGCCCGTTATATCGGATCCTTTGTGGCTGATTTTCACCGTAACCTTCTGAAGGGCGGAATATTTATGTATCCCCAGTCTGAAAAATCACCGCAGGGGAAACTGCGCCTGATTTATGAGTGCTTCCCGCTGGCGTTCCTGGTAGAACAGGCAGGCGGGGCAGCCATTGACAGCGAAAAAAGAGTTCTTGATATTGTTCCTGATAAACTGCATCAGCGGTCGCCGCTGTTTATCGGATCTTCAGATATGGTGAAAGATGCCCAAAGGCATTTTCACGCAGAAAGTGTACGTGTTTGACGTTTTGGTTAAATAAACAATCGAAAAGCCCCTCCCAGTTTGGGAGGGTTTTTTTTGAAATTTCTTTCGGCAATCCCTTCCAAATCTGACCGGCAAACAGGAAAAAGGACTCATTTGCAGGTCTTAATTTGGAATTGAAAAATTAAAAAACACCTTTGACCGGAGAGGAAAATCATTTCTGCGAAGAGATAATCACACAATGAACAAAGGAGTATTTGAAATGGGTAGGGATTTCCTTGCGGATTTTATCGGTTTAGAACGAGGTGTTTTTTACACGGCAAAAAAACTTCTTTTAAATCCTCATGAAGTGGTAGAATCCTACAAAGCCAAAGATTCACGAATCTGTACCCCCTTCAGTTTTATCGTATTGGTTTTCAGTTTTTTCTTCTTTGTAACCTACCAGGTGGGTTTGGAATCATTCATTTTCAGAAAAGCCGAGCAGCTTTCCGCTGTCACAGGCATCCCGGCCATCGGCGCCTATTTTCCCTTTGCCTGGGCCAACCTTCCTTTTCTGTTTTCAATGTATATTGTACTTCACTGCGGATTTCTTTCAGCCCTCACTAAAAAACTTAATCTGAGTTTTTACGATCATGTTGTCGCAAACCTGTATAATTCGGCAATTGCCATGGTTCCGATTACAATGCTCTTTTTTGTTCTTCCCATCACGGACTTTAATCCAAACATTTTCTTTGTGCTCATGGTCGGATTTTCGTTATCCATGATTTTTCTGAAAAAGTTCAAGCTCCGAATTCTGTATTATTATCCTGAAGAAGTGAGGCATTCACTTAAAAGGCCCATGTTCATTACCGGAATATTAATGGGCCTGTCCCTAAGTCCCTTTTTCATTTTTATTTTCAATGGGCATCTTTAAGCGGAACACTGCACTTTTGGGATACTGCTTTTCCGAATCTGCTATTTTCGGTTTTGAAAATCCTGCTCTTTTTTCTCATAACCCAGCCTATTTTTCAAAAAAAAGGATTGGTTTGTATTTTAAATCTACACAAAAATGAAAGCAGCAATTTGGTATTTGGTCGCTTTTTTCTTCACAGGATATTCTGCCATGGCCCAACTCCCGTACCCCCAAACTGCAAAAGGAAATGTAAAAGACAACTACCACGGCACGATTGTGGAGGACCCCTACCGCTGGCTTGAAGACGATACGGCAAAAGCGGTAACAGATTGGGTTGACCGTCAAAATGAGCTGACAAACAGTTATTTGCAAAATATTCCTTTCATTGGAAAAATAAAGGACCGGCTTGAAAAACTGTATAACCATGAGCGCTTCAGTATGCCTGTCAAAGTAGGAGATTGGTATTTTTTCAGAAAAAACACGGGCCTGCAGAACCAGTCGGTTATTTACAAACAAAAAGGCATTAGCGGAACACCCGAAGTCTTTATCGATCCCAATACGCTTTCTGAAGATGGCACCGTTACTGCCGACCTTTCAGGAGCTTCCAATGACAAAAAATACATTTGTATTTCCGTTTCCAGGTCTGGCAGCGACTGGCAGGAACTGGAAGTGTATGAAGTGGCAAGCGGCAAAAAAACAAGAGATAAAATTGATTGGGTAAAATTCAGCGGTGCGGCATGGGGCAAAGATGGTTTCTACTATTCCGCATACGACAAACCTGTGGAAGGCAAAGCATTTTCCAACAAAAACGAATTTCACAAAGTCTTTTTTCACAAACTGGGTACGCCTCAAAGTCAGGACAAACTGGTATATTCAGATAAAGAGCACCCCATGAGGTATTTCAATGCCTTCTGCAGCCGTGACAGTCGGTACCTGTTCATTTCTGCCTCTGATGGCACTTCGGGAAGTGAATTGAAAGTGAAAGACTTAAGCAAGCCCGATTCCGACTTCCGGCTTCTTTTCAAAGGATTTGAATTCAATTATGATCTGGTGGAAGTAACGGGAAGCAAAGCCTACATCCTTACCGACCACAATGCGCCCAACTATCAACTCGTAGAAGCAGACCTTTTGGCGCCGGAAGAGGGCAAATTCAAAGTTATCATTCCGGAAAGAAAGGAATTGCTGCAAAGCGTATCTGCCTGCGGAGGCAAACTGTATTCCCTTTATTTAAAAAATGTTTCTACCGCTGTATATCAGCATGATATGAGCGGAAAAGAAGAAAGACAAATCCAACTGCCTGGTATCGGAACAGCAGGAGGATTTTACGGGGAGCCTGTTGATAAAACCACTTTCTATGCCTTTACTTCCTTCAATTATCCCCAAACCATTTTCAAACTGGATGTGGCAACCGGGATTTCTAAAGTCTATAAAAAACCCGCCATTGATTTTTTGCCGGAGATGTATGAGGTAAAGCAGATGTTTTACAAAAGTAAGGACAATACCTCCGTCCCCATGTTTATTGTTCACCGGAAAGGCCTTAAAATGGATGGTAAAAACCCAACTCTGCTGTATGGCTACGGAGGCTTCAACATATCCATTACGCCGTCATTTTCTACCCTTAATCTGCCCCTCCTGGAATCAGGAGTGGTATATGCTGTGGCCAATTTACGGGGCGGAGGTGAGTTTGGCGAAAACTGGCACAAGGGCGGTATGCTTGAAAAAAAACAAAATGTCTTTGATGATTGCATCGCTGCGGCTGAATATCTGATTGCTGAAAAATATACCAGCCGAGATTATCTGGCACTGGAAGGGCGCTCAAACGGCGGGCTTTTGGTTGGTGCATGCATGACCCAAAGACCCGATTTATTTAAGGTGGCCTTCCCCGAAGTGGGCGTTCTGGATATGCTCAGATTTCACAAATTCACCATCGGCTGGGGCTGGGCCGTAGAGTACGGTTCCAGCGATTCGGCATCACAATTCCCCTATCTGCTGAAATATTCGCCCCTTCACAATCTGAAGGAAGGCACATCCTACCCTGCTACCATGGTCATCACCGCAGACCACGATGACAGAGTAGTGCCTGCCCATTCTTTTAAATTTGCTGCCCGGCTTCAGGCAGTTCAATCGGGTCCGAATCCTGCCCTGATTTCCATAAGTAAGAAATCGGGGCACGGAGCAGGAAAACCTCTGAAAAAGGCGCTTGAAGAAGTGGCTTCTAAGTGGGGCTTTTTGCTATACAATATGGGTATCAGTTATTGAATGGCAGAAAGGGCATCGGCCTCCGTAAAAATAAAAGCCAAATTTCAGGCTCAGTATTTCACCATTTGAAAAGACCGGACTTCCCGGCCGCTGCGCACTTTCAGGAAATAAAAACCGGGATTGAGTTCATTTACAGAGAGTATTTTCTGAATTTCCGGCTGCACAGAGCCGCTATACAGCAATTGCCCGCCTGAATTGAAGATATCATAAGACCAGCTTTCCCGGTCGGCATTCTTCAGATGAAGAATCTCAGAAAAGGGATTGGGGAAAACCTGAATTCCCTGATTCCCAGGCAGCATTTCCAGTCTTTCGGTAATGAGCTGTACCGTACTTCGGGCCAGGAGCCATTTCTGAGGATCAAATGTTACCGAAGACGGAGTTTGAGGCAGGGTGAATGAATATTGGGAAACCGGATTTTCAGGTCTGAAAATGAGGATAGTATCCATTCCTGCGCCCACAAATCGAATCGGTATTTTCAGGTTGAAAAACGGAACGGAAGCATGAGAGGTGGTTTGGGTCAGGGTTAGTTGCATATCAAGCCCATTGCGAACCAGCTTCACCTGTACGATGGGATGTCCCTGTCCCGTAAACCACTGATTGAGAAAAGTCTGAAGATTTTTTCCACTGGCCGCCTCCAGATGTGAAATAAATTGCCGCGTGGTAGCAAAACCATAGCGAAGAGCCGGATCGGCCTGGTAATTTCTGACCCCGATCCAGAATGCCGAATCCCCCAGTTCCCATCGGAGCATGTGCAGCAGCATGGCCCCTTTCTGGTAGGTCAGGCGGTAATCAAAAATGCGGTTTATATTAGTGGTATCGCTCACCCATACCGAGCCGCTGCCATTGGCAGTGATTTGGTTGATTGTAGAATTGAGCCATGAAGTAAAATTGGCTGTGGCAAACCGCTTCTGGCAAACCCCTGTAATGTAAGTGGCCCAGCCTTCATTAAGCCAGATATCACGCCAGCTGCGGCATGTAATGTGGTCACCAAACCATTGATGCGCCAGCTCGTGCGCCTGCAGGGAGAATGAAAAATCAGTCATAAAACTCATGGTTTGATGCTCCATTCCCCCTCCCCATCCAAACTGGGCATGGCCATATTTTTCTCTGGCAAACGGATAAGGAGCCACAAGAGAATCATAAAACTGCAGCATGGGCAATACCTGAAGTGTCTGGGTTCTGGCTGAAGTCTGATTTTCGGGGTAGACAAAATTGAGCACCGGAAGAGAATCGCCCGGAGCCATGGAAGGCAATTTAACCTTATGGGTAAATGCAGCATAATTCGTTACCGCTGTGGCCACAAGATAGGCCGCTATGGGATACTTGTGTTTCCAGTGAAAAACCTTGTCGGTTCCGGAGGTATATTCCATCACCAGTTTTCCGTTTCCTGCCGCCCGGTTTGCAGCCGGTGTACTGATGATGAGGTCGATGGAATCAGGCTTATCCCGTAGATCCTGTTTGCAGGGCCACCAGTCGGCAGCGCCATACGGGCAGCTCATAGTCCAGATAATCGGTACCCCTGCATGAAGCTGCCGGTTGAAGGCTCCGAAGCCTGAATTATCAGGAATGCCTTTGTAATAAACAAAAACCGAATCCAGCGTACCGGAAGGAATAACCGAACCAAGTTCAATGCGGAAAAACTTTGCGGCGGGGAAGGAAAAAATCCTTTTCTGCGAACGAAAAACTACCGAATCCACTGTAAGTCCATTGAAAAAGTCGAAGCTTAGATATCCTGCTGTATCCAGACTCAGAAAAGTGGTCCGCACCTTGCCGTTGATAAATCTCACATTGGGGTCAATTCTCCACTGGCAGCGGTAGTGTTTCACATCCATATTCTGCCCTGTTCCGGTAGATTGCCATTCCAGAAGCGAGCGACCGGATTCTTTTTCATTTTCAAGAATTCGGAGTTCCTGGGCCTGAAGGCGGAAAACCGGACAGGTAAGCCAGATAATCATGAATACCATAAAAAACATTCTGCACATAAGCGGATTCATTTTCAAAATGGATGAGAGCTGATTTTGAAAACTCTCTGGAAACAGAACCTCAAATCACCCAAAAATTATCAGAATTCCCAACACCAGAAAAATTGACAGAAGAAGCACTTTGTTAAAATCCGTCGGCTACTTGAAATATTCATCCAGTTTTTTGCCGCGCTCTGTAAAACCGGGATGTTCCAGCATCCCTTGCATCTGCGTCCTTTCTTCTGCACTCAGTTTCCACTTTCCGAAAACAAACTTATACGCTTTCCAGGTCATGGCATCCATATGGATAATTTGCTGCTGGTATTGATATGACTGAAAAATATTGAGTACCACCAGAATGCCGCATAAAGAAAGCAACATTCTGTATTTCAACTTATTGAGACTGGCAGATTCAAGAAGAAAAGCAAGCGGAATGGCCAGAAACACCATACAGGGAATAAAAGGCCTCATACCAAATCCCCCTCCGTACCACCAGCAATACCAGCTCAGAACGACAAAAATATTGAGTGGCAGATAAACTGCGAGGGCTTTTGTAAGCATGGAAAACCGGGAGTCTTTCCACATTTTCACAAACCCAAAAAATACCACAAACATTAGCGGAGTATACACAAACCAGCCTTTTCGGAATCCAAATAGCCCATACCATATGGTTTGCGGTCTGTCGAAGTAAAAGCCTTCTTCCTGATAAGTGTAAGAAACCCAGTGTCCTGTGGCAATTTTCCAATATACAAAAAGCGGCACAAGTGCAAGAAGAAATGCCATCAGACTGGCAGCCAGTACTTTCAGGCTTGAAAAAATGAGTTTAGCTTTGGCAGTACTCCTCCCCCATTTGTCTAAATAGAAAACAAGCGGCACAATGCCGGAGAAAACCTCGGTCGGTCGGATGAGGGTGGCTATACCCACTCCAAAGCAGGCCAGCACAAAGTGAAATGGTCTTTCGGTATCGTGCCACCTTAAAGAATGAAACAAAATCCAGGCAAAAACCGCAAAGAGGAAATTGTGGGATAACCCCGGCTGAAGGCTGGTAAAAAAGAAAAAATTGGTACCAAACAAAAGGAGAAAAAGGGTAATCCAGATGGTTTCGGATTTGAAATAGCGGCT
>JBIKMV010000025.1:0-21916 GCA_044359055.1 Catalimonadaceae bacterium
TCAACCCGAGCAGCGGGAGGCATATGAGAAATCGCTGAAATACTACCGTGACATAAAAAATGTGGTGGACACCTCCTTTGGCGAAGGCTTTGAAGAAGGGCGCATGACAGGTTTGGAAGAAGGCAAACAAATGGGCTTGGAAGAAGGCAAACAAATGGGTCTGGAAGAAGGCAAACAAATGGGTCTGGAAGAAGGCAAATACCATGAAAAGCTAAGCATAGCCCGAAACCTTCTCTCCCTGGGATTCTCTATGGAGCAGATTGCACAGGCAACGGGTTTAAGCCTACAGCAAGTAGAGAATTTGCATTAAACCTCATCTCCCAACCATCACCCAGCCGGTAACACTCTTGCCGCCGGCCTGTAGCCTGTAGTAATATGTTCCCGGCCACGGACCGTAGGACCTGGAATCCGGGTTTGAATTCAATTTGCAACCTGAATCCCCTTTTTTCAAAACCTAAAATTTTCCTATCCTTGCCATTACATTGATATAAAGGAATCAGTAATGAAAAAAGCCTATGTCTTCCCCGGTCAGGGGGCGCAATTTCCCGGGATGGGCAAAGACCTGTATGAAGCTTCTGCCGAAGTAAGAAAAATGTTTGTCACGGCCAATGACATCGTGGGATTCGATTTGTCGGCCATCATGTTTGAAGGAACGGAGGATGAACTGAAGCAGACCCGCGTAACCCAGCCGGCAATCTTTCTGCATTCGGTGGCGAAAGCAAAAATGCACCCCGGATTCCACCCCGATATGGTGGCTGGTCATAGTCTCGGTGAGTTCTCGGCCCTTGTTTCGGCCGGTGCCATGCGCTTTGAAGACGGTATGAATCTCGTTTTGCGCCGTGCCCTCGCCATGCAGGCAGCCTGCGAACTGCAGCCCTCCTCAATGGCAGCGGTGCTCGGTCTTGCCGACGAGGTGGTGGAAGAAATTTGTGCCGGAATTCGGGATGAGGTGGTAGTGCCTGCCAACTACAATTGTCCCGGGCAGTTGGTGATTTCGGGCTCTGTGGCCGGTGTAGAAAAGGCCTGCGAATTGCTCAAGGCCGCCGGTGCCAAAAGGGCCCTGGTGCTCCCCGTGGGCGGGGCTTTTCATTCTCCCCTCATGGAGCCTGCACGCCTCGACCTCGAAAAAGCCATACTCGAAACCCGGATTTCAAGCCCTGTTTGCCCGATTTATCAAAATGTCAATGCCCTTCCTTCTCAGGATGTGGAAACAATCAAAAAGAATCTGGCAGAGCAGCTTACCGGACCCGTCAGGTGGACAAGAACCATCCTGAACATGGCAGCCGACGGGGCTACACACTTTTCTGAGTTCGGACCCGGAAAGGTGCTGCAGGGCCTTATTGCAAAAATTTTCAAAGAGGCCGTTATCGAGCCGGTTTAATTGCTTTTTACCCGCTGTGCATACCACTGTTTTCTCTGCTGCCATCCACGGATTCGACTGGATTCATTATCTGGAACCGGAAGATTCAGAATTGTCAGGACTTTCTGAATCGCTGAATATCAATCCATTGTATATTCAGGATGTGATGCAGGCCGAGCACCTGCCCAAAGTGGAACCTGTGGAAGAAGACAAGGGATTTTTTCTAATAGCCCGGGTGCTGGATCCCAGATTGGGCAACAAAGATTTCAGTTCCATTCCGGATGCCACCCGAAAACTGGCGGTCTTTTATCGGCCGGGTCAGGTAATCTCCATTCAGCGTGCCCCTTTTCCCTGGCTGGAAGACCTGATCCGCAAATGCAAATCCGCCCCAGAGCAGATGACGGATAAAAAACTGGTGTGCAAACTCCTGAAATATTCCTTCAAATCTTTTGAACCCCTGCTCCAGAAACTGGCTTTTGATCTTGATTTTTTTGAAAGCAAATTATTTGAAAACGAGCGCTTTCCCCCTTTTGCCAAAAGTCTGTACAGCCTCAAGACAAAGGCTTCCATTCTGAAGCGCTTCTTTGCCATTTCGGCCCCTTTGGTGGAATTTTTAAGGGAAAATATGCACCCTGAGCCCTATGCACAAGATGCCATAGATATGTACAACCGTATTTATACCTTGGTGGAAGATGCAAGCGAAAGGTCTGCCGGCCTCATCAACCTCAATCTTTCCATCAACAGCCAGCGAAGCAACGAGGTGATGCGCTTTCTCACCATTTATTCGGCGTTTTTCATGCCTTTAACCTTTATTGTGGGTGTATATGGAATGAATTTCAGCCATATGCCTGAGGTAGTATGGGAGTGGGGATATGTGTTTTGCTGGCTGCTGATGATCTTTTTATCGGTGCTCCATTTTCTCTGGTTCAGGAATAAAAAGTGGCTCTGAAGCCGCATTCAAACTATCAGACCCGGACCGAAAGAGCACATTATCAGAAGTTTAAACCCGGCTCAGTTACCGCTCTACATTGGTAATCCGCACAAAAAAGCGGAGGCAGGAGTTACGGGGTATCTTTCCCTGAACGGTATTGCCGTAGCCAAGGGCTGAGGGAATGAGCAATTCTCCTTCTTCCCGGTTGCGGAAATACAAAATCCCCTGTTCGAAACCCTGTATCAGATTGTTGCTGCCCGGAATAAAATCGAGGGCTTTGGATTTGGTCAGATTTTCATCAAAAAGTGTGTCGTTCAGCAGCTTCCCTTCGTAGCGAAAAAAAACTTTTACACCTTTGATTATCAAGGCAGTATCGGCATTCAGCGCCATGGAATCGGATGAAACCCGGAGTGAATCCGGATATTTTTTACTGATTCTGACATACAATCCTGAAGCCTTTTTCGAAAAACTGTCAGTCACTCCCCGGCGGCTCAGATAGTCTACAATGAGGGAGTCATCAATAGGGGCCTGCTTTGCCGCATCGAATACAGGATTTACTACGGTATTATCGCTACAGGAGAAAAACAGGGCCAAGGCAGGCAGGAACAGAAAAAAAGGCAGAAGCCGGGTGTAGTTCATGGATCAAAGGTCAAAGATTTTACCGGGATTCAAAATGTTGTGGGGGTCAAAAGTCCTTTTTATACCCCGCATCAGATTCATGTGGGCATCTGAAATGGCGATGTGCAGATAGGGTTTTTGTACCAGACCAATGCCGTGTTCGCCCGAAATCGTACCCCCCAGTTTCACCACGGTTTGAAACAATTCGGTTATGGCCTCCGGGAGTACTCCGTTCCAGACATCATCCGAAAGTCCGGATTTCAGAATATTGACATGCAGATTTCCGTCGCCGGCATGGCCGTAACACACTGCTTTAAAGCCATACTTTTTTTCCAGTTCCCTGATTTTTCTGACCAGGGCGGTCAGCGCATTCCTGGGTACCACAGTATCTTCCTCTTTGTAAATGGAGTTACTTTTTACAGCATAAGGTGCCTTTCGCCTCAGCATCCAGAGTTCTTCTTTCTGCTTGTCCGAATCACCGAAAAGTACCTCCCCGATGTCGAATTTTTCCAATACTAAGAATACCGTTTCGGCCTCCTTAACCAGCTGATCGGCATCGAAGCCATCCAATTCTATCAGCAGATGGGCCTCAATATCCTCAGGCACATAGATCCCAGACCCGATATAGGCTATGGCAAAATCAAGTGCATTGCGCTCCATAAACTCCAGACAGGAAGGACAAATGCCTGCCATAAAAATGGCAGAAACGGCCTCGCAAGCCTCTTCGATTTTACGGAAGGGTACCAGCATCAGCACCTGAGTAGTAGGTAGTGGCCTGAGCCTGAAAACGGCTTTGGTGATGATGCCCAATGTTCCCTCTGAACCGACCATGAGCTGGGTTAGATTGTATCCTGTGCTGTACTTCAGCACATTGGCCCCTGTCCAGATGATCTCTCCATTTGGAAGTACTACCTCCAGATTCAAGACATTTTCTCGTGTTGTTCCATATTTCACGGCCCGGGGTCCGCCTGAAGATTGGGCAAGATTGCCGCCGAGGGTACAGCTGCCCTTGCTGGCCGGATCTACAGGATAAAAAAGGCCTCTCGCAGCCACCTCATTTTGAAAAACTTCGGTGATTACACCCGGTTCTACCGTGGCCTGATGGTTTTTTTCATCAATGTGCAGTATGCGGTTCAGTCTTTCTGTAGAAAGCAAAATCCCCCCTTTTACAGGCAGGGCGGAGCCACTCAGTCCGGTGCCGGCTCCCCGCACCGTTACAGGAATTTTATGGGTAGAGGCCAGCTTCATGATGCGGCTGATTTCTTCTGCATTGCCCGGCTTGATTACAACATCCGGCTTGAAAACCAGGTCTTCGGTCTCGTCGTGGCCATATTGCAGGAGGTTCTGCTCATCAGCAAATACCCATCCGGCCCCTGAAATTTCGGTCAGCTGGTCTTTGAGGGGTAAAAATTCTGTTATTGTCATTGGTTTTGTTAAAGCGAAATTTTAATATTGTGCCTTGAAAATGTTCATTTTCAGTTGGTTAAAAAAAATTTCTTTCCCGATTTTTTTTCGTTTTGGCTGAGGGCAAAGGTAAGAAGCCTGTTGTCAACCCTTTTGCTTTTTCTGCTTTTTTTGATTCTGGCCGAAGGCTGCAAAGGCACAAAGGGGGGGCAGGCCGGAGACAAGAAAGCCAGAACGGGCTGGTTTGCCAGGATTTTTGGAAAGAAGAAAAAGGGCCTTTCTCTCCCGGCAAAGGAGATTGAAAAGGTGATACAAACCGCAAGATCATACCGCGGTACCCCCCACAAAACAGGTGGCATGAACCGCTATGGCATTGATTGTTCGGCACTTATGCAGGTGTCATTCGAAAGTGCCCAAATAAGCATACCCCGCACGGCGGCGCAGCAAAGTCAGATCGGCAAGGCCATAACCCGTCAGGAGCTGCGGCCCGGTGACCTGGTTTTTTTCTCCGACCCCAAGGTAGGCAAAGGCATTACCCATGTGGGTCTGGTAACCGAGGTGAGCGAAAGCGGCGAAGTAAAATTCATCCATACATCCTCCCGCCTGGGGGTTACCGAAAATCTGCTTTCCACCGATTATTTCAACCGCACCTATGCCAAGTCTGTTCGGGTGTATTAGGATTTTGATTCCGCTAATTCTTCAGATGAGTCTGCTGCCTGCTTTGGCACAATCCGGGTCAAGTACCGCAAAAGGGGAAAAAGTCAATGGCTTGAAATCCGGAAAATGGGAGTTTTTTTATCCTGATGGGAAGCCCATGGCCACAGAATATTATGTGCAGGGAAAGCTGGAGGGTAAGGTGCTGGCTTTTTATCCCGACGGAAAAATTTCTTCCATTGAAAACTGGCGGGAAGACATGCCGGAAGATTCGGCCTTTTATTTTTTTCCGGATGGCCGCCTGTTCAGGAAGGGAAGGTACAGGGCTGGTCAATATGCGGGTTTATGGGTTTCTTTTTTTCAAAATGGCAAACTCAGCCAGCAGGTGGAATATGAAAACGGCTTGCCGGATGGACGGTTTATCGGTTATTTTGAATCCGGTTTTTTGAAAGAAGAAGGATTTTATAAAACCGGAATGAAGGAAGGGCAGTTTGTATTTTATTATGACCGAAAAGGCGGGATTCCCGAAGCCTGCGGATGGTATGCCGCCGGTAAGGAGATGGGAAAATGGTTTTATTTCGACCGGAAGGGAAGACTCCTCAGGATGGAAAACCGTTGAAAAGCTCTTCATTTCACTGCAAACCCATACTTTCGGAGCTTATTTTTAATATGGTGTATGAAAGCTGACTACCCTTTGAAAGATCCGGAAACTCTGTTTTTTAAATCAGGCGAGCCTTTTGTCATTGCCGGACCCTGCAGCGCAGAAACCGAGGAACAGGTATTGGAAACAGCCCGGCTGATTTCTTCCAATCCGAGGGTAAAGGCATTCAGGGCGGGAATATGGAAACCCCGCACACGGCCCAATTCTTTTGAGGGTCACGGAGAAAAAGCGCTTCCCTGGTTGGCCAAAGTAAAGGCCGAAACGGGCCTGCCTGTAGCCACAGAAGTGGCCAATGCCGCCCACACAGAGAGTGCACTGAAAGCCGGTGTGGATATTCTCTGGCTTGGTGCCCGCACTACTGTCAATCCCTTTTCCGTTCAGGAGATTGCCGGTGTTCTGCAGGGGGTGGACATTCCGGTAATGGTAAAAAATCCGGTAACCCCCGACCTGCAGCTCTGGATCGGTGCTTTGGAACGGATTCAGAATGTTGGCATCCGCAATCTGGCAGCCATTCACCGTGGCTTCAGTTCTTTTGAAAAAACCAAATTCAGGAATGCTCCTGAATGGGCCATACCCATTGAATTGAAGCGCCTCATGCCCGAAATCCCCATGATTTGCGACCCCAGCCACATAGCCGGAAACCGGAAATTGCTTTTGCCTGTGGCGCAGAAAGCTCTCGATCTGGACTATCACGGGCTGATGATAGAAACGCACCCCCGGCCGGATGAAGCCTGGAGCGATGCCCGGCAGCAAATCAGTCCTGCAGAACTGGCAGGTTTGCTGGACTCCCTGAAATTCAAGCGACAGTTGTCCGAAAATCAGGATATTATCCACAAGCTGAGGGTTTTGAGAGAAAAAATTGACAGCATAGACAACCGGTTGTTGGAGATTCTGGCTGAAAGAATGGACCTGGTTCGGGCTATTGGCCAGTATAAGAAAGACAACGGCATTACCGTGCTTCAAATTCACCGCTGGACAGGCATCCGGCAAGATAGGCTGCAAAACGGCCTCAGCCTCGGGCTCACTGAGCAAATGATCCTGGATTTGTACGAACTTATCCATATGGAGTCGATACAATTGCAGGAGCGCATCATTCATGGGAAAAACGAAGCCTGAAACAGGATTTGTTTTTTTGATTTAATTATATGGCATACAATGGGTTGTAAAAAAAAGTATTCCATTTTGGATCATTTCGGAAGAAAAAATTGCCACAAAATTTTTGGAGAAAAGAAGTAAGGCCCTACTTTTGCAAACCCATTGAAAAATGGACTTGCGAAAGTAGCTCAGTTGGTAGAGCGCGACCTTGCCAAGGTCGAGGTCGCGGGTTCGAGACCCGTCTTTCGCTCCAGAACAGAGGCCGACATTCGTAGTCGGCTTTTTTGTTCTAGTAGGGTCCGTTTAAAGAATGGCCTGCGAAAAGGTTGCCGGGATGGTGGAATTGGTAGACACGCAGGACTTAAAATCCTGTGGCAGCAATGCCGTGCGGGTTCGATTCCCGCTCCTGGTACATGAATTAAAGCCCTGATAAACAGGGCTTTTTTTGTTTGACAATCTGCAATGGTTTCGAAATAAAACGGTAATTGTTTTAGCGGTTCATCGGGTGAGAAGAATCTGAATGGATGGGTTATTCCGGGATTACGGTTCCTGAAAGCGAGGAAGAATTACTTCAGGAAGCAATCATTCAAATTTAGCTTCAGAGCCGTGATTGTTAATCTTTCGGAAAACGCACTGTGTAATTAAGACCCCGGCTTCCATTGGTTTCATAACTTCCCCTGAGCTGTTTTACAAACAGTCCAATTAGTTTAAATCCCAGTGTCTTTTCCTTTCTAGCATCTTCGCCTTCGGGCAAACCTGGTCCATTATCCGAAATGGAAAACAAAATTTCTTTTTCGTCATGAGAAAGGCGGACCGAAAGTACACCTTCCTCTGTTTTCGTAAAGGCATATTTGAAAGCATTTGTAACGATTTCGTTTACCAGTAAAGCCAGTGGCACAATGGTTTTGCTAGAAATTTGGACCGGCTCAATCTCAAGATCCATGTTCACAAGTTTTTCCCGGGAAAAAAATTTGGCAATGGAAGTAATCAGGTCTGTGAGGTATTCATTCAGCTCAATTCTGGCAAATGTGCTGGATTTGTACATTTTATCATGAATCAGTGCCATAGCAAGAATTCGGCTTCTGATTTCAGATGATTGTTTCCTGAAAGTGCTGTCCTCGGAATAGGCAGCTTGCATCTCAATAAGTCCCAGAATCAGAGTTAGGTTGTTTTTTACACGGTGATGAACTTCTCCGAGCAATACCTCTTTTTCTTCAAGGGAATTGGCAAGGTCTATTTCCTGATCCTTTTTTATAGTAATATCAATTCCATAACCTATCATAAATCGAAATTCCCGGTTTTCGCTGAAAACGGGGAAAAAGCGGCGAAGGAAATATCTTTTTCGGCCTTCTTTTGAGACAAAACTATCCTCAAAATTTATAGTTTCGCCATCTGCTTTCGCTTGTAAGAAGAGATTGCGCCGGTAAACTGCCAGTTCGGTGCTGATGTTGCGGAGCCGGCAGTAATCAAAATCATCCCGTCCAATCATATAACTTCGGATTTCCGGATTTTTAATGGCGATTGGATTTAGAAAAAGGTATTTATGCTCCTCATTAAAAATCGCAATGTCTACTGGTATATTTTCAAGGATGGCTTCATAAAATTTCTTTTGCTCTTCCACTAGTTTGGAGGCCATGTATTGCCGGGTCACATCCTGAACAATTCCCGAAACTGATTCCGGATTCTCCTGATCATCCGTTGAAACGATCCCTTCCATAAAAAAAAAGCGCTCCTGACCTGAAATCTTCAGTTTGTCAATGCGAAAGTTCTCTTTATTGAGAGCTGCATTTTCAAATAGATTTTTTACTGAAGAAGCCTTTTCAAAGCAATTGATAAAGTTTTCAGGAGCTGCCGTTTGCTCTCGAAAGCCAAACATTGTCTGAAGGTTATCAGAGAATTCAATTTCATTGGTTTTGACTTTCCATAAAAAACTACCTACTCCGGCAATGCGCTCAGAGTTCTTCAATTTCTCTGTTGTCTTTCGGTCGGCATTGTCTTTTCCGGTGTTGTTCTTATCTTCTTTTGTCAGGGGAGAAGGCTGTTTTTTTGAAAGAGATACAGCCTTTTCAATAATGTCATAGGCCCATGCCGGAACATTTTCTTTCGGAAGAAGAGCTTCCAATTCCTCCCTTATTTGTGGTTTTTCCTGATTTTGAATCTTCATTTACTTTCCTGAACCTGTAAAATTTTCAATCCTGGACTTCAGTTCTTCTATTTCCCATGGTTTTGTGATGTACAAATCCAGGTTTTTTTCGTTGGTGTAGGTTTCCATTTCCTTGTCGGTGCCGGCCTGTCCACTGAGCAGAATTCGAGGTGTTTTTGGAAATAGTTGTTTCACACGGAGCAAAACTTCCGTTCCTTTTATATCTCCAAGATTATGATCGGATATAACCAAAAGCAACTGATGGCCTTTTTCGGCAATGTCTTCCAAGACCTCTGCTGCTTCTGATCCGGAATGGGCAGTCTCTATTTCAATTTCATCCGGCAGAAAACGCTCAAGTTGAATCCTGAGCGACTCCAGAATGATGAACTCATCATCTACAATTAAAATCAGCTTACGCATAGCCAACAGGACCTAATTGTTCTACAAGCTCAACTAGTTCAGACTCCTTCCATGGTTTCTGAAGAATTTTTTCAACGACTTGTCCATCCATTAGTGTTCGGGATAATTCCTGCCCCATATGCCCGGTAAGGATGACCACTTTAATCTGCGGATATTTTTCCCTGATCCAATGCGCTAACTCGTCTCCCTTCATTCCTTCCATCTGATAGTCGGAAATAATAAGCAGAATGGTTACCCCGGCAGACACCAGTTCGGTGGTTATTTCCTTTGCTTCTTCTGCACTTTGGGCAAATTCAAGTAAGTACTTTTGATGAAAGTTTCGCTCAAGTTGGGCGCGAATGGAGTCAAGGATGATTTTTTCATCATCAACGGTAAGAATGGCAAGCTTTTGTCCGGTCATTGTGCTGATTGATTTGGTTGGTTAACAGGCAGGATAACCTCAAATATGGTTTCAAGGGAATTGGAACTCACTATTATGGAACCACCGTGCTTTTCTATAATCTGGCGGGAAATGTTCAAGCCCAGACCAGTACCTTCTCCGAAGGACTTGGTTGTAAAAAAGGCATCGAATATTTTTGGCAGTATCTCTTCAGGAATGGGCGGGCCATCGTTTGAAAATTTCAGATGATGCCAGTTGCCTGAAATTCCATGCTGTATATGAATGACGCATTTATTTGCGGAAGCCTGAAGGGCATTATTGATAAGATTGGTCCAAACCTGTCCCAATTCCTCCTGATTGCCATGAAGAACCACATCTCTTCCGACATCCAGTTTTATCGTGGCCCCATCTTTGATTTTATTCCACAATATTGTGATGGCCAATTCCAGACCCTCATAAAGATTGAAATCAACCATTACCTGATTGAGATTGCCATGAGAAAAATTATTCAATGCCTTTACAACCCGGGCAGCCTTATCTACCCCAATACCAATAGTTTGAACAGATTTATTCATCCTGATCAGGCTTAGGGCAAAATGGAAGACTTCCTTATTATCCTGACTTGAAAGAAACCGATTCAGGACTGGATCCAGATTGTGAAATCCCAGTTCCAGGATCATGCGGGCGAAGCGTGAAGGTTGCTTAAGCAGAGGGTATTTTGCAGCAAGTTTTTCTTCAAGGTCTTTTAAAAGGGCCCTTTCCTCTCTTGTGTTTAGCGGCAGTTCGGCGGGTTGGTACAAGTGAAACAAATCAAGAGCCTGCCTGAAGTTTTCCTGGTTCATCTTTGCCAATGAAGTAAAAACCTCATTCCGGAGGGTATCTTCCACAATTTGATTGGATGCTTTGATGGCACCAAGGGGGGTATTGATTTCATGTGCAATCCCTGCAATCAGCATGCCAAGGGTCGCCAGTTTTTCCTGCCTTATCAGATCTCCCTGCATATTTACCAATTGCTCCATTGTTTGTTCCAGCGACCGGGTTTTTTGAGCAAGGTTTTTTTGGGAAATTTTCAACTGCTCTGTTTCATAGGCAAGTGAAATGGCATCGGCAATGGAATTGGCAAAAGCAATCTCATTTTCTGTCCAGGTTTTCAGCAATGTGCCGGTATATTCAGAACACAAAACGCCAAAAACATCATTCTGCCTCCTTATTGGGACATCAAGCATAGAACAAATGCCCAGCGGTTTGAGATAAACTTCCGCAAATTCGCAGGTCCTTGGGTCATGTACAGCATCTACGGCGACAATTTCTTGATGCCTGGTAAGTGCTTCGAAATAGCCCGGAAAATCAGAACGGTGTAATGATAATGGTTCAGAAAAACTCAGGCTTTCTTTTAAAAAAACAGCATCAGTATGAATGGCTGACTTGTTTTCATCAGAATAAAACCAAATGCTGGAGCGATGAGATCCAAGAAACGAAGAAGCCCTCTGAGAAATTATCCGGAGCTTTTCATTGAAATCCAGATTGGATGGCAGACTGCGGATTTCCAGTAGAATGTCCTGCTGACGAATAAAATCCAACCGTTTTATTTCTGCTTCCTTTTGTGAATTCCGGATTTCAGTAAGGTCATGAAAATAAAACCGAAGCTTGGAAGAACCGGGTACAAAAAACATGTTTGCTTCGAGAAAATTATCTCCAATTTCGGTTCGGTGTTTTTTTGACTTTCCACTCAGAACATCTTGGTTGCTTAGCCCAATATCCGAAATGAAACCCTCAAAGCCTTTTTTCAAAAGATTGAAAAAGAAATTTTCAGCTGCAGGATTTACATAAGAGATGACTCTTTTTTCTACATCCAGCTCAACTACAGGATTGGGATTCTGGTGTGGAAAATACGCCAGATGTTTGACCTGAAGGGTCCTTTCTTCCACTTTTTCTTCCAGAGCCGATTTGGCAACTTCCAGCTCCTCTCTTATGCGCCGGAGTTCTTTGTTTTTTCCGGAAATGCGCTCATTCATTTCCAGCATTTCTGCAAGACTTTTCACTGCAGAATCCCGGATAAAAAGGAATTCAGAAAAATAATCCTGTGATTGAAAATGGCTGACATTGACGTGGTAATTGACCAGCGGGAACTGATGGTTAACCACAGGATTGGCAAAAATTACAAACGAATCCGGCGAAAACAACCTGATACTGGATTTGTAAAGCTGTGGCTGGGCTTTGGCAGAAAAAATATAAATGCCTTTGCTATTGAAATCGGGCGTGAAAATTTCCGCTGGATTAAAAGATTCCCACGAAAAAAAATCATCAAATTTCGAGCCGATACATATGCCAGGCAGCGAAATGGAGAAATTATCCCCGATTTGCTGTATTGAGCCTTCCCTATTGATTATGAGCAAATAGGGTGATGCATGTGTAAGGGACCGAAGCGTATATTCCTTTTCCGAAGCGAGGTCTTTATTCTGTTTTCTAATCTGCAATAACGCCGAAACACTCCGGGCCATGGTGCGAAGCCCCTGAATCTGATCTGCTGTGAGTTTCCGGGGCTGCCGGTCGATAACGCAGAGGGTTCCAAGGGCAAATCCATGCTCATCAACCAGAGGAGCACCTGCATAAAAACGAATATAGGGCTCACCTGTTACAAGGGGATTATCGTTAAAGCGCTGATCTTCAAGCGCATCTTCAACAACGAAAACATCATCCTGAAGATGGTGAATGGCATGACCACAAAAAGAAATTTTCCGGTCGGTTTCGCATATCTCCAACTTAATCCTTGACTTAAACCATTGTCTGTCTGAATCTATAAGTGAAACCATGCTATCCGGAACCCGACAAATCCAGGCAGCAAGTTTTGTGATGTTATCAAAGTCTTCTTCAGGATCCGTATCCAGAATTCCAATGGAATGAAGGGCCGTAAGGCGGTCATTTTCATTGGCAGGAAGAGAAGGCGGAATCATGAATTACCAAGTGATTTCAAACAGGGTGGATGCGGGGTCGTCCGGGTCAGCACCCAATATATTTACCACAACTGAATGACCAAATCTTCGCCCAAGACCGCGTAAAATTCCGACCGCCAATGGCTCCATTCCAAGCCTGTCGCTTTGGTACAGCAGTTGAATTGTTTTCGCACTCTCCTTTTTTACCTTAAACGATGGAGGCCGCATGTCTGGCATAAGATGGGAAATCCTGGAGTGAACGAGGTTGAGATTGTAAAGAAAATCAACCATATTACTACCCGCCAGATTGAGTACATTTTCATACCCGCTGGCAGCAGTATGTTCTATCCATGTCTCACCGCATAGCTCCATCAGATTGTGTACCGGAATGCCCAGCTCTTCTGAACAGGCCTGCAGTATATCTAAGGTAACCTGATCGGGATAGGATTTCAATCCAATGAATTCCTCATCTTCAAATCCGGCCTTGGAACAAATGATTTCCCAGCGCTTTTCGCCAAAGCGATTGCGCACAAGTTCGTGGATTGCCTTATTAACAAGTCCGTACATTTTTATTGGGGGTGTTTTGTAATTTCAAAAGGAGAAAAACCAAGCAGAAGCATATCGTCGCCGGCAATTGAGGTGCCCTGCCATTTCCTAAGCAGAAAATCAAATTCTATGTCCCTGGCAGAATAGGTTTGGTCAATAATTTTTCGGATTATTTCAAGCAGGCCTTCCTTTTTTAATATTTTCCCTTCACTGCCACCACATAGATTGGGGAGTCCGTCGGTAAAAAAGAAGAAAAAATCGCCTTCCTGATAGTGAAAAGTCTTTGTGGAAATCTGTTCAGGATGGATGAATTCACTTCCGATTCGGGGCCCGTCGTCCTGGTGCCATTCTATCTCACCGTTCTTTGCCACATACCGGACAAATGGAATGCGCAGGTCGGCAATGGAGATTATCTGCTCATTTACCTCGATTCGAAAAACAAGTAAATCAAGATAATCAGACAATTTTCTGCTACGGTCGACCCGTGAAAGGTTTCGAACAATATTCCGATTCAGCTGGCAAATGATTTCCCGTGGTTCCAGATTCCGACGAGCCAAACTCCGTAATGTTTCATGAGACATTACTGAAAGTAGTGCCGCAGGAACACCATGTCCGGCACAATCGCCGATTCCTGCAGTAATCCAGTTACGGGTGCGGTTTTTGACAATGAAACAAAAGTCCCCGTTTACTATATGCTTTGGCCGAGAGATAAACAAGGCACCAGGCAGAATTCTGGATATTTCCTTTCTCTGCGGAAAAATGGCCCGCTGAATCCGCTTGGCATACAAAATGGAAGCATTGATATCTTTGAGCGAGCCGAGAATATTGTCCACATCATCCATGTCCTCGTGCTGGCTTTTCAAGGTGAAAATTTCCGAATTAAGGGCTCCTTTTAGATTATCATTTTCAGAATTCTCGGAAACATAAACCACAGGTGTATCACAGAAAACATTAACATGCTCCAAAGTTTCTATTCCATTTTCAGAATTTCCTGATTTGCTATCCATCAGCACGAGATCAGCCCTGTTTTCCTTTAAAAATTCAAAAGCAGCGTGCCTGTCAGAAAAAGTTGCCAGTACTTCTTGTCCAAGGTTTACCAGGTAGTGATGGTAAAATTCTGAAATCAGAATCCTATCAGCTACAATTACAATCTTCTTTTTCTTCATCATGTACTACTTTTTCTTGCAGTGGCTATTCCGAATGATTGTAACCCCTTTTGCCTTTCTGCGGGATTACCTGCAGAATCTGACTATTTTGCCATCTCTGTAAATGGAAAATCTTAAGAGAATTTAAAAATTCAAAGAAAAAAACTGGATTTGATTTAGTTTTGGCTTAAAGACAAAACCCATTAAAAGCAGTTCATAATCCTATATTCTGTCGATATTATTCAATCATGAATTCAGTTGCTCCCTATGTTTGATATGAAGCGGTTCGGGATGAAAAAGAAGATTGTGATAGTGGAAGATGACCTGATCATTCAGGAATTGCATAAGCACTATGTTAAAGATCTTGGGCATGAGGTTATTGCCTGTTTTACCAACGGAGAAGAAGCAATCGACTTTTTCAGAAAAGATAATGCTGACCTGATTCTGATGGATGTGCGTCTCGAGGATTCCCTTGATGGCATCGACACAGTGAAA
Source organism: Catalimonadaceae bacterium (assembly GCA_044359055.1). Taxonomy (GTDB): domain Bacteria; phylum Bacteroidota; class Bacteroidia; order Cytophagales; family Flexibacteraceae; genus CAMDMI01. The sequence goes on from JBIKMV010000025.1 coordinate 14,785, forward strand.
AAAATACAGGAAATCAGATCAGTACCAGTACTTTATGTTACGGGCAATACAGAAGATTCCAATTTCCGCAGGGCTATTGAAACCGATATGAAAGGGTTTGTAAGTAAACCCATTTCGCCTGATGAACTGGAAAAGGTCATTGATTCCCTCAAAGAACTTACCGATTCTATTCTGTTTGCTGAGAGCATCCAGAAAAGTATTCTACCCCAGAAAAAAGATTTTCACCGGCTTTTTGGAGACTGCCTTTTTATTAATAGACCCAAAAATATCATTAGCGGTGATTTCTCAGTAATTTCACGCCTTAAAAATCGAAATGATACCATTGTGGCTTTGGGTGATTGTACCGGCCATGGTGTCCCTGCTGCATTGCTTTCGGTGCTCAGCCATAGTATTATCACAAGAGTGTGCCGAAAAACCAGAAGCCTGCAGGAGATCCTCCTCGATCTGAACCATAATATTCTGAGAAATCTTTCCCGAATGGGGAATGAGTACAATGTGCCCGACGGTCTCGATATTGCTATCATAAGAATTGATCCTGATGCATCAGTTTATCAGGTTTCAGGTCAGAGAATGGCCTTTATCCATTACCGGGGTGCCGAAGGAGTGGCAGATTACTACTCTTTCCGCGGGCAAAGCATCGGGAGTAAAATTTTCAGCAACGAGGAAATCAAAACAATTGAATTTCCATTTCGGAAAGGGGATTTTCTTTATTTCTTTACAGATGGTGTTACCGACCAGTTTGGCGGACCTTTTTCCAAAAAGCTAAGTCGGAAGGGTTTATTGGAGTATGTTCAGCGGTTACATCAGAATCCGGAACTGAATAAGGAAATTGAACTTGATCTCAGCCTTAGGAAATGGCAGGGAACCCAGGACCAAACCGATGACATCTTTCTCCTTGGTTTTGACCCTGCTTCGCTGAAGTAATCCTGTATTCTGCCACAGTGGCCCTGAAAATTAATGCATTGTAATTCTATTAGAAATTAATAAACCTTTCTGTTTTAAATAAGTGACAGCATAAAATAATCAGTTTGAATCCCTTGGTGTAATCCTCATCTTTTTTGTTTTTTGTCCCCCGTTCGGTAGTCCGGGCTCTGTGCAGTTTTCTCATTTTCCCAGGAAAGTCAAACAGGCTGCCAATCATCGACCCAAAGGGCATCAACCTTTCTCAACAAAGACTATGGTGAGGTTGATTCAGGACTTCAAAATGTCTCCAGGCCTGAAAAACCCGGAATACCAAAATATTTCTCCCCTCCTTGTTGCATTGCACCCGAAAAGCCTTACTTTTGCGCCCCCATTGCGGATGTGGCGAAATTGGTAGACGCACTAGACTTAGGATCTAGCGCTGCGAGGCATGGGGGTTCGAGTCCCTCCATCCGCACCCTGTAAAGAAGCCCTGCTCAGCAGGGTTTTTTGTTTCATTCCTAAAAGGAAATTCAAGTGGAAATTCAATTCGAAAAAAAGGAAAAATCCTCGGCCCTTCTCACCATCTCGCTCGGCCAGCAAGATTATATTACTGATTATCAATCCAAAATAAAGGATTACTCTAAAAAAGTCCAGATGAAAGGCTTCCGGCCCGGTAAGGTGCCACCGGCCCTTGTGGAACGCATGTACGGGACTGCCCTTAGGTCCGAAGCCATCAATTCGGTGCTTAACAAATCCATCGACCAGTATCTGAAAGACCATCAGATTAAAGTCCTGGGCGATATGATCTATGCCGATAACCAGATGCCTTCCGAAGAAGAAAACGAGGCTGTAGATACCCTGAAATTCTCTTTCCACATGGCTCTGAAGCCTGAGGTCAGTTTCCCTGCCTTGGAAAATATTTCTCTCGAATACCCCGAAATTCTCGTTTCTGAGGAGAGAATGAACTCCTTCATTGCCGATATGCAAAAGAGGTACGGTGAAGTGAGGGAATCCGATTTCATCGCCGAAGGAGACCTTATCAAAGGCGTCCTTAAATCGGCAGACGGCACATTTGAAACCGAAACCGACTTCCCCTTCAGCCGAATCAAGCCGGGTTATCAATCGCAGTTTCTGGGTAAAAAAGTGAGTGAAACCATGGAATTTCCCATAGAGGAGGCCTTTGCCGATGAGGAAATCCGCTTTGTAATCAACTCCTACCGCGACAAAGACAACTCAAGGGAGTTCAAAGGTTTGTTTACTCTGGAAATTACCAAAATAAGCACCACCGTTGCAGCCGAACTGGATGAAAAACTCTTTGAAAAAGTTCTGGGAAATCCGGATGTGGAAACCGAAGAAGAATTCCGCAAAGGCGTTAGGGCCATGTTCGAAGACACCTACAGGGAAGAGTCAGAAGCATTGTTCAGGATGAAACTCGAAAAGTTTTTGCTCGATCAGTCTGCACTGGAATTACCGGAAGACATCATCAGCAAAATCATCCTCGAAAGAGCAGGCGAAAAGCACTCATCGGAAGAAATGCAATCCTTTATTCCGCAATATCTTGTTTCTCTCAGAATGAGTCTGATTCGGGAAGCCATTGCCAATGCCCATCAGATCCGCATTTCCCGGGAAGATGTTGTGGAGCAAGCCAAAGAGAAGGTTTCTGCCGAACTGAGGCAAATGGGGATGGCCCATTTGGGCGATGACTTCCTGATGAGATTTGTGGATCATTTCCTCAACGATAAAGAAAAACGCAACGAAGAGCAGATGGCCGAAAAGGCCCTTACTGCCAAAATCGCCTCTATTGTGACTGAAAAGGGAAAAATTGTCAGAAAATCTGTAGGGATTGATGAATTCAACAAAATGGTTGAAGAATTGAACTAGCTTGCATCAGATTTAAAGGACAAATTTCATGAACCAACCAAACGAATTCAGAAAATATGCCGTTCACCACCTTGGTATGAGCGGCCATACCCTGGACGACTACATGAGCCATATCGGAGATGTGGCAAGACCCACGGTAGAAAATACCACCCAGTATATCATCGAAGAAAGGCCCGTACGCTTTGCCCAGATTGATGTATTCTCAAGGCTTATCATGGACCGGATTATTTTTTTCGGTACCCCTGTGGATGATCAGATTGCCAATATCGTGATTGCCCAGATGTTGTTTCTGCAGTCGGCAGACCCGAAAAAAGACATCATGATGTACATAAATTCCCCCGGAGGTTCGGTATATGCCGGAATGGGAATCTACGATACCATGCAGTATATCAACCCCGAAGTAGCCACCATCTGTACCTCTCTGGCAGCTTCCATGGGGGCTGTTTTGCTGGCCGGCGGAGCCAAAGGAAAACGCTCTGCGCTGCCACATGCCCGTGTTATGATTCATCAGCCTTCCGGTGGTGCTCAGGGTAAATCTACCGACATCGAAATCACCGCTAAGGAAATTGTGAAGCTCCGGGGCGAATTGTACGAAATTCTGGCTTCTCATACAGGGCAAACTGTAGAGCAGATAGAAATTGATTCTGAAAGGGATAAGTGGTTCAGGGCTGAAGAAGCCAAAGCCTACGGGCTTCTGGATGAAATCCTCACCAAAAGCTGATTCCAGAGTACCAGATCCATCCGGATTCTGTTTTTCCTGCCCGGAGAAAAAACTTCAGACAGCCGGTAATACAACCAATTAAAAAAAACATAACCATTACTTCTCTTGGCAAGATCCATTAATTGTTCGTTCTGCGGAAGAAACAAGAAAGATGTCGTCCTAATGGTCTCCGGACCGGATGTGCACATCTGCAATTTTTGTATCGAAAAAGCTTTCGAAATCCTCGAAGACGAGCTCTCGCAGGAGAAAAAGAAATTCAAGAGTCAGGCGGGTGGTATGCATCTGGTGAAGCCTGCAGACTTGAAGAGGCACCTCGATGAATTTGTAATCGGGCAGGAAGAAGCCAAAAAAGTACTTTCAGTAGCAGTTTACAACCATTTTAAAAGGCTGGAGCAGCCCAAAGTGCGGGACTATGAAGATGTGGTGATTGAAAAATCAAACATCGTACTGGTGGGAGAAACCGGTACAGGCAAAACCTATCTGGCCCGCACTCTGGCAAAAAAACTGAATGTTCCTTTTTGTATTGCCGATGCCACAGTGATTACAGAGGCCGGTTATGTGGGGGAAGATGTGGAAACCATCCTCACCCGACTTCTGCAGGCCGCCGATTATGATGTAAAGGCTGCCGAAAGGGGCATTGTGTACATAGACGAGATTGATAAAATTGCCAGAAAAGGCGACAATGCTTCCATCACAAGGGATGTGAGCGGAGAGGGTGTTCAACAGGCTCTGCTGAAATTGCTGGAGGGCTCGGTGGTCAATGTGCCCCCGCAGGGCGGACGCAAACATCCGGAGCAGAAAATGATACCCATCAACACCGAAAATATCCTTTTTATATGCGGAGGAGCATTTGACGGTCTGGCAAAAATCATCGCATCGAGGTTAAACTCCAAGCCCATAGGATTTACCATGTCAAGCGAAAAGCAGTCTGACATCCACAAAAATGAGCTTTTGAGTTATGTTACTTCTGCCGATTTGAAAACCTTTGGGCTCATTCCGGAGCTTCTGGGTCGCTTGCCTGTGATATCCTACCTTTTCCCTCTCGATGCAGAAACCCTGAAGCGGATATTGGTAGAACCCAAAAACGCCCTGATCAAGCAATACAAAAAGCTTTTTAAGATGGAGGAAACTGAACTGGAGTTTACCGATTCGGCCGTTGATTTCATTGTGGAAAAAGCGCTGGAGTTCAATCTTGGCGCAAGGGGTCTTCGTTCCATTTGCGAGGCCATTCTCACGGATGCCATGTTTGATATGCCATCCAAACAGGAGGTAAGCCACCTCACTGTAGACAGGGAATATGCGGAATCCAAAATCAGCAAATCGAAGTTTTCGAAGCGCATGATGGTAGCCTGATGCTATTGTAATGTATTGATTAAAAGGTCATTGTTTGAAAAAGTAATGGCCTTTTTCATTTCTGGAAAACCAGCCGGCCTGAGGGGTTTTCCGGGTCTATGCTTTGTAAGGAAAACTCTGTCGAAAAAAAAACGGGCTGCTATTTCCCTCAGGCTTCCAGAAACCCAAAATCCTGTATCTTCGCAGCCCCTATTCGGAAAAGGCTTCAGAAAATCTCGCATCAATCAATATTTATGGAAAAACCCCCGGAATCATCGCTTCTGCAAAAGGCATTGAAAAAGAACTCAAGAGGTCAGAAATCTCTGGCCGAAGAAATCGTTCGCCTTGGGGGCAAGGTGGTGCCTCAGGTGCCGGAGGTGGAAGAAGCCGTTCTCGGAGCCCTGATGCTGGACAAAGAAAGCCTGAACACGGTTAGCGAAATGCTCAGACCTGAATGTTTTTATTCCGAGGAAAACCAGAAAATTTTTTCAGCCATTATGGACCTTTTTGGGGAAGGAAAGCCTGTAGATGTGCTCACCGTGGCCAACAGGCTGAAAGAAACCAATGACTTTCAGTGGATTGGAGGTGCAAGGTATCTGGCAAAGCTGGCGTCTAAAATTTCTTCTGCCGCTCATGTGGAAGCCCATTCCCGTATCGTGCTCGAGCATTTCCTGAAAAGAGAAATCATATCTGCAGGCACAACAGCGGTAAAGGATGCCTATGAAGACAACACCGATGTTTTTCAGCTCCTGGACCGTACCGAGACCTCCATTTTTCAGATAGCCGAAAAAAATCTGGGGCGCAATGTGGTGGACATGAAAACCCTGGTTCGTCTGTCTATTGAAAGCATGATGGCCAAAAGAGATTTTACCGATGGGGTTACCGGAATTCCCTCCGGCCTTATTGCCCTCGACCGGACCACCGGTGGCTGGCAAAACTCTGACCTCGTTATTCTCGCAGCAAGGCCGGGGATGGGAAAAACTGCATTTGTCCTGACCGTGGCAAGAAATGCGGCGGTAAAATTCAAAAAGCCGGTGGCCATTTTTTCGTTGGAGATGCCCGCTGAGCAATTGGTAAACAGGATGATTTCTGGTGAAACCGGATTGCCCGGCGACAAACTCAGAAAAGGAAATCTGGAAGAATGGGAATGGGCACAGCTGAACAACCGCGTAACCGAGCTCTCCAAAGCTCCTCTTTTCATAGATGATTCACCGGCCATTACCCCTGTGCAGCTCAGAGCAAAATGCCGCAGGCTGAAAGCGCAGCATGACATCGGGATGGTAATCATCGACTATCTGCAGCTTATGGGTGTGGAAGGCATGCGCGGTGGCGGAACCCGAACCGAAGAGGTCAGCCTGATTTCCCGCTCCCTCAAAGCCCTGGCCAAAGAACTCAATCTGCCTGTGATTGCACTCAGTCAGCTGAGCCGATCTGTAGAAACCCGCGCCGGGGTGAAAAGGCCGCTGCTGTCAGATCTCCGGGAATCTGGGTCCATTGAACAGGATGCAGACCTTGTTGCCTTCCTGTACAGACCAGAGTATTATGGCCTCAAGACCGACGAAGACGGGCGCAATACCGAAGGATTGGTAGAATTTATTCTGGCCAAACATCGCAATGGCGATGTGGGCACAATCCTGCTTAAGTTCCAAGCCAAAAACACCAAATTTGTGGACTACGACCAGAATTATGTGGAAACCGAATCGGGCTATATCGATGCTTCCATCACCGATCAGATTGGCTCTGAAAGGGTAAAGCTTTCCAGTAAACTCAACTCCCGCCTTCCTGAAGATGGTTTTATGGATATTCCACCCCCGCCGCCTTCTTCCGGAAATCCTGATGAGCCGCCTTTTTAAGCCCCGGTTTTCCCGAAAAAATTTACATTTTATTGCTTTTTCAAGGGAGGCCTTTGCTACATTTCGAATTCAAAAATAAACAGCAACTCTATGAAAGTAATCGTTTTTGGCAGCTCCGGTCGTACAGGCAAGCAGCTGGTTCATAATGCTTTGGAAGAGGGCTGGGAAGTTACAGCCTTTGTAAGAAATCCCGATAGTATCGTCAGCCACCACCCGAGACTCACCATCTATCAGGGTGATGTTACCCAAGCGGCTTCAGTAGAAAATGCCCTTAAAGGAGTGGATGTGGTGCTTTCTGCCGTAGGTTCAGACCTAGGTCAAACCAATCTTCGGCAGGTGGCCATTGAAAATATGGTGGCAGGCATGCAAAAAAACCACATCCGGAGAATCATTGGCATTGGTGGAATGGGAGTCTTGCAGGTCTCCGATAGCCTGCAGGTTT
>JBIKMV010000163.1:0-6522 GCA_044359055.1 Catalimonadaceae bacterium
CAAAGGCCTGGCCAAGCCGGCCTTTGCAGAGGCAGATTGATCCTCCGTTCGGCGTAAACAAAAAGCCTGTTTCTACTGCAGAAACAGGCTTTTTTTATTGAAGCACGATGAATGATGATTCATTTGGAAGAGATAAAAACATCTCTGCACAAATACTTCTTCAATAAAGTTGAAAATACCAATTGGACTACTGCAAAATGATTTTCTTGATTTGAATGGTATTGCCTTGGTTGAAAATCAAATGTACAAAATAGGCTCCCATCCCGGTCCAGGTACTGAGGTCAATATAGAATTGTTGCTGGGTAGCCGGACTAAAAAATACTTCCTGACCTAAGCTGTTGGTGACCCGAATTTTATACCCTTGCATCAGGCCAAAGTTGCCATTGTCAATCGTAAGGTGAGTATTGGCGGGATTCGGATAGATTTTAATGGTATTGCGGTTGTTGGGTAGTAGGATTCGGGCGGCTGCGCACCCCGGTCCTAATCACCCCGAACCCGGATGGCTGCCATCAGAACCAGGTGCTTTCCTTTTTAGCTGTAATTTCTTTGTTCAGTTCTACCTGAAAATTTGCTGCCCAGTTCAGGACATTGGCGTAAGTCGGGGCCATTGAGGAAGCCATGGTAAGATTCAAATTGAGTTGCATCTGAATCCTTTTTTCCAAAAAAGCGTCTTTTCCTTTTACGCTTGCACGGTCCATAATGAGGTCCACCGTTTTTCCTGTATTGGTGTTGTACAATTCTTCGGCCCTGCTTAAAGAGGGCATCAGCACCTCATAATATTCCATTATTTTCCGTTTCAGGTTCTTGTTTTCAATGTTTCCCAATCTGCCGGAGGTTTTAAAACCCTCATAGCCTGCAACATGGGTTTGGCGGATTAAGGGTTTTCCATTGAAAGACACATTGAGGTTGTTTGCTTTTATGCTGTCCAGAATGGCAGGTGTAATCCGGCTTATAAGACTATTGACCTCCAGGGCATTTTCAATTTCTGCCTTGCACCTGAGGAGGTCTGCGGTATCACCGGCAATTTCCTCCTGACAAATGAGCAGAAAATCCAGCACCTCTTCCTGCTCCTTTATTTTTTCGGACCAGCTGTTTATCCAGATTGAAAACGAAACCGCGAAACCAATGACCAGAATCTCTCCGGTGATGCTTCCTAATTTATTCAATATCCCGTCTTCAGACCTGAGTTTTTGCCAAATTCGGTTCGTATTTTTGATTAATTCGTCTTCCATACAGTTTTTACAAAGCTCAAAGGTATCTGAAGAATCTTCCTGTCGATGAATAAAAATCCCCGGGAAGCTTGCGGAGAATGGCTGTGGTTTTTTAGTCCGGGCTGAAATAATTTCCTGCATTCCGAGCCGCAAAGGCGTATCGCTAACGCTGTTGAAATTGGAATGGCTGACCCTAGTGCTGCAGGTATTGGCAATAGAAATCTGCACCACATTGGAAGTGTCGATGCAGGTGCCGGTCGGCCTGTCCTGATTCCATTGGAAAGGAGCGCCTTTTTTGCTCAGGCTGAAATAATTGCCCGCATATACGCCCGCAATGCCTATCTTTACAAAATATTTCCTATCAGTAAAGAAAGTCCGAACCATATAAAGCAAAAGAAAGGGGTATTTTTCACTGCCCGGAAATTTCATCTTTAAGAAAACCCGCTTTTTGGGTTTTTCCTTATACAATTCATTTATTCCTTTGATTTTTAACGACTTACAACTCCTTCCTCAAATCCTGAAAGCGATTGAAGAGGAGGGATACACACAACCAACGCCCATTCAGGAAAAGGCCATTCCACACCTGCTTGCAGAAAAAGATTTGCTGGGCATTGCCCAAACCGGAACCGGAAAAACGGCGGCTTTCGCCATTCCAATACTCCAATTGCTGCACGGCAGGAAAGGAAAAAACGGCATCAAAGCCTTGATTCTTACCCCCACCAGAGAGCTCGCCATTCAGATTGACGAAAGCTTTAAATCATATGGGCGGCATTTGCCACTCAAAACCCTGGTCATTTTTGGCGGTGTTTCGCAATTTGCTCAAACCGAAGCCCTGAAAAAGAACATTGATATCCTTGTAGCCACTCCGGGCCGCCTTCTGGACCTGATGGACCAAAAATATATCCATTTGCAGGGACTTGAGTTTTTTGTCCTTGACGAAGCCGACCGGATGCTGGATATGGGCTTTGTGCACGATGTGAAAAAGATTATTGGCCGGATTCCCCGCCAAAGGCAAAGCATTTTCTTTTCGGCCACCATGCCGCCCGAAATCGTAAAACTTTCCGCCGATATTTTGCAAGACCCTGTTAAAGTGGAGGTTACCCCGGCTGCCACCACAGCGCAAACGATTCAGCAAGGCGTATATCTGGTAGACAAGCCCGACAAAAAAGCCCTGCTCGCCCATGTGCTGAAAGACAAAAGTATAAAGCGGGCCCTGGTTTTTACCAAGACAAAACATGGGGCCGATAAGGTGGTCAAGGACCTGCTGAAAATCAACATCAAATCAGCAGCCATCCACGGAAACAAATCTCAGAATGCAAGGCAAAAAGCCCTTTCCGATTTTAAAAATTCCCATATCCGCGTTTTGGTGGCAACAGACATTGCGGCCAGGGGTATAGATGTGGACGATCTCGGGTTTGTGATCAACTATGAGTTGCCCAACATACCCGAAAGTTATGTACACCGCATCGGGCGAACGGGCAGGGCCGGGGCCGAAGGCAGGGCCATTTCCTTTTGCGATGAAGAAGAAAAAGAATTTCTACGGGATATACAGAAGCTGATTGGAAACAGCATTCCCATCGTGGCCGACAATCCATTTCCCCTCGCCAATCAGGAGGTGGAGAAGCCGAAGCCGGTTTCAAGAAAGCCGGCCAATGACCCCTCGGTAAAAGAATTGCCACCCAGCAGTGCATTGGCCAAAAAGGGAAAGCCCCGGCGATGGTTTGGTAAACGGAGGTGATGCTGAAGATCGGATAGTATTGGTGCATCGGTGCACGCACCTGGGAGGGTGTGTAATACCGCCTCAACTCTTCATCTTCACCACCTTACCCTTGTACTTTTTACCAGTCGCACTCGTTACTTCCATCAGATAAATGCCCGGCGCCAGACACAGGGAGTTCAGCCTGAGTAACCGGCTTGCCGAAACCTGTTTCTCATCCACTATTTTTCCCTGAATATCGGAAAGCCTGTATCCGGTAATAGGCCCATGACCGAGAGCAACATTCACTTCATCTCCTGCAGGATTGGGATAAATGGCAAGCTTATCTTCCAGAAGCGGTTGCAGTGCGGTGATTTCAGGCCATGCAGTTAGTTTAATCCGGTACAGCGGCTTGCTTGGATGGTTGGTGGAAATGTTGAGGAAGGCTGTGCGTGAAAGCGTATCGGTTACACGGAATTTGACCGGAATGGTCTGGCTGTTTCCGGGATTCAGCGTCATTGACCTGCCTACAGCATAAAAAGAGGCGGTATCTCCTGTCACATAAATGGACTTGATTTTCAGGGGCATGTTGCCTGTATTTTTCAGCCGGAACAGGGTTTCGATTTCCTGCGGTGCAGACGGATCCCCATAATCGATGACGGACTCATCCGGCAAAATCGTGTTGTTTCGGTACACTTCATAGGCATGGTTCTGCCCGATTCCGCTGCCAGAAAGATTGAGGTAGAAAGTACCCGTGAAATTGTCATTCGTGATGAGGCTTAACAGGGATTCGGCCGGACCTCCGGCCACAGGATGAAATCGTAAAGTCAGAACAGATTTTCTTCCAGGGTTGACCGTTGCGCTATCCAGCAAATACGACCAGCCATTATCTCCGCTGAACGAAACCTGGTTGATGGTCAATGGCTGTGTACCATGGTTATACACATGAAAGGTTCTTGATGTGGTATCACCCGCCAAAATTCTTGGAAACGACAGGCTGTCGTTGCTGGCCAAAGCCGTTTCCAGTTCATTTTCGGCTACTGCACGGATGGCTATGAGCGGCCCACCGATTCGTACCATCCGGCTGACGCTGTCCCTAAAACTTCCATTCTTGTAAGCGGCATATAATTTCACCAAGTACAGGCCCGGGACATTGAATGTATGGGCAGGAGACACTTCATCTGAAAAGCTTCCATCGCCGAAACTCCAGCGGTATTGATACCTTTTGAAATTCTGATAATGGTAATTGCCAAAAAGAGGCAGTTTGTTCGACTCGTTTTTGAATGAAACAGTTGAAGTGGCTGGATTGATGCCTTCGATATTGAAATCAGGGTTAGGATCGTAATAGCCCACATTCCAGAATGGAAGATTGCTGTGGATGACCTCATTCACTGCCAATCTGATGTTGGAGGCCGCCGCATTTGGCAGGCCGGGGTTGTATGTGATGCCGAGCGCCGATTTCCGGAAAAGCATGTTGTAGAAGGTGCAGGCCGCCAGATAAGAACCCGCGATAGAAGGATGCGATCCGTCGGAACTGTACAATTCAATTTCCGGATGATTTTCCCGTACAAAACGCCATACAGCTCCAACAGCAGCAAGAGGAAGACGCTCCTCGAACCACATGTTGGGGCCTGCCATCTGTCTGTAGTTCTTCTGCAGCAGAGAATCCATGCCCTGATAAGTGCAATAATATCCCGCCTGCGGAAACTGGGCACACAAAGAGGCTTCGCCATTCTTTCTTCCCCAGGTCATGTAGAGCATCGGTGTTGCGCCTTCCGCATCAATCAGCAGCTTGAGGTCAGACACGCTTTGCAAATTATTTGGCTCGAAAGCATTGGGCGCAATGTTGGCGGGCTCATTGCAAACCGCTGCGCCCATTACGCTCTGCTGCTGGATGATGACATAATCCCACTGCGGCTCGGCCATCTGGGCCAGACTTAGCGGATCATTCAGGTGGTTGGAAAAAGTATAGCCTCCCGGACAGTTTTCAGCATAAATCAGGGTATCGCCTGCCGATGCCGCAGCATTCTTTACCAGCAGCGGAAGGTTATTGGCATCCACATAACTGTTGCCCAGAAACAAGGCCCTTACGGTTCTTGGCTGTTGTGCTTTGGATTTTACCTGGAATGCCAATACTGCCAATACTAAAATAAAAAAGCGTTTCATCTGAAGCATGTTTTAAGGATTTAATTTTAGTTTGAGCAGAAAAATGGCGGTGGATATCCGGTTTTGAAAAACCGGGTCGCCCTGCATAAAGGCATTGAAAAGCTTTACCGTACCCGGGCCGGGATCATAATCGCAATCGTCATCGTGACAGAAAGTACCGGCCAGGATCAGGTTTCCGGAACGGTCGGCTGTCCAGTCGTAAACCACTTCGTCTCCCGTACCACCAAAATGAGCGAGCGAAAACAGGTTTTCGTATTCATCGCTGATGCAAACCACAAAATCGTTTATCCCCCTTGCCAGAAAACTACCTGGCCCTGACTGATCCTCATAATGATAGCGCAAGGAATCATTGGTTGTATTCATGTCAGAGGGAGAAAAGGTTCCCGCTACCCGTCTCACGGCGGCAGAAGCACTGAGGCCGTAATTTTTGTCGCCCATTAAGCGGTACACGGTTCGGGCAAGCATAAACTGGCCAGATGTATCAAAGTCGGCAATAAAGCCGGGAAAATCAGCCGAACCGGAAACAAGAAAGGAGTCTGGACCGGGATCAGCATCGATTTGCAGCTGGTAAGGTAAGTAGCCGGAAGCCCTTATCCGGTTTTTATAAAGGCTGATCTTACTGGCGCTCATGAAAGGCTTTGTCCATAAACGGGTACCATTGGCCGAGTATTTTACCAGCCATCGATTGGCATTGTCCATGGTGCAGCCCACCGCTCCGTAGGATAATACGCTGCAATAAATGAGGCCAGTGGGATCCACCTCGAAGGAAGTAAAGCTGCAGGAATTGAATTCATTGGTTGTGAGTCCGGAAGAACTTCGGGCATCGATGGTAAGGTCGAGGTTGAGGTTAGGGCTGTAGCGGTAAATCTTGGATCCATCATTTATATAAAAACGCCCGCCCGCGAGTTTATAGCTGGCCGCTATGAATGCAGGATCGGTGACACCGGAAAAGGCCCAGGCCACCTGAACGGCATTGACGAAATTGCCATCGGGCGTGAGTTTGATGAGATAAGTCCGGCCGGCCTGCCCGGAGAAGGTGCCCGGGCCCGGATCCAGATCGGTCTGCCCGCCCCGAAGCCAGGCAGCCAAAAAAGCATTTCCTTCGGCATCTGCACGGATGAATACATTGTCAAATCGATGACCACCTGCCGGATTTCCTATGCCATAAAAATTCTTTACAAACAGAAAATTGCCAGCGCTGTCGTACTTGGCGAGAAACAGCACATTCCTGTGGTTTGCGGGCGGAATCATCCAGACTCCATTGCCAAAATCGGTGGAATCCGCATAATAACCGGCCACGAAAATGTTGTTCTGACTATCGGTGGAAACCGAATAGGCTTTTCTGGAAATACAGCCATCGGCATCCGGGCTGGGTCCAAGCGGGCGGTTGACATCGAAGCCCCCGCCCAGTTGCTTTACCCATTGAAGGCTGATCTGGCTGGAGGCCGG
>JBIKMV010000026.1:0-21794 GCA_044359055.1 Catalimonadaceae bacterium
AAGCCACGATTTCCTGGCTTTCCACTTTCTGAAAAGGCAGATAGCGGTATGCAAGAGAGCCGGAAACTGTTTTCTGATCGTTCTGGAGACTGCTGAGCAGAGCAAATCGGGAAAGCAAATGCCTTAATCCTCCTGCGCCCTGCCAGGAAACAGGGGCCGACAGATTCAGTCTGTAATTCAATGAATTGGAATATGCCTTTATAAATTCAGCCGTGGGGGTAAAAATCTTGATGTACAATTTATCCTCCGGCCTTTGGGCTTCCACAAATTCATCCAGTTCCTGAAGGCCATTGCCATTGAAATCAATCCATTGGTGCGTTCCCTCTCCGATGGCATTGATGCGGATAAACTGAAATATTCTTTTCTGTTCCTGCCCGGTATTGGCGGTGTAGGTAAATTCATGCCGCATGGCCCCGTCCCAGAAATTGCCGGAATAATCGAAGCGGCCCGATAAATTCTCTTCATTGTCCGATCCGGCAAACCGCGCATAGCTTATTTGGCGGTAATTCAGAAAGAAATCAACCCGCTGATTACCTGACAGATTGCGGGCCAGTCTTGCAAAGATATTCTGAGAAAATTGCTCCTTTTTAAATAACCCCTGAACCGGAATCTGGTCTTCACGGTAGGTATATCCTGCCTGAAGGGTCTGCCGGCTCGAATCTTTGGCCCTGAAAGCAAGGGTATGGGCTTTGAAATGCATAGCAGTCCGTAAAACGGAATCCGAAAAGGCACCTTCGATTTTATTTTCATCCAGCAAAAACTGATAGGATGGAATTATGCCATACCGGGTGAAAGCTACTTCAGATTTGAGTCGGTTCCATCCTGCCTTTTCATTTTGCCGCTCATTTTGCATCATAAATGCTTGGTTAATGAACATGAAATTCCCCAGTTGCAGCCTCGTATTGAGGTTTTGCTGAAAGCCTTTCACATTTTTTCCTTTATCACGAAGGGCTCCTTCATACCCAATGGTCCATTTTTCTTTTTTCTCAAATCCGGCTTTTGCTTCCAGCAAATGATCATCTGCAGCGAGGGTATCGCCTGCATTGGCGCTCCAGTCCCGTTCAAATTCGATGGGCCTGAAGCGGTCTATTCCCCTGAAATGCTTTGAAAGCCGGGTATAGGCCACACCTGCCTGACCGGACAGGTTTTTTCCTGAAAATTGAGGTTTCCAATGGTAACCCAAAAACTGGGCATCCCCCGAATTATCAGCATCATCCAGAGTTGAGAAACGGTTTTTATCGAATCTGCTCCATGCGCCTTCGGCTTCCAGCTGATGGCCTTTGCCCAGATCAAAGTTAAGGGCAGCCGAACTGACAGAGCGAAGATTGGGCAAAACCGCCTGACGAATGGGTAGAAAATTGCCATTCCCCTGACCCGCAAAACGGTATGCCTTGCCATTTCCCAGATTTTCTAGGAGGACATAATCTCCCTTACCAAACCCCACATCTGAAAAAACAACCTGATAAAAACCGGCATCTCCGGGGCGGGCCAGCCTGAAATAGGAAACAATCGATCCGCCGATCAGACTGTCGCGGCGGTTGTAAAGAAGCTGCCCTTCTGTGAAATTTTCCACCATCGTCTGAGCCGGCAAAATGGCTTTTGAAGGATCATCACCGGCATCCCCGAGGATTTTACTGTTCACCGAATCGAGACTGAAGCCGAGAGGTCTTGCGGGATTGTCCTGCTCCTGATAATGACTCAGACGAAGTTGTGTACTGCCGATAACCTGGGAATGCTCCGCAAGCCATGAACTTCGGCTGTAGTTCCTTTCTGCATATTCAAAATCGCAGCGGAGACGGGTGAAGCGGGTAACAAGGAGGTTGTTGTTCATGGTCAATTCGCCTGTATTATAGTCGATTACATAATCCTGATTGAAGCCCCTTTTCAGCAGGCGATTGTCGAAATATATCCGCTCTGAGTTAGCCAGAATGATTACTGAAAAGTCTGGATTGTCGGGGGGGCGAAGCCGGTAAGGACCCTGTACACCCTCCCGGGTCTGCACCACAATGGATGCAAATTTTCCTTTGGCCACGCCGCCAGCTACCCGTGTGCGGCTTTTTCCTTCAGAAGAATCCCAGAAAGCGATGGCCTGCCCTCCCTGAATATTTTTAAAAAAACGCAGGAAGCGGGAATCTTCATTTTTCAGAACCACATCTCCGGCCTGCAATTGTCCCATTTTGTGATCCAACTGAATCAAAATACGGTCCAACTCTCTGATTTGCTGTGTATTGCCCTGTGGCTGAAAGGGGACATTCTGATCAGAAAGCACAGCCGTCATTTTTAAACCCGGACCAATGAAGCCCTCCATCTGCAGGTTCATCGAAGAGTTTACAAATCCGTTCTGATTGTTACCAAGGCTTATGCCCCGGGTAATGGCGCCATTTTTCTGGATTCCAGGCAAGGAAAAAAGTTCCTCTCTTTTTTCCTCATACCTTTTTTCGAGACCCGGATAATCGGTAAAGTTCAAAATAGAATCATACAGATTCCTGCTGAAGCGGTACATTGGCTTCCAGGCAGCAAAGGGATAGGTATAATATTCAAATTCCAGGGAATCCAGTGAATTACTTACCCGTTCCCGTTTCAGTTTGTTGGACTTAAAATCAAAAGAAAACCGAAGCGAGGTATCGCTGATACAACGGAGGGAAGGAAAAATGAGGGTAAGGCTATCGAGTTCAAAGGCTGACTCTCCGGCCAGCACCTTCTTTTTTTTCAGTTTTTGGGCCGATGCGTTTTCGGGGAGAAATCCCAGAAGAAAAAAAATAAAGAATCCAAATCTGCAAATCCCGGCTTTCATAAAGAAATGCAAATCAAGAAAAAAAGGAATCCAAACCGGCCCGTGGCTCCGGTTTTATTCAGAATCCGGAATACGGTTTATTTATAATTGGCCTTCAGGAGCTGTCAGGTGAAATACATTCCTAACTCAGTCCACAAAACTGAGAACCACCTTGCGCCGGGCATAGCGAATTTTCCAAATGCCGAGGGTATCACCGGCTTTACCACGGAGCAGACCTGAGGGGTTCTTTTGGTGGCAGGAAGCGCATTTGCCTTGGTCTAAAACCAGCGCTTTGGTAAAAATAAAATCCTTATCCCCATCCTTCTGAAGATTGGGTGTAATGGGTATCTGATTTTCGCGGTTGTATAAAACCGCATCAAAAATCTCTTTTTCCTTTTTGCTTTTAATCTTCTGAAGCCCGGCAGGATTGAAACTGAATCGGCTCAGTTGGGCTTCCTGAAGCTGTATCAGCCAGGTTTGCGTGGCCTCAAAAGCAGGCAAACAGGAAGAATCTATTGAAGAGCGGATTCTCTTTTCCATCTCACGGGCAGCCATAAAGCAGAGGGTATCGCCGATCTGAAAGGCTCTTTCTGAAATCTGCGCCTGTGTTAGGTGTACGATTTCCCTTTGCCGCATTTCTTCCTTTACTGCTTTGGGGTCATTGGAATTTCTCTCATAGCAAGCTGAAAGCAAAAGACCAAGAGAAAGTACTGGCAAAAGATTTTTCATAAAAATTGCAGTTGCAAAGGTAGAAATCCATTCGGGCCGGAAGTAAAAAACCATATTTTCCTTTCCTTTGCGCAGCATGAAAACCATAAGACTGGCCACAAGATCAAGTCCGCTGGCAATGTGGCAGGCCCGGCATGTGGCAGATATCCTGCAGGCTGCGGGATTTTTGACCGAATTGCTTCCGGTTGAAACCACAGGAGATAAAAAACTGGATGTCAGTCTTTCAAAGATCGGAGACAAAGGCGTTTTCACCCTTGAACTCGAACAAATGCTGCTGAAAGGCGAAGCTGAAATTGCCGTACATTCAGCCAAAGACATGCCTTCTGCCCTGCCTGAAGGGCTTCAGATCATAGCATTTACCAAAAGAGAAAATGCATCTGATGTATTGATAAGCCATAAAGATGGAATCCGCCTGGAAAATGAGCATATTCGAGTCGGAACAGCCTCTACCCGCAGGGTTGCTACTCTGGCCCGGTATTTCCCCCATATCATCACCTGCCCGGTGAGGGGTAATCTTCAAACAAGAATTAGAAAAATGGAAGAAGGGGCCTGCGATGCCTTGCTGCTGGCTTTCGCCGGAGTAAGCCGTATGGGCTACAGCGACATAATCCGCCAAATTCCGGACCTTGAAACCTTCACACCGGCCGTGGGGCAGGGCTCTCTGGCCATTGAAGCTTCCACCCATCTGGACCCTGCTGTTCAGCGTATTTTGACTCAGGCCCTTTCCGATCCTGAAACCCGGATTTGCCTGGAAGCCGAAAGGGCATTTCTTCGGGCCATGGAAGGAGGATGCAGTGTGCCGGTTTTTGGATATGCGCAGCGAAATGGCGACAATCTGATACTTAGTGGCGGCATTATTTCTCTTGACGGAAAGGATGAGGTCAGGATGAAAAACAGTTTATCATGGCCCTATGAAGGTGAAAATTCACATCTGGAAACAGGAAAAAAGCTGGCTGCTCAAATTTTGGATGCCGGCGGGGCTTCCATTCTTTCCAAAATTAAACAAACTTTGCAGCCTTAAATCAAAACAACGATGCAAAAAGGAAAACTTTCAATTGGTTTTATATTGATATTCAGTTCATTTCTCTTTTCCTGTTCGGTTTTCAATGGGAAGAAAAGCGGTCAGGCGGGTTCGGCGATGAAAAATTCCGGCAAAGATACTCTGGTGGTAATAGGCACGCGATTCGGAGAAATTACTGTGGCCCTTTTTCCTGAAACTCCTGAACACCGCAAAAATTTTCTCAAACTCACCCGGCAGAAGTTTTATGACTCCACCTCCTTTCACCGCATTATCAAGGACTTTATGATTCAGGGTGGAGACCCGAACAGCAAGGATAAAGACCCGAATAATGACGGACAAGGCGGTCCGGGATATACCCTGCCTGCCGAGTTTAATCCGATGTTTTCCCACATCCAGGGTGCCATAGCAGCAGCCCGCATGGGAGATCAGGTAAACCCTGAAAAAAGATCATCCGGTTCACAATTTTATCTGGTAGAAAATCCTGCCGGAACCCACTTTCTGGACAAGAATTACACCGTTTTCGGGCAAACCCTGAAAGGCAAGGAAGTCATTCAGGCCATTGCCGCCCAACCTAAAAATGCCATGGACAGGCCAAATGCAGACATCAGAATGTGGGTAAAACCCCTGATTATGAAGAAAACGCAGGTTACCGAAACCTACGGCTATGATTATCAGAGCCACACTGTTAAACCGGAACTCATCATCACCCGATAATCCAGGCAGGGAAAAAAAGCCCCCCTTTCTCTACTCCTTCCGGGTTTATGCTCAGGTCATGGTTTTTCAGCCATATTGCCCAAACTTCGCCATCGCCCATGGCCCTGGAGATTGCTTTTGGTGAAGGCAATTACCTCTTTGACACCCAAGGCAACCGCTACCTTGACCTGATTGCAGGCATATCGGTCAGCAATGTGGGCCACAGTAACAAGGCCGTTCTGGAGGCAATCCGAAAGCAAACTGAGCTCCATCTGCATACCCTCGTGTACGGAGAGCATATCCAGACCCGACAGGTTGCGCTGGCCAGGGCCCTGGCCGAAACCCTTCCACCCGAACTCAGCCGCATTTATTTTGTAAATTCCGGCTCGGAGGCAGTGGAGGGAGCCATGAAACTTGCCAAGAGATATACGGGCAGGTTCGAAATTCTGGCCTGCGACCGGGCCTACCACGGCAGCAGTCAGGGAGCGCTTTCTCTGAACGGCGATGAATACTTCAAGCGCAACTTCCGCCCCCTGCTTCCCGGAATTGGGCAAATCCATTACGGCAGCTTTTCTGATCTGGAAAAAATCAACCAAAAAACTGCGGCTGTTTTTATTGAAACCGTTCAAGGCGAAGCCGGAATCAGGGTGGCATGCAGCCGTTATTTTCAGGAACTCAGACAGAGATGCACCGAAACAGGTACCCTCCTAGTTGTAGACGAAATCCAGACCGGCTATGGAAGGACTGGTACCTTCTGGGGCTTTGAAAAACTTGGCTTTATCCCTGATATCGTTTTAATGGCCAAGGCTATGGGGGGCGGAATGCCTTTGGGCGCTTTTGCCGCTGCACCGGAAATCATGGATTGCCTTACCGCCAACCCAGTGCTGGGACACATCAGTACCTTCGGAGGGCATCCCCTGAGTTGTGCCGCCTCTCTTGCTGCCCTGAATTTCATCAGGGAAAACAGCCTGTGCGAAAAAATCAAAGAAAAAGAGCACCTATTCCACCGCTTGCTGCAGCATCCCGAAATACTGGAAGTCCGCAGTTCCGGCCTGATGATGGCTGCCGAGCTGGGCTCCTTTGAAAAAGTACTGGCGGTAATTGACTATTGCCTAAAAAACGGCCTGATAACCGACTGGTTCTTACACTGCAACACAGCACTTCGCATAGCGCCTCCCCTGACCTTAGAGTCTTCTGAAATCGAATGGGCCTGTTCTCTGATTTGCGCTGCTTTGGATGAGGCAGGATAGGAATAGGGCAGTGGTAGGAGTTTTTTGCTTTTAATAACTAAACTATGAATTATTGCAAAAACTTCTTTAGAGGTCTAAACCTATCATTTTGAGCATTTTACCTACTTCCTTTACTTTACAGTTGTTTCTGCTTAACATTCAATCAAGGTCAATGTGCTTTCCCCAATCTTCCCGGCTACACTGATAAAAGGGCCAAAAAACCCATGGCTCAGGCACGCGTAAAGGCCAAAATATCTTCCCTGAGGTGTGGGTAGGTATCCAGAAAAAAAATTCGGTCAGGCATTTCAAAATCCTGAAAATCAAAGCCTGGCACCACCGTACAACCCACGAGGGAAAAATCGGTTCCACCGGCCGGGCGGCTGCCAAACCAATGACCAGCTTTTACCACATAACTTAATTTCTGGCCCCTTTTACCATCCTGCCCCAAAAGGGTAGAATGCCAGTTGCCCCCGGTATCAATCTCCACAATCTCAAGGGGGCCACCCTGATAAAAATGCCAGATTTCATCTGATTTTATTCTGTGCAGGGCCGAGAAGTGTCCCTTTTCAAGCAGGAAAAAAATGGAGGTACACAGATTTCTCCTTCCGGTGAAGCCCTCAAAATCAGCAAGCTCCGCAGCGCGGTAATGCTCTGAAAAATACCCTCCTTCCGGATGGGGCTGCAAATTGTGGTGCTTTACCAGCTCCGATACTGTCATGGGATTTTACCGATTTTAATTTTTTAAATCTGAAATCAAACGAAAATTTCAACCAGATAAAATGGGGCAGGCATTTCAGAAAAGAACCTTCCTTCTCAGGCCTGAACCAGGCATTTCTATCCAGTACAATCCTTTGAGTCCCGGCTCAAAATGGTTGGAGCCCGGAAACACTTTTCCGGAAAAACACTTCCTTCCCAAAAGATCAAACAGACTGAAGTCCCGGGACTTTTCCTTTTCCGGCAACCAAATTTCCAAAAAACCATTTCCGGAATCCAGGCGGATGTTTTCCAGAATATCCGACTTTTCCACCCCCACCACCGAAGGGCTGAAAAGCCATTGAACACCTTCTTTCACCTGGGTACTCCAGAAATTTTCACTGTGGGTTCCGCCGGTAACTACTTTTTTAAACATTTGGGATGCAGGCATCCCGGCCGTAATCAAATCACTGAAGCATTGGTTCATATCCGGTACCATATCCGGATCTCCCTCGCTTGTGCCGCAGGCCCAGAAAAGGCGGCTGCCCAAAGGCTGTGCCTGAGCCAGACAATACTGACGGAGGCTATCCGAAAACCATAAGCTCGGACTAAAAACAAGTGCTCTGGAGAAAACGCCCGGATACTGGTAAGCCATAAAAAGAGATTCCACACCTCCGAGTGACGAACCACCGATGGCTGTGTTGGCCGCCTCTTTTTTGGTTCTGAACAGACTGTCAATCAATGGTTTTACCACATCCACAATGGCTTTGGCATAATTTTCACCATTTCCACCCCCATAGGTAGGATGCCGGAATGGCGTCAGTTCAGAAATCCGGTCCTGCCCGCCATTGTCAACTCCCACGGCAATCAGCGGTTCCCAGCCGGGCTGGCTTTCCAGCTGACTCAGGGCTTCATCTACACGCCACTCGCCGGAAAAAGAGGTAGCGGCATCAAATACATTCTGCCCATCATGAAAATACATGACAGGAAAGCGCCTTAGGGGCTGAAGGGCATAGGCGGCGGGCAAACAAACCCAGATTCTGCGGTACTTTTTCAGTGGGGCGAGCCATAGCTGAGAACTCAGAACTTTAACCTGAGGACCCGAAGTATGTGTGCCTTTGGTGTCTGCCCAGTCTGCGATGTTAAGGCCGAGCACAGTTCCTATCGTGTTCGGACTGACCCGGTTTGGGATATCCTGCCCGTTTGCCGCCACTTCTACCGTAGCCCATGTGCCCCTGGTGACTTTGTATTGCAGCTGACTCTGAGGGCTATTGACCGTAACTTCAAATATTCCCTGTGTATTTTTAAGAAACCGAAAAGCCGGATTTCTGGGATTCCAGCCATTGAAATCACCTGCCAGAAACAAGGTATCCAGCTCCGGGGTGTACTGCGTGGGCAAATTTCCAAGGCGAAAAGTAACTTGTCCGAAAAGACTTGGGCAGAGACTGAAAATTAAAAAAACGGTAAAAAGTTTTTTCACAGGAGAATCATTGCTTCCTGCAAAAGTAATCCACACTGCTTGGTAATAAAAAAAACCGGCCTTTAAAAAAAGCCGGTTTTCAGGTTAAGCTTTTTAAGCTTTATCAGTTCAAGATAAAATCTACCGGCAAACGGGCCTGTATGCCTTCCATTTGCCTTAATTTTTTATACTGGGCAAATACGGAATAAAACTCACCAAGTTCCATTTCGAGCCATTTTGTTTTTGCCTGCCCCCCAATTTGCTCCATAATTTCTTCAAAAAAGTTCTTTTCCACAGGCAACATTTTGATTCGGTAATCTTTGCCGATTTTGGCCTTGGCAGCTGCGATTTCTATGGCTTTTTCCATTCCTCCAAGCTCATCAACCAGACCTCTTTCTTTGGCCTCCAGTCCCGACCAAACCCGACCGCCGGCCAGAGATTTCAGTTTTTCGAGAGGCATATTCCGCCCTTGCGCTGCTTTGGTGGTAAATGTTTCATAAATCTTATTCACCTCATTCTGAATAATTTGTCTTTCTGCCTGATTCAGAGGACGGGTGCCGGTGGCCATATCCGAAAACTGACCTGTCTTTACCCTATCGAAAGTAATACCCAACTTGTTTTTCAACATATTCTGTGCATTGAACATCATACCGAAAACCCCGATGGAACCGGTGATCGTATTCGGCTGGGCAACGATTTTGTCGCAACCCATCGCCATATAATATCCTCCTGAAGCCGCCACATCCGACATGGAAGCTATTACAGGTTTTTCTTTTTTGGTAAGCTGAATTTCCCTCCACATGATATCAGAAGCCAGAGCAGAACCACCGGGAGAATTGATTCTCAGCACTACTGCCTTCACCTTTTTGTCTTCTCTCGCCTCTTTTAATGCTTCGCAGATTTTATCGGAACCGATGCTTCCCTCATCGCCTTTGCCGGTATTGATTTCCCCTTCGCCAGTGATGATGGCAATTTTATTTGACGATACTTCAGAGTCTTCTTCTTTTTCTGCCTTCCGGTATTTCTTGTAGGTAATAAAGTGAATGTCATCGTCCTTTTCTACCTTCAGGCGCTTTCTGAAAGACGCCATCACCTGATCCATGTAGGCAATCCGGGTAACGAGGCCCAGATTTTTGGCATCTCCGGCAGACCTTGCTTTCATGCTGTCAGAAATAAGCCTGACAGTTTCAAAAGGCAATTTGCGGGCGGAAGAAACCTGAGATAAATTATAATTGTTGATGCTGTTGATAAATGATGTAACCTGCATGCGGTTTTCAGGACTCATATCTTCTCTGATAAAAGGCTCCACTGCCGACTTGAACTCCCCTACCCTGAAAATTTCGGGTTCCACTTCCAGCTTGGCCAGAGTTCCTTTGAAAAACGGGGCTTCATACGATATGCCATTGAATTCCACCAGTCCTTCGGGATTGAGAAAAATGCTGTCGGCCACACTGCATGTGTAGTAGGTGGCTTCAGAATAATACTCGCCGTAGGAGTAGATAAATTTGCCTGACTTCCTGAAGTTCTTCAATGCATTGCGCAATTCCTCATTGACGGCGGAGCCCAATCGGCTAAAACCAGCCTCAAGATAGATACCTTTTATTTTATCATCTTTTGAAGCAGCTAAAATGGCCTTTTTCAATTCATAAAGTCCTGTGACACCTGCCCCTTCCATGCCGGGGAGATTCAGGTCTTCAAAGGGATTTTCCCGTTCACGCTCGGCGATGTTGGTATTCAAATTGATTTTCAATACCGAATTATCCTTAACCCCCGCTTCGCCTTTTTCTGCGGCTGCCCCTATGCCAACAAGAATAAGAATACCGATGATGGAAAAAAGAAAAAGACCGAGTACTGTGGCAAAAGTATATTTCAAAAAACTTCGCATTTGGTTTATTTTTTTGTTTGGGCAAAAGTAAACCCAAGAGCACATTTTGATGCCCAACTTGTTACCAAAGGAAAATTAGGTGGAAAAAGCCGCTTATTTTAAAGAGAAATGGTTGAATCCGGCCCCTGAAAGGAGCGACAAAAAAAACCAATTGCAGGTATTCAGGGTTTTGGTTGTTGTTTTGCAGCCGATTTCTTCTTTATGAAACTGTATCGTATTTATCCCATTTCCTCCGCATTGTTTTCGATTCTTTTTCTTTTGGCACTTGCCGAAAAAGCAAAAGGCCAGGCATCAGAAAAGAAAGTCAGGGAACATATCCTGTTTCTTGCCTCTGACCAACTGGAAGGCCGCGCTCCGGGAACCAAAGGCGAAAAAATGGCGGCTGAGTACATTTCCTCCCAATTTAAAAAATATGGCCTGAAAAAAAAGGGAAGCAAGGGCTATTTCCAGCATTTTCACTACACAGAAAGGCCGCATGCACATCATAAAGACGGCAACGGAACGCAGAGAAAGGGACAAAATATTCTGGGCTTTCTGGATAACGGAGCAACCCGCACCATGGTCATCGGAGCCCATTACGACCACCTCGGGCATGAGGATGGAAGAGGTTCTTCACTGGAAGCCGACCCGACTGGAAAAATCCATAACGGTGCCGACGACAATGCTTCCGGGGTAGCCGGATTGCTGGAACTGGCCCGTATTTTTACTGAAAATGACACCAAAGAGCCGGTAAATTTTCTCTTTATGGCATTCTCAGCTGAAGAAGCCGGCCTCATCGGATCCAAATATTTTCTGGAGCACCCTACCATTCCGCTGAAGAAAATTTCTTGTATGTTCAACATGGATATGATTGGTCGTCTGCGAGACAGCACCCAATCGCTCTCCGTCGGAGGAGCCGCCACAAGCCCCGTCTGGATTCCCATGACAAAACAATTGAACCGGGATTTCAGACTTGTATTTGATTCGGCGGGTTTGGGCCCCTCAGACCATGCGAGTTTTTATCTGAAAGACATTCCGGTTCTGCATTTCTTTTCCGGCACCCACAGCGATTACCACAAAGCCAGTGATGACGCCGAAAAAATAAATTTCGCAGGCGAGGTGAAAATCATCAATTACATAAAAAGAATAGCCGATAGCACCACCATGCTGGATTCCATTCCGTTTACCAAAACCAAATCCAGCGAAAAGAAAGTATCAGCCTTCAAGGTTACTTTGGGCATAATGGCAGATTATGCATTCGGAGGGCCTGGCGTAAAAGTGGATGGCGTGAGCCCGGGCAAGGCAGCCGAAAAAGCCGGTTTGATGGCAGGGGACCTGATTATGAAAATCGGCGAATGGGAAATCAAAGACATTTACTCCTACATGGAAGTTCTGGGCAAATTTTCCAAAGGCCAAAAAACCACTGCACAAATCCTCCGGGGCGGTCTCAGCCTGGAGAAGGAAGTAGTATTCTGATTCCTTCTGCTGTCTTTTTGGTCAAAAAAAATGCCCCATGTTGAGGGGCATTTGATTTTTTAACCGAGATAGGGCTTCAAAGCCTTGCTTCGGCTTGTATGTCTGAGCCTTCGAATGGCTTTCTCTTTTATTTGTCTGACCCTTTCACGGGTGAGGTTGAATTTCTCGCCTATTTCTTCCAGAGTCATCACATGGGCACCATTCAGACCAAAGTAATAGGTTACCACATCTGCTTCCCTTTGGGTAAGGGTAGAAAGTGCTCTCTGAACCTCCTTGCGGAGAGAATCTACCATCAGATCAGAATCCGGTGTTTCTTCAGAATCATTTTCAAGTACATCCAGAAGGCTGTTTTCTTCTCCCTGAACGAATGGAGCATCCATGGAAACATGACGACCGGAAATCTTCATGGTGTCAACAATTTCACTGGTAGAAACTTCGAGAACTTCAGCAAGCTCTTCAGGTGAGGGCTCCCTTTCAAATTTCTGCTCCAGCTCAGAAAAGGTCTTTGATATTTTATTCAATGACCCCACGCGATTCAGGGGAAGGCGCACAATCCTCGATTGCTCGGCCAGAGCCTGAAGAATGGACTGACGAATCCACCAAACAGCATAGGAAATGAATTTGAAACCTCTTGTTTCATCAAATCTCTGGGCCGCTTTTATCAGACCAAGGTTCCCTTCGTTGATCAGATCTCCGAGGCTAAGTCCCTGATTTTGATATTGTTTTGCCACTGACACCACAAACCTGAGATTGGCTTTTGTCAGTTTTTCGAGAGCAGCCTGATCGCCTTCTCTGATTCTTTTGGCAAGCTCAACTTCCTCATCCGGCGTAAGCAAATCTACCTTTCCAATTTCCTGTAGGTATTTATCAAGTGACTGACTTTCCCTGTTGGTAATTTGCTTACTGATTTTTAGTTGCCGCATTTTTTATGAATTTTCTGAAATGGTTTTAGCCGGTTGAAACCGCAAAATAAAGAAATAGGTTCGCCAAAATCAATTTTATTATGAATTGATTGGTGCATTTGTTTGAAAATGAGATAATTAATTTCCTATCTCCGATAAAAATTTAACCCGCATCAGCCGTAGTTCTTCTTCGGTATATTCACCGTCGAACTCATTTAAAGCCTGATCCAGGTCATCACTTTCAGCACTCATGAAATAATCCATGATTTCTTCCTGCCGGTCATCATCCAGAATACTGTCGATGTAGTAGCTGATATTCAGTTTTGTTCCTGAAAAACAAATCATCTCGATTTCCTGCAGGAGTTCACTCATGGTAATTTTCCGGCTGTCCCTGATTTCTTCCAGGTCCATTTTGCGATCAATCTGCTGAATAATCTGGATTTTGTTTCTGGATTTATCTCCGGTGGTTTTGATTACAACATCCTGCTCGGTTTCGATTTCATTTTCCTTTACATATTTCTGAATCAGCTCCAGAAAAGGCTTTCCGAATTTGCTTGCTTTGCCCTGCCCAACCCCGGTAATCTGCATAAGAGAACCTTCATTGATGGGGTAAATGGTGGCCATTTCTTCGAGCGCTACATCAGAGAAAATGACATAGGGTGGCAGATTTTTTTCTTTTCCAACCTTTTTTCTCAGCCCTTTCAGCAGTTCAAACAACTCACCGTCGTATGCTGCACCTCCGCGAATGGGTTCCTTGTCATCGGTATCGTTTTCCACATCCATCTGCTCAGCAGAATAGTCGTGGTCTTTCGACATCACAACAGGATAAGGAGCAGCCAGAAATTTTTTACCTTCATCCGAAACTTTCAGTGCGCCAAAATTCTCCAGGTCTTTTACAATCAATCCCTGAATCGAAAGCTGCCGGATAACTGAATACCACCATTTTACAGTATGGTCTTTCCCTTTTCCAAAAACATCAAGGTTGATATGGCTGTAACTTACGGCATAGTCATTCTGAACGCCTGCGCAAACATCTGCAATATGCTGAATCGGAAAACGCTCTTCTGTATCAATAATGGCATTCAGGGCTATGACGGCCTCGGCCTCAATTTTGTATTTTTCTGCAGGCTTGTTGCAGTTATCGCAATTGTTGCAATCCTTATCCAGGTATTCTCCGAAGTAATGCAGCACCTGACGCACTCGGCAAACCGAGAAATCTGCAAAATCGGTCATCTCCTGAAGAAGAAGTCTTGCATTGTCCCGCTCGGTTACACTTTTATCTTTGTTGAATTTCTCGAGTTTGTCTATATCCGCATAGCTGAAAAACATCAGACATTCTGAAGGCAGACCATCTCGCCCTGCCCTTCCTGTTTCCTGATAGTAACCTTCCAGCGATTTGGGCGCGTCGTAGTGAATAACGAAGCGGACATCCGGCTTATCGATTCCCATACCAAAGGCAATGGTTGCCACCATCACATCACAATCCTCTCTGAGAAATTGTTCCTGATTCCGGATTCTCGTCTGGGCATCCAGTCCGGCGTGATAAGGCAGTGCTTTTATCCCGTTAACCCGCAGAAATTCAGCAATTTCCTCCGTCTTTTTTCTCGAAAGGCAATAGATAATTCCGGCTTTGCCCTTGTTGTTGAGGATATACCTCATCAATTGCTTTTTGGCATTGACTTTCGGCCTAACTTCGTAGTAAAGATTATGGCGGCGGAAGGATGACTTAAATACAGAGGCATCCTCCATGGTCAGGTTTTTCTGAATGTCCTGTTGTACCTTTGGAGTTGCCGTGGCTGTGAGCGCAATGATGGGAAGATTGCCCAGCATGTCTATGATGAAGCGGATCCGGCGGTATTCAGGCCTGAAGTCATGGCCCCATTCCGAAATACAATGGGCCTCATCAATGGCTACGAAAGATATCAACGCCGATTTCAGAAAACCAATGTTGTCTTCTTTGGTGAGAGATTCAGGGGCCACATAAAGCAGCTTTACCTCTCCTGCCAGAACTTCCTTTTTCACCCTGGCCATTTCTGTTTTGGTGAGAGTAGAATTTAAAAACTGGGCATTTACTCCCACACCGTTCAATAGGTCAACCTGATTTTTCATCAGGGCGATGAGAGGAGAAATGACAATGGCAGTCCCTTCCTGAACAATGGCAGGAAGCTGATAGCACAGCGACTTGCCTGCGCCTGTGGGCATGATCACAAAGGTGTTTTTGCCCGCCATAAGATTGTTGATTATTTGCTCCTGGTTTCCCCGGAATTTATCAAATCCAAATACTTGTTTGAGTGCTGTTTTAATGTCCAAACCTACACCGGTCTCTACTTCCATGTTGCTTACAGCTTGATTATGAGTAATTTGCTCTTTTTGTGTGTCTTAAAATTTCTGACTTTAAATATATAACCATTTTAACCAACCGAAAAAATTTTAACGGTAAATCGGCTAAAAAAAATCATATATCATTTTTCACGAACCGGGGGCGGCCCGAGGGTTGTATTTTTAAACCCCGTTTGATGTCCATTGTTTTAAATTAATTGAGATCTTAATTCCGAAAAATAATCCAGGGCCGGAGACATTCTGCTGCCATACCAGGAAAAATAAGTTCCGTCAGCAGACAGGACCTTTTTCCCGGGAAACCAGGATTTGAATTTGTCGATGTCTTTTTCTTTAAAAGGATAAGGCTCGGATGATAGAAGAATGACATCAGGATCTTTTTCCTGCAAATCCTGAAGGCTTATTTCAGGATACCTGTTGCGGGAAGCAAACACATTGACAAACCCTGCCTGTTCCAGGGAATGATGGATGTAAGTATCTCCGCCAACCGTCATCCATGGATTTTGCCAGATCAGGTATGCAACGGTTGGTTTTTCAGGAAAATGGATTTGATTTTTTCTGTTCTCAAAATCAGCCAGCCAGGCAGCGTATTTCTTTTCAGAATCCAGCAATCGGGCAATTTCCGCATTGGCTTTTAAAGCATCGGCCCAACTTACAATATCAAAAACTTTTACATCAGTGCTTTTGGCAAGATGCTCTATTTGTTCTTTGGTATTCTCTTCCTTTACAGCTACAATCAGGTCAGAATGTAGCAGTGTAATTTTTTGTAAATCAAGGGTTTTAGTTCCGCCATATGCAGGAACCTTTCTGATTTCTTCCGGATAAATGCAGAAGCGAGTCCTTCCGGCGAGCGCCTCCGGTCTGAGAAAGAAAATAAACTCCGACAGAGACGGAACGCAGCAGAAAATTCGCATAAAAAAAACCACCCGATTGTTCGAGTGGTTTACTAAGTTGTCCGACCAGGATTCGAACCTAGACAAACAGAACCAAAATCTGTGGTGCTACCTTTACACCATCGGACAAAGCGGGTGCAAAAGTAGGATTTGAGATTTTTTCACCCAAAAATAAAGTACAATTTTTTGTAATTTTATTTTAATCGCTGAAAATGAACAACATTATAAACCAAGGCCTCATTACTAAGTCATTTTTTACCGGGAAAGTTCCAGCCAAACCCCGAATTGTCTGAGCGTATTATTTTATACGATTATGTTATTAAATTCTGATTTTGGTCTTTATTTTTGCGGTTTAAACCAATGCCGGCCAAAGTTTATTTTGTCTGCATTGAAACAAAAAAATATTCTGCTCCCGTGAAATTCAAATTTCTGAGGCTACTCTACCTAATACCTTTCTCTGTACTTTGTCTCTGCTGCTTGCCTGTTCATGCACAGGTTCTTTATTCTGAGACATTTAACGCAGCCATTAACTGGAATCTGAACGAGAATGGAAATGTCCTTGTTCCTGCTTCTCCACCGGCGAACGGAGCCAATAACAATGTGTGGGTGCGCAACAGTTCAGGACCCGCTACCATCGATGGGTCCGCCAATCTGCATATATCTTGTACAGGTGGTGCCTGCGATAACGGGGCCGGTCAGCCAAGCGGGACCAAATTCAATGCCGGGGCAGCTGCCAATGCCACAAACCGCATTGCTCTGATGAATTTCAATTTTCCTACTTCTGCCTTTGCAGGTACCAATCTGCGCCTTGAATTTCAGTGGATATGCAACAATGCCTTTCCAACCGCGACACCTGGAATGCGCATGGTTTATTCGGTGAATGACGGAACCACATGGGCCGATTTTAATCAGACATTTACCGGTTCGGGCACTGTACAAACTGCCTCTATTCCGGTAAATTCAACCAGCTTCACAGGATTCAATTCCGCCAACCCTAAACTCAGAATTGGCTTCCGATGGTTCAATGATGCGCCTGCGGTTGCCCCAAGGCCATCCATCGACAATGGTATTGTAGTTGACAACCTCACTTGCCGAAATGTTGTGGTAGGTGCCATTCTCAGCATCGATGCGGGAACAAGTTCACAGGTTTGCCGCGGAAATGACATTGTAGTGAACTACACTTCAACAGGGTTTCCTGCAGCCACAACCTACACCCTGCAACTTTCAGATCCGGCCGGCAACTTTGGCAGCCCTCTAAGCCTCGGCCTATTGGGACCCAGCCCTTCTGTCATCACCATTCCTGCTACTACCACACCGGGTTCAGGATACAGAATAAGGATTCGGTCCTCAGACGGAACATTTTCCACCACCTCGCTTCTGAACATTAAAAAGTTTCCCAATCCATTTATTACCGGAATCCCCAGCATCTGTGCAGGCAGCCCGACTGTTCTTACCGCAAGTCCGGCCACTGCCATATCCAGCTATCAATGGAACCTGAACAACAATCCGATTGCAGGAGCCACAACCCTTCAACTGAATGCCGCCCTTGCCGGCTCTTACACGGTTACTGTAGATTCGCTGGGGTGCTCAAAAACATCATCTCTCGTAAATGTTACCAATCAGGCAGCGCCGAATGCCGTTATTCTCGGCTCGGATACCTTTAATATATGTATGAATGGCAGCATTCCTGTTGCCACCATTCTGAAAGCAAATAAGGGGGCTGACCTGCAGCACCAATGGTTCAGAAATGGCATTGCCATTTCTCCCAATGGCAATTTCGATTCTCTTCTGGTAACTCAGGCAGGAAATTACACGGTGAGGGTAACCAACATCACTACGGGTTGTTTCACCCTTTCTGCCCAGGCTGTTGGGTTTCAGGTTCAAAAACCACCTGTTCCCAGTGCCGGCCTTGATTCGGCAGTCTGTTCTGAGGATTTTGTAACAGCAGGATTCCAACCGGGAGCAGCCTTCAATGGCTTGACATTCAACTGGGTTCCCTCGACCGGAGTTCTGGATTTTTTCGGAGGAAATCCCAGTCCCAATTCCCCATTCGTAAAAATCACCAGGGTAAACAATGGCAATGTTCCGGATACCACCCGCTACACATTATTTGCCATCGACCCTGTATCCGGATGTTCTTCCAAAGATGAAGTCAAAATAATAACCAACCCCAACCCTGTGATTTCCAGCGTGGGACCGAATGCTTCGGTTTGCGAAAACGGAACTCAGGTAAGTCTCGTAGGCCTTCCGGGCAGCTCTACCAATCCTCTGGACCGGCCCTTCCGCACAGGAGTGTGGTCGGGCACAGGCATTTCTGTAATACCTGTAAATCAGTCAGTTTTTGTTCCAAATCCCGGACTGGTAGGTCCGAACGACCTGACCTACACCTTGTTTTATGACTGGAGAAACGGAGGAAAGGCTTGCCAGAATTTCCAGATTAAAACCATTACTGTGAATGCAGCTCCGATAATTCAGCCGGGAGACCCTAAATCATTCTGCAAAAACATTACCTCAGTGGTACTGGATGGATTTACTCCTGCATTTCCTACAGGCACCTGGAGCGGACCCACACTTCTTCCCAACGGAACTTTCTTTCCTTCAGCACTTCCTGTAGGGGCTTATGTTTGTACACTCAGCTCTACCAACTCAGACGGATGTACATCTACTGCCACAAGAACCGTAACCGTAACTGCCCCACCTGCTGTGGATGCAGGAGTTGAAAATCAGTTTAAGTGTTCCAACATCCCGGCATATCAGATGGCAGGATTTTCGCCTGCAGCCGGCCCTGATTCCAAGTGGTCAGTCCGCAACAATACGATTCCCATCACGGCCGGGGGTGCTTTGACCATCAATGCCAGTTTTTCGGGAACGCACCGTTTGTATTACACCGTAACAAAAGATGGCTGCACTGTAAAGGATTCTGTGAGCATGACCATTATCACCGCACCCAAGGTAGTAATAGCCAAAAATGATACCGTCTGTTCCAATGATTCGGCGGTATTTATTTCGGGGGCGACGCCGCCGGGAGGCACATGGCGTGGACCCGGAGTTGATAGTTCAGGAACCAAATTCTTCCCTTCGATTTCACTCCTCGGTCCGCAGTTGATTGTTTACCGCATTACCCAGAATGGCTGCAAGGATTCAGCGAATAAAATCATGGTAGTTGCTCAGGCACCCGTAGTGAATGCCGGAAAAAATGACACCATTTGCGCAGGTCTTGACTCTCTGAGGATGACAGGATTCAGTCCTTCCGGCGGAAGGTGGTCCGGCCTTGCCATAGACAGTGCAGGAACCTTCAAGCCCAAGCTCCTTGGACTGATAGGGAATGTGATTCTGACATACCGGGTAAAGCAGAACAACGGCTGCAGTGCAAAGGACGAAAAGCAAGTTACCATAAAAGCCCTGCCACAGGCAATAGCCGGTGAAGATACTGCTATGTGCACCGGTGCCAAAATCAGAATAGGCAGTGGCAGAATCCCACACCTGATTTACAAATGGTTTGAGCCCACTGTTGGCTCTATTCCGGATGACACCTTGCCCAATCCAGACCTAAGCATCACCATTCCCGGCACCCGGCCGGATACATTTTTTGTTCGGCTTCAGGTCAGAGATACCCTTTCCAAATGTTCAAACCGTGATACTATGCGGGTGATAGTTTATCCCAAACCCAAGGCTGTGGCCAAATTTCCGGGTGTTAAACAATTGTGTGCCGGTGATTCGTTTACCCTTAAAGCCGTTACGGCCCCCGGTCTTGAATATCAGTGGGTTCGCAATAATCGATTTCTCAATGTCTTTTCCAGAAGAGATTCTATATTGAAAACTGGTTTGTCAGGAACCTACTATCTGGTGGTACGAAATATTGGTGCTACATGTACAGATACCTCCCTAAAAGATTCCTTGACCATATTTCCAAGGTTTATTCCAAGAATTCTGGGTACCAAGAGGTTCTGTAAAGACAGCACCACCCAGCTCAGTGTAAGTCCTGTGAATGCCGGATACGCCTATCAATGGCAATACAATGGCGTGAATGTACCTGACAGCATTGCCACCACATTCACCATTGGCAAAACCGGAACCGTGAGGGTAATACTGAAAACGGATTTTGGCTGCCGGGATTCTTCGCTTGTAACCCTGATAGACAGTTTGCCCATACCTTTCACGGGGGCTCTCTTCGATACATCCATTTGTGAAGGAGGCATAGCTACATTCCGCACCGTACCCGATACCTTTTTTACCTACCGGTGGACAGACAGCAGTACAAGGCTGGTGGTTTCGGTAAAAGAATTTTTAAGCACTTCCAAACCTGGAAAATATTATCTTGATGTCTCCAATGCTTGTAAAGTGGCAAGAGATTCGGTGAATCTTGTCAGGGTTTATCCGCTCCCGAGATTCGGCATTCTGGATAATGGGAGAAAAGACACCCTGATTTGTGTGGATGACCAGAAAAATGATTTAGTAATCAGACTTTTTGCACCGCCAGGCTATAAATCTTACAATTGGCGGGCTGATACCATCGGAACAGGTCAAAGCAGGCAATTTATTTTACCCAATTCTGACCTTGGAGACTATAAATTATTCCTCTCACTCACCGATGAGTTCGGATGCTCCAATTCGGATACAGTAACGGTCAGGGTGGTGGATTGCCCTCCTGTGGTGTTTATTCCGAATGCGTTTTCACCCAACAACGATGGAACCAATGATTTCTGGAACTTAACGGGCTACGACATAGAAAACATTAAAATCTATGTGTACAACCGCTGGGGACAGCAAATTTATTTTTCAGAAAAAATATACGACACCGTAGGCTGGGACGGCACATTCAATGGCTCTGTATGCCCCTCCGGAACTTATAAGTATGTAGTGGAGTATGAGGGCCTTGCAGCGGGTTCGAAAATTTCAAAAAGAGAAACAGGCACTTTGACTATTCTGAAGTAAAATCATGAAATTCAAAAAAATCATCATCGCACTGTTTCTTCCGGGTCTGGCATTGGTTCATTCTGTACAGGCACAGGATCCGCAGTTTACACAGATTTATGCCTCGCCCATGTTTCTGAACCCTGCATTCGCAGGAAATCACGACTATGATTGCAGAAAACTGCCTGCTTCCCGTTTTAAAACATCGGTAGCCTACCGCACGCAATACAATACCGATTTCAATACGCTGTACGGCTCCGTAGATTATCGTGAAAAGTCAGGGAGGCTTGGAATCGGGGGAATTGTAGTGAGAGACAAACAGGGAACAGTTCCGCTTTACAACACACAGTTTGGTTTGATTGGCTCATACAAGCTTCCCATTATCAACGACTGGCAGGTACATTTTGGCTTGCAGGGGAATTTCAACTACCGGAATGTAGATTTCAGCCAATACAGCTTTCCGGACCAGTTTTCTCAATCCGGACAGACATCAAGCACCAATGAACCGCTGGCCAACGCTGCCAACCGGACCTACATAGACTTTGCAGGTGGTTTGCTGATTTTTGATGATAAATTTTTTGGCGGGGTAGCCGCACACCACATCAATCAGCCCAACCAAAGCCTGTTTACGGGAGGAACCGATGCTTTGCCTATGAAAGTTGCCATTCATAGCGGTTACAAATTCCTTTTCAAAAAGGCCAAGGGTTTCGGGCGGAGACGCGGACCGGAAAGAAGCCTCACCCCTACCATTCATTACAAGGTTCAGGGATTGTTTCAGCAACTGGAAGCAGGGACCATTTTAAACTACGAT
>JBIKMV010000164.1:0-6474 GCA_044359055.1 Catalimonadaceae bacterium
ACCGGAATTGATCAGGCCGGCTCTTCCCATGTAGCAGTTCACTACCTGATAGCGGCAAAGGTCAATGGGATGCTCGGTGGTCAATTCAGTGTACATTCTCTCATCCAGCTTTCCGTAGCTGCTGCCACCCATATTCAGGGCTTTGTAGCCGCCATTGTTTTCAGGAAGTTTTTGCTTGATGATATCGGCCTGAATGGTAACGCCAAGGTGATTGGCCTGTCCGGTAAGGTCAGCAGATACATGGTAATCCACACCGTCTTTTTTAAATGCATTATTCCGAATATAGCACCACAAGATGGTGGCCATTCCCAGTTCCCTCGCTTCTTCAAAAGCCTTCGCTACTTCAATAATCTGACGGCCAGAGTTTTCTGACCCGAAATAGATGGTAGCACCTACCGCCATTGCACCGAGGTTCCATGCATCACGCACAGAGCCGTACATGAGCTGATCGGCTTTGTTGGGGTAGGTGAGGAGTTCATTGTGATTGATTTTTACAATAAAGGGAATCTTGTGGGCATATTTTCTGGATACCATGGCCAGATTTCCGAATGTGGTGGCAACGGCATTGCAACCTCCTTCAATTGCCAGTTTTACAATATTTTCAGGATCGAAGTAGATGGGATTTTTTGCAAATGAAGCTCCTCCGGAATGCTCAATTCCCTGATCGATGGGCAGGATGGATGTGTAACCCGTTCCAGCCAGTCTTCCGGCATTGTACAATTGACCCAAGCTTCTGATAACCTGTGGATTACGATTGGTTTGCAACCATACCCTTTCCATAAAATCAGGGCCCGGAAGATGGAGCTGGTCATTGCTGATGGTTTTGGAGTGGTGGCTTAGCAAGCTTTGGGCGTCCTTTCCCAGAAGTTCTTCAATCTGGCTGGTTTTCAGCGTCGGTGATGTCATTTTGAAAACGAGGATAATTTTCGGCAAAAATGATATTTTTTTACCAAAACTTGGAGAATGAATCAAAACATAGCTTGCTTGCGGGCTCTATTCATTTGATGTTTAGCTTTTTAGAATAAAATCTTTTATGATATTCGGCTTTCTGTATGAATCGGGGATGGTGTTATTCAATCTGTTCCTATGGCTCGCAGCCCCTTTTTCACCCAAAATCAGGGCCATGCTTTCTGGAAGAGCAAAAACACTTTCCATTATCCGGAAATACCGAACCGACCATCCTGATGCCCTTTTGATTTGGTTTCATGCCGCCTCTGCAGGAGAATTCGAACAGGCCCTTCCGGTTATCAGGATGTTGAAGGAAAAAAATCCGGATTTGGCTGTAGCGGTTTCATTTTTTTCACCTTCAGGCTATGAATTGCGCCACAATCATCCACTGGTGGATGTTTCTTTTTATCTTCTGCATGATTTCCAGTTTAACGGCCCTGTCATATTTCGGTGTTTAAAGCCTGCGGCTTTGGTTTTGGTGAAATATGAATTCTGGTACAATCTGCTCCGGGCAGGAAAGCGCCTCGAAATCCCTGTAATTTCCATTTGCTGTATCCTGAAGAAGGAAAAATTCCAGGGCTTGTTTTCCGGATGGCTGATGAAAAAATGTCTGCCTCTGATTCATTATTTTTTTGTTCAGAATGTGAAGACATCCAGATTGCTCACAGATGCCGGGATTATGCATTTTACCCTGAACGGCGATACCAGGGTGGACAGGGTTCTGGAGATAAAAGAAATAAAAACCGAATTGCCCTGGCTTGGGGAATGGAAAGGGCAGCATAAACTTATGGTAATCGGTTCTGCATGGGCAGAAGATGTGATGTTTTTGCATGATTTCCTGCGGCATGCAGTAGTGGAGGCCCATGGATTGTGGCGGGTACTCATTGCTCCCCACGAAATTTCCGGCAGTCATTTCGAAGATTTAAAACATGCCCTGAGACTTCCTTTCGAACTTTTTTCAGACTGGCAGAGCGACCCCGTGGAAACCGACATTCTCATCCTCAATACAGTGGGAATGCTGGCAAAAACTTACCGCTATGCCGATGCTGCTTGGATTGGCGGTGGATTTAAAACCGGTCTCCACAATACCCTTGAGGCTGCCGTATATGGAATTCCGGTTGGCTTTGGACCGCAATTTCAGAAATTTCAGGAGGCCTGCGATTTAACCGAGATGGGCCTGGCAAGAAGTTTTTCTGTGCCTGCCGGAGTCTGGGAATTTTTTCAGTCTGCATCCGAAAATCCGGAAGCTGCCGCTAACTTCAAAAGGATTTCTGACTTGTATTTTGAAAGACAAAAAGGTGCCTCTGAAGTCATCGTAACCTTCCTTTCAGAACTGTTTTTTTCAGCTGAAAAGAACTGAAACCCTTTCTGAATATCAGGGAATTTCCTTTTCCGGCCTACAGATTCCGGCTCAGAAAATCTGTCATCATCTGGTATAGATGCAGCCGCGTACTTCCTCCGTAGATGCCATGATTTCTGTTGGGGTAATAGAAAGAATCAAACTGCTTGTTGCTTTTCACCAGTGCATTTACCATTGAAACGGCGTTTTGGAAATGGACATTGTCGTCACCGGTTCCGTGAATCAGCATGTATTTACCCTTCAGACGGTCGGCAAACATCACAGGGCTGTTGTCGTCGTAGCCAGTCGGATTTTCCTGTGGCAGTTTCAGATATCGTTCGGTGTAGATGCTGTCGTAAAAGCGCCAGTTGGTTACGGGGGCAACTGCAATACCGGTTTTGAAAATATCAGCACCCTTGGTCATGCAAAGTGAAGTCAGGTATCCTCCGAAACTCCATCCCCAGATTCCTATCCGGCTGCCATCTACATAAGGTAATGTTTGCAGGTATCGTGCCGCTGCAGTCTGGTCTTCGCATTCCAGTTTGCCCAATTGGGCATAGGTGGCTTTCTTAAATTCGGCACCTTTTCCTCCCGTTCCCCTGTTGTCGGCCGATACAATGATGTATCCTTTATCGGCCAGGATCTGATACCAGAAAAAATCGGCTCCTCCCCAGGCATCTGTTACCGTTTGATGGCCCGGACCACCGTAGCAATGCATCAGTACGGGGTATTTTTTTTGGGGATCAAAGTTCGACGGTTTAATCATCCAGGCATTCAGTTTCACATCACCCGGAATCTGGATCTCAAAAAAGGTTTTGGGAGAAATTGCATAGCTTTCCAGTCTGGTTTTCAGTGCTTTGTTGTCCTGAAGGATTTTTACCTGCCGCCCGTCTGCCTGATAGAGCCCATATTCGGAAGGAGCAGAAGCAGAATGATAATCATCTATGTAACAGGTGAAGGATGGATTAAAGCCTACCGAATGGGTTCCTGCACCTTTGCTCAGTTTTCGCTTTCCTTTGCCGGATTTCGAAATGGCAAACAATTGCCGCTGCACGGAGCCATCTTCTGTGCTCAGGTAATAAAGCAGGTCCTTCTTTTCGTCAATCCCCAGAAAATCGCTCACTTCCCAGTTTCCGGTTGTCAGTTGCCTGATTAGCTTTCCACCGGTTTCATAGAGGTAGAGATGCTGGTATCCGCTTCTGTCCGAACTCCAGATGAATTCTTTTCCGTTGCCCAGATAAACAAGGTCGTCGTTGATATCGATGTAGGCGGGCGATGTTTCGGTAAGTGGAATTTCAATTTTACCGGTTTCGGCATGGATGTGCATCAGCTCAATTTTGTTCTGAAGTCGATTCATGCGTCTGACCGAAAGAATGCCGGCATTTTGTGTCCATTGAAACCGGGCCAGATACTGATCGTTTTCTGCCCCTTCATCAATATCGAGGGTTTTGCCGGTTCCCAGATCATAAACCGAAACATCCACCCGTGAATTTTTTTCTCCTGCTTTCGGATATTTAAATGTGTAATCTTTTGGATACAGGCTTCCCCACATCTGCATATTGTAGTTGGGAACCTGGCTTTCGTCAAAACTCAAAAAAGCAATTTTTCTGGAATCGGGTGACCATTCAAAGGCTTTCCAGAATTCAAATTCTTCTTCATAAACCCAGTCTGTACTGCCGTGAATGATTTCGTTGTGCTTCCCTGTTTCTGTTATCCGGGTGGTTTTTCCGGTTAAAACCTCATACATGTATAAGTTGTTCTCAAACCCATAAGCAACCCATTTTGCATCTGGAGAAAAAGTGGCGAGGTAGATTTTCTTTCCCTCTGCCAGGTTGGATAATTTTCCGCTTTCCAAATCATACAAATAAAATCTGGACCGGGAACTGCGCCTGTAAATGGGTTCGGTCTCTGAGGAAATCAATATTTTTTTGTCATCCGGGCTTAATGTATAACCTTCTATATCAATGGGTTTGCCATCGAGACTCAGTCGGTTTGCCTCAAGAAGGGTTTTTACTTTTTTTCCGGTTGCCAGATCGTACACTTCAATTTTCCCCTTTTCGAGAACAGAATACTGACTTCCGGTTTTCAACCAGTTGATATCCTCCAATCCTTCCTCCCTCCAAACGGGATTTTTCCACACATCTTCAAGGGTAAAGGCTTTGCGCTGCTGTGCGAAGGCCATGATATTGCCAGCCAGGCAAAGGAGAATGATTCCGGATTTTATTTTCATCTTAGAAAAATTGAACGGGCGAAAGTAGTATGGGATTTTCAAAATTTCTGTCTGCCTGAGAAATCATACCTGTTCGGCATACAACTCAGGGTGTTTCTTTTTTTTTCGGCTGGACAAAAATAAAGGGGAATAATTCCCCTCTATTTTTGTTGGATTATAAGCGAAAACCGGCATTTCGGCACGGTGGCTCACTTCCCGGTATCAGCTTTTGGTTTCAGGTTCTTTGATTACCCGAATACTCAGTTCGTCTTTGCCGTCTTCGTGGTCGGCCATAATCACATTGTCGGGGCCTATTTCGCCTTTCAGGATTTCCTCTGCAACAAGATCTTCCAGATATTTCTGGATGGCCCTGTTCAGCGGCCTTGCACCATACTGAGAGTCGTAGCCTTTTTCTGCCAGGAAATCTTTGGCCTTTTCGGAAAGCTGCACCTTGTAGCCCAGGTTGCGGATTCGCTCAAATACTTTGGCCAGAGAAAGGTCGATAATCTTGTGTATATCTTCCCGCTGAAGCGAATTAAAAATGATGATGTCATCCAGGCGGTTCAGGAATTCAGGTGAGAAAGCTTTTCTGAGAGCACTCTGAATGGTGGCTTTCATTTGCTCATCTGCCCCTTCTTTTTTGGCTTTTGTAGCAAAGCCGATACCGGTCCCAAAGTCCTTCAAATCTCTTACACCTATATTGGAAGTCATGATGATGATGGTGTTTCTGAAGTCCACCCTCCGGCCAAGTCCATCGGTCAGGATGCCGTCATCCAGCACCTGAAGGAGAATGTTGAATACATCCGGATGGGCTTTTTCAATTTCATCCAGCAGCACTACGGAATAGGGCTTTCTCCTGATTTTTTCCGTCAGCTGCCCCCCTTCTTCATATCCGACATAGCCTGGAGGCGCTCCAACAAGCCGGGATACAGAGAATTTCTCCATATACTCGCTCATGTCTATCCTTACCAGAGCATCCTCTTTGTCGAAAAGATAGGTAGCCAGTACTTTGGCGAGTTCGGTTTTCCCTACACCGGTCGGTCCTAAAAACACAAACGAACCGATGGGTTTTTTGGGATCTTTAAGCCCCACCCGGGTTCTCTGAATGGCTTTGGTCAGCTTCACAATTGCCTCATTTTGACCAATTACCTTGTCCTGCAGGTCTTTTGCCATGGTCAGGAGTTTCTGCCCTTCAGATTTTACAATCCGGTTTACGGGGATGCCTGTCATCTGCCCGATAACTTCAGCTATGCTGTTTTCGTCTACCGTGTACCGCTTTGTTTTGGTTTCCTCCTCCCAGCGAACTTTGGCCTGTTCGAGCTGATCCAAAAGTTTTTTCTCCTTGTCACGAAGCAGGGCAGCCTCTTCGTATTTCTGACTTTTTACAACTTTATTTTTATCCTTTTTGATGTTTTCAATGGCTTCTTCCAACAAAATAATGTCCTGCGGAACATTTATATTGTTGATGTGAACCCTTGCCCCGGCTTCATCCAGAACATCTATCGCCTTATCTGGCAGAAACCTGTCTGAAATGTATCTTTCTGACAATTTCACGCAGGCAGCTACAGCCTCTTCGGTGTAATTCACATGGTGATGGCTTTCGTATTTTTCTTTAATGTTATCCAAAATCTGAATGGTTTCCTCAATGGATGTGGCATCTACCACCACCATTTGAAAACGGCGTGCGAGGGCTCCATCTTTTTCAATGTATTGCCTGTACTCATCCAGCGTGGTGGCTCCAATGCATTGAATATCACCTCTTGCCAGAGCCGGCTTGAACATATTGCTGGCATCCAGAGATCCTGATGCGCCACCGGCACCTACAATGGTATGGATTTCATCAATAAACAAAATGACCTCCGGAGATTTTTCCAACTCGGTCATCACAGCTTTCATGCGTTCTTCGAACTGCCCTCGGTACTTGGTACCAGCCACAAGAGATGCCAGATCAAGGGTAACCACCCGCTTGTTAAACAAC
>JBIKMV010000165.1:0-6463 GCA_044359055.1 Catalimonadaceae bacterium
GAAATAAATTCTTGCCAGCTGCGAAGAAGTGAGGCCTCCTCCGGTTGGAAAGTTCACCAGAAATCTGCCGCCCGTAGTTGACCCGCTGACGCCATCATACGGACCTAACCAACCGGTGATGATGAGGTTGGCGGTGGGTGTCCAGCTCACCGCGCTGCTGTTGGCAAATTCAAGGTTGTGAAAACCGGTTCCGAAGTTGACGGTAGAGTTAGCTGTAAGCTGCAGGGTTCCCATTGCTTCGGAAAACCCGGTTGTAGCACCAGTGCTCAAAGTTCCGCCGGAAAGGATGAGGTTGCTTGCATTGGGAATTACATTGGCTGCTCCCAGGCGTAAAGCTCCGCCCGAAACCGTGGTTGTTCCAGTATAATTATTACCGGTGTTGCTCAGTGTTACGGTTCCGGCTCCCGGAGCGATGTAGGAACCCGCACCCCCAAGTGCACCTGAGAAAGTAACCGTTCCACCGGCGTTCAAGGCAGTAAGCCGCAGACCTCCGGTCGTGCTGTTGTTGGTGATGCCACCCGAAAAAGTATGCGTTCCGGAAGTATTTAACCCCCCGATTTCACGGGTGGTGAGGTTGCCATCGTTGATGGTGAGGCCGTTGGAAAAAGTAGTTCCACCCGTCGCATTGCTGAGCCATAATTTGGCCACATTTCCCAATTGGCCGCCATTTCCTACAAAAATCCCACTGCCTG
Organism: Catalimonadaceae bacterium; assembly: GCA_044359055.1. Taxonomy (GTDB): domain Bacteria; phylum Bacteroidota; class Bacteroidia; order Cytophagales; family Flexibacteraceae; genus CAMDMI01. The sequence continues at coordinate 693 of JBIKMV010000165.1, forward strand.
CTGCAATGCTACCCCCGGTTTCTATCCAGAGTTCGCCATTGTCAATCTGCGTTTGGCCTGTATAAGTATGGGCTGCACTCAATCGAACGGCACCGAACTGAGATACATTTAATATACCGGTTCCGGATACGATACCTCCCAATCTGACATACCGGTTGTTTGCATCGGTTGCCGTATTATTTCCATAAATCTGAACGGTTCTTCCATTGTTGTTCAGGGTTCCACCGAAAGCCAATGGACCGGAACTGGCCACCAACTCCATATTAAAACCATTGTTTGTACTGGCTGAAAATGGAAAGTTTATCGTGTGAAGTGTGGTTGATTGATTTTCAATCCTTGGCCAGGTACTGCTAAATTCAAAAAACTGAACCGCATTTCCTCCTATGGTGCGGCCGGTTGTGGCGAATGAACCAAAAAAAAGCTGACCCAGCGTATAAGTACCCGGCACATTGTTGGTCATGGTGGTGAAGGTATTGTTGTTAAACCTCAACCGGGTTGCAGAGGTCGAGGGCGGTTCATCCCACAAACCTCCGGGGTTCCATCGTGCACCACCCGATCCCTGCCGGAAGTTGCCATCGGGTGCTCCGCTCAGCCAATCGTAAAGTGTTTGTGCTTTTGCAGATTCATGAGTTAGAACAAAAAACAACAGCAGATTGAAAATCCAAACGGCTCTTCCGGCGCTGCGCAGCGGAAAAAAAAGTAGTGCAGCCTGATTCTTCTTTCCTTCACAGGGTTTTACAGGACCTGAGGACATAGTACAGTCATCCATAAATTCTTATTCTTTAATTGTTAACTTCCTGGTTGTCGGTTTTTAAAAAACCATTGAAAACATTTAGTAAACTTACTTTGGCTTCAGCAAGAAAAGTTGTCTGAAATTGCTATTTTTAAGAGGCCGGGATTTGTAAAAAATCAGTTCTGAAACTCCACTGCGTAGCTCAATCCCATGGTATTGAATCAGCCATCACCTACAGATGATAAAACCAGAAGTGAAAACAGTTTTATCCTATTTTATTCCAAAGCCGGCAGCCTGGTGGCTAGAACTCCGCATTTTGGCCACATACTTTCCGGAAAAGATAAACTTACCTCTGAATAATCAAAGGAGCAACGGCCTCAGGCAAGCGAATCAGATAAAATCCGGAGGGCAATTCCGCTACATCATAGTTACCTTCCTCATCTATTTTCCGGGGGAAAAATTCTTTGCCTGAAACAGAAAAAAACCTTGGGCTGCTTTTTTCTCCGGCGAGATACAGTTTTATCTTACCATCAAAGCAGGGGTTGGGAGCTACCTGTATGCCATACTGCCTGTCCTGATTTGCATTATCTACAGCCGAAATGGGGCTGGTAACAACATTGTCGATGTGGATATCGTAATCCTCAGGATTGTCTAAAAATCCATCGGTTGCCTGAAAAGCAATACGGCAGTTTTGCATTGCATAGGAACCAATATTAACAGTAAATGGGGTAAGGGTGGCAGGCAGGCCGTTTTGTGCAGTAAACGCCCGCAGAAGAACCCAACTTTCGCCACAATTGGTACTTATCATCAATTTTAGGGAATCATCAGACCCCATTTGATCGGGAACTGAGAAATTTCGGTCGGTTACGGCAAGGCTAAACTTTACTTCATGGTCGCCAAGGGGTCTGAAAACCGGACTAATAATCCATTCTCTTCTGGTGTTGGCAGAAAGGGCCACCCGGGCGGTTGTGCTGCCCAGAATATTGGTCTGATTGGAATTCGAAACGGTCCATGCCGAGGTATTGCCGGAAGGATTTGCTCCGGCTTTTTCCATCCATCCTGGAAAAATCTGGGAGAGATTTCCACCATCATAATTGGTAAAATCAAGAGGAATGAGCTGATCGGGGGATTGCATAATAATGGGCGAACTCAGGCTGTCGTTGCTCACATTCTGATCGGATGCCAGGCTTGTCCAGGCCCGTATTATATTTGGACCCGATGCAGCCAAAGGAGCCGGCGCCGAAAACTGAAATTCCTGTTGCTGAAGGGCCTGAATACTTCCCGGAAATGGCTCCGTTTGAGGAGTACCCCCATTGAGTGAATAAGAAACTGTAAATCCAGACTGAGGTGCTGAACCCAGATTTCCTATTTTTACTTTCACAGGTAAGCTGTCAGGTACGCCGCAATTGAGGGGTGGAAGCAAAAAAGCGGTGATGCCAAGATCGTTTGGACTTACATCAATCAACTCTATCTGATCCACATGTAAATCATAGTCCTGTGTGTCCCATTGGGTTCCGGCTGTGGCATAGAAGGCAATCCGCAAGGTCTGACCGGTATATGTGGCAAGGGAAATATTTTGTGTAGAAAATTGATTTTCTAATTGATTTGCCTTGGTAAAAGATTTAAGATTCTGCCAGCTTTGGCCACAATCAGAAGAAATTTTCACTATCAGTGAATCATCCAAACCCATCTCATCTGCCTGAGTAGAAGCCCAGTTTGTAAGGGCCAGTTTAAACCGAAGGGCCTTACCCGTTTCGGGCCTGAAGGCGGGTGACAAGAGCCACTCTCTTCTGCCGGCTCCAACAATATTTACCCGGGCTGTTTCTGAACCAAGCCAGTTCGACTGTTCGGTATTGGAAATGGTCCATAAAGATCCGTTCTGAAGATTTCCTGAAAAGCCATTTTTCTCTTCCCAGCCTAAAGAAAGATTAAAACCATCGAAACCGGTAAAATTTTGTAAGACAAAGCCTTGTCCTGCCCGATAAAATGGAATGGCCTTGATGGAGTCGCCCACCTGATTCTGATCTCCCGGCAGAGCCACCCAGGCAGATAATTGATAATTTCCGGGAGTGGTAATATTGGTCAGTGCCGAAAACTGCAAAATGGTATCGCCCCCCGGCAGGAGCGTTACGGGGAAAACCTGCGATACAACCTGCTGACCCTGAACCTGATAAAACAGAGGAAGACTATTCTGGGCAAGGGTTCCGGCGTTTACAACCTTGACTTTTACAGGGAACTGCTGTTCAACTCCGCAATCGCCCGTTGGAAAAGAGATGGCGGTCAATTCGAGGTCATTGGGTGAGTTGGTTGCCAGCCTGATGTCATCAAGATGTAGGTCGATGTCGTTGATATTGTCTATAGCACCATCTGTGCCATAAAAACCTATCCTAACGGTTTGTCCGACGAAAGAAGCAAGTGAAATATTCTGGTCAACAAGCTGATTGGAAAGAGAGGATGTGGATGTGTAATGCCTGAGTTTTTGCCAGGTTTGGCCGCAATTGGTTGTTATCCTCACAATCAAAGAATCGTCACTGCCGAGTGTACCGCTACCGGGTCCCATTCCTTCTGTCAGGGCGAGCTTAAATCTAAGGTCTACATCGATACCCGGCTTGAAAGGAGGACTTATCAGCCAGGATTTTACAAAATTGGAATAAAGAGATATTCTGCCGGTCTCTGTGCCGAAGGCAGATATCTGAGAAGGATCAGCACTTGTCCACGAAGATGTTTGGCCCGTGGCGTTCAAACCAAGGGCTTCTTCCCAGCGGTCTCCGAGGTTGTTTCCGAGAAAATCGGTGAATTGCTGAATTTCAAATCCTGATCTCGCACGAAAAAACGGCTTTAATTTCACCGAATCATCAAACCGGTTTCCCTCTTCTACCAAGGAAGTCCAGGCTGAAATACGATAATCGCCCGGATTGGGGATGGAAGCCAATGTTGAAAACTGCAGTATGGTATCGGCACCGGGTGCCAGAGAAATGGGAAATATTTGGGATACAGGGGGCATGCCCAGAACCTGGTAGGATGCCGGCAGACTGGTTTGAAGCAATGATCCATTGTTTATCACCCTGATATTTACCGGAAAAGCAGCCGGCAAACCGCATTTACCCGGGGGAAGGATCAATTCTGCCATATTAAAATCCGTGGGAAAAACCTGACTTACACGGACATCGTCCAGATGAAAGTCATAATCATTGGGGTCATCGATGAAACCATCGGTTCCAAAAAAGGCAACTTTCACGGTTTGGCCGGAAAATTGCGAAAGAGATATTGACTTGTTTTCCAGTTGGTTGACAATTCCGGATGCCGCTGTGTAAGCCTGAACATCCGTCCAGCTCTGCCCGCAATTGGTAGAGACCCGGACCACCAGAGCATCATCACTTCCCATGGAATCAATTGCGCCCGTGAGATAGTCGGTCACGGCCACTTTAAACCGCAAAAAGTCTCCGTTTTTTACCTGAAAAGGTGGACTCACCATCCAGGACCGGGCAAAAGTGGTATACAGATTTATTCGGGCTGTTTTGGAGCCAAGCGCCTGAATCTGAACATCGTTTGAACGGGTCCAGTTGGAAAAAGGGGGTTGAGGATTAAACTCCCCTACGGCTTCCTCCCAACCCGGACTGATTTGTTCCAGATTTCCTCCGTCATAGCCGTTGAAATCGAGCCGATCAAAGCCCGGTAAAAGGATAAAATTGGTGGCTGAAGCGGTATCGTTTCCTGTCTCTCCATCCCCTGAAAGTGAAGTCCAGGATTTGAACTTGATTTTGCCCCGGAGTCCGGAATTGAATGGCACAGAGAAAAGATGGTTTGCTGAGTCGCCGGGTGCCAAAGTGCCTGAAAATATCTCTGTAAATGAAGGGAGATTTGCAGCCCTGAAAGAAACGGGAAAGTTGGATTGGGCTTGTGTTCCAAAGTTTCTTATGGTTACAGGAAGAAAAAACGGAATCCCTACCGCACAAGTATTTTCAACATTTCTCAGAGCCGAAACGCCCAGGTCGGCGGGCGGAGCAGCGTACACTTTTACATCGTCGATGGCCCAGTAATAACCCAATAAACCCACATATCTGAAACGAATCCGGAGATTGGGATTCAGGAAAGGGCTAACATCCAGCTCTGCCATAGCGGGATTATCTTCCAGTCCAATGGTAGTTGTGTAGGACTTCACTATTACCCAGTTGGTTCCGTTGAAGACTTCTGCAATAGCAGAATCTGAATTGGTAGAAGGGTGGTCACGGTAATGATGCCGGAACCGCAACTTAACCACTCCCGGGCCAGGCGCATTGATAACAGGACTGGTAACGATCTCATTGGCCACCGTTCCAAATCCATTGCTGCTGTTGACATACAGAAAATTGCTGCCCAGCATGGTGTGGTTATCGGGTGTGCCGATGGTCCAAAAGCACGGGCCTGAACCCAGATTTTGAACTTGCCAGCCGGCCGGGATAGAAAAGCCGTTGAAGCCTTCAGACAGATAGGTCTGAGAATAACCCGGTTGGAAACAAAAATTCAGGATCAGAAAAAGAAAAAATGTCTGGTAGTTTTTCATTGGGGGCGTGTAGGTATGCGCTACCACAAAATTACTTTTGCAGCCGGCAACGGCAGTTGTCCAAATTTGCTATTTTTGAAATAAAAAAGTGGTCTGTTTTTTTGCCCTTTAAGGGGAAAGAAGGGCTGAAACAGCAACAATTTTCTAATTCAATTTAATGATTTTCCCGGCAGGAATCGGTTCATTTCCATAAAAAACCTGATATATGCCTGAGGGCAAGCCCGAAAGAGAAATCCGGTAGGGGAACTGCTGTGCAACGCCTTCAAAAACCACTTTTCCCTGCGCACTGAACAAGACAATTTTTTGACCGGCAAGACTGCTTTTTCCACCCATAAAAAAGGATTCTCCGGCCGGGTTGGGGTAAAAGTAAAAATCATCAGAAGAGACAAAATCTGTACGGATGTTGGTAGACGGACCTACGGTGATGTAGCACTCCTTCAGCAAGGTATCGGCGCCCAAGGCATTTTGTGCCTTGAGTCGTACCCTGTAATTTCC
>JBIKMV010000166.1:0-6462 GCA_044359055.1 Catalimonadaceae bacterium
TCTTAGTTTCGGATGATTTTCTGGCCAATGCGATGAAATTATTTTCCAAATCTGCTTCTGGTCCATATTTCTGATTCCGAAATCCGCTGGCTTTTCGGGTTGGGGGCAAGGTCAGAAATTTTTGCTGCTTTGATTGAATTGCCTCTGCTGCCTTTCGGAGCAGGAATCTGTCGATTTCCTTTTTTTTGCTGATATCCATTTGTAAAGTCTGTTTTTCGATCAGAATTTGAAATTGAAGCTGGTTTTAAAAGATGCGGTGGAAATGGAAATGAAGGCTTGTCAGAGGTGTTTGTGTAAGAAAAAGTATCGGCTAAAAGGAGCAGCAATTCTGCATTTTCCGGAGGCTAAAGAAATAAAAACCCAGGTACCACTTTTCCTCTCGGTCAGGATTCTGAATTGCAGCATACCTTTGCACAAAATAAGAGAGATCCAGGAAATCGTGAACCGCTACTTTATAGAGATTTCTTACAATGGTGCCAATTACAGCGGTTGGCAAATTCAGGAGAATGCCATTTCCGTTCAGGAAATTTTGCAAAATACAGCCAGAATGGTGCTAAGAAATCCTGAAATTGAGATTACTGGCAGCAGCCGAACCGATGCTGGTGTACATGCAGTGGCTCAGATTGCCAGTTTAGACTTTGAACCCGGGGATTCGCTTGAAAATCTGGTTTTCAAATGGAATGCTGCGCTCCCTTCCGATATTGCAGTAAACAGGCTGTTTCGGGTGCAGCCCGGAGTCAGTGCTCGGTTCGATGCTGAATTCCGGCAGTACCGATATGTGATTTCAACCCGGCGAGATCCTTTCTATGAAGGCCGGGCCCTGTATCACTATGGTTCTCTGGATATTGAACTTTTGCAGGCATGCGCTGACCTGATAAAAGAAAACCGCAATTTTCAGGCTTTCTGTAAAGTAAAAACCGAGGTTAAGCATTTTGATTGTATCGTAGAAATGGCACAGTGGAAAGAAGAAAATCATCTCCTGCTGTTTGAAATCAGGGCCAACCGGTTTCTAAGAGGCATGGTGCGGGGATTGGTGGGAACTATGCTGGATGTGGGCAAGGGCAAAATAAGCCTTTCCGCATTTGAATCTGTATTGAAAAGTAAAGACAGAAAAAAAGCCGGCGAAAATGCGGCCGCCTGTGGACTGTATCTGATGGAAGTAGGCTATCCACCTTCGGTTTTATTTTAGTCTTTTGCAGGAATGTTGGTCCTTATCTGGGTTTTCGCCCTTCCAGTACAAGAAAATCCATAGCAAAAGCATTTTTCTCATCTGTTGGTCTAAATGAGGATTCGGTGATTTGCCATTCTTCATGCAAAACGGGTGGAAAAAATGCGGTTCCGTTTTTTATTTGTCCGTATACATGGGTGAGGTAAATCCGGTGGGCCATCTGAAGACACTGAGTATAGATTTCACCTCCGCCCACCACAAACAATTCGCTTTCATTTTGTTCCTCCGCAAACCTGACGGCATCCTCCACAGAGTGAAAACCGAAAACCCCCTCAGGCAAATTCAGGTTTTGCCTCGATACCACCAGAGAAACCCGCTCAGGCAATGCTTTTCCCAGCGATTCCCATGTTTTTCGACCCATCAGGATGTGATGACCGGTGGTTTTGGCTTTAAAATATTTCAGGTCAGCGGGCAGGCGCCAGGGTAGCTCGTTGTTCAGTCCGATAACCCTGTTGCTGCTGGCAGCGGCAATCAAGCTGATGATCATTTTTCTACAAAGTCCAGATCTTTTCCAAAAGTTTCATGTACCTGAAAATTTCCCCATAAAGCCAGAATCATACACACAGAACCCACAATTACGGCTGCAAGAACGGTATCAATGAGGTTGGCTTCCAGAAATTTAAACGACAGGGTGATTGGGACTACGGCTCCCCGCACAAAGTTGGGTACGGTATTGGTTACCACTGAGCGCATATTGGTGCCAAACTGCTCCGCTGCAATGGTCACAAATAGGGCCCAGTAACCGGTGGCGGCTCCCAGCAGAAAACAAAGAAAATAAAAAGTACCGGCACTGATGTTTCTGGCAAACAGGTATAGAAAAACCAAAACCAGATTGGCCAGCAAATAGCCGAAAATCACCTTTTTACGGTTTTTAAAAACCTGACTCAGAACACCGGAGAGCAAATCGCCAACGCTCAGGCCGAGATAGGCAAACATGACACAGTCGGCCACGCTTACCTTGCCCGAAACAATGCCGATGTGGTAAGAAAAACGCTCACTCAGGTTGATGAGAATGCCGATGGTAAACCAGACCGGCAAACCGATGAGGATACAGGAAATATACCGCCGCAATCTGTCGCCCGTCTGCAGGAGGAACAAAAGATTGCCTTGTTTCAGGGCCTTTCCTTTCATGTTTTTAAACATACCCGACTCCAGTCCGCTGACCCTCAGCAGCAGAATTGCCAATCCCATCACCCCACCGGTGATGTAGGCCATCTGCCAGTTTACTTTTCCCACCAGACTGGCAACCACAGCTCCGAGAGCCCCCAGCGTAACAATAATCATGGTGCCGTAGCCCCTCGTTTCGCGGTCCATGGATTCCACCACCAGGGTAATGCCGGCCCCCAATTCTCCCGCCAGCCCTATGCCCGCCAAAAATCTGCAAATGGCATAGCCTTCAATATTTACCACAAAAGCATTGGCCAGATTGGCCAGAGAATACATTAAGATGGAGCCGAATAAAACTGAAGCCCTGCCTTTCCTGTCGCCCAGAATTCCCCAAAGGATTCCCCCCAGCAGCATTCCGCCCATCTGCCAGTTGAAAAGCAGAATTTCCTGGGTCTTGAAAGCCTCTCCCGTGAAACCGAGGGCTTCCAGGCTTTGCTTTTTTACCACATTGAAAATGATCAGGTCGTAAATGTCAACAAAATAGCCGATGGCCGAAATGAGAACGGCAGCATTGAAAACGCCTTTTTTTAATGTTTGATTCATGCGCTTTTTTCCGGTTTTTCAGTGCAATAATAGCAAGCCGCCTTCGATTGCCTCAGAATTTATTCACTCAGGCCGATTGAATGGCGCCAAGTAGTTTTTTCCGTACCGGTATTTCATTTCCTTTTCCTTGTTTTGCATCATGATCAGCATCATTTCTCCTGTGTTCAATTCGGCCCGCTTTATTGAGGGCTGCCTGAAAAGCGTGGCAGACCAACGGGAGGAAGGTATCGAGCACTGGGTAATTGATGCCGGCTCGCAGGACGGCTCGGTTGAAATCATTGCAAGGTTTGCAGAGCAGCATCCGCATGTCAAATGGATTTCTGAAAAAGACAGCGGTCAGAGCGAGGCCATGAACAAGGGCATTGCCTTGGCGTCCAATCCGGTGATTTCTTTCCTAAATGCTGACGACCGGTATGAGCCCGGTACATTCAGAAGGGTGAAGGAGATATTTGAAGGGGCTGCGGAACCGCTTTTTCTTGTGGGCAACTGCCGCGTGCTGATGGAAGACGGCTCTCTGTACATGATCAACAAGCCACAGCCGTTCGACCCGGTTTCCTTTATGCTGGAATACAGTTTTCCCTACAATCCTTCGGCCTATTTTTACCACAAATCCATCCACCGCCTTATTGGCAATTATGACGAAAGCGACCACCTCACCATGGACATTGATTTTTTGTTCAGGATGATAAAAGTGGCCCGAATCCGGTACGAGGACGAGGATTTTGGAAATTATGTAATGGTGAGCGACAGCAAAACCATGCAGGAAATTTCGGCTGGTCGCAATGTGGAAAACCTGCAAAGGGTATTTGAGAAATACGAAAACCGACTTGGATTTTTCCAGAAACTGAATCTCTCTTTTCAGCGGAAACTCGGAAAGCACCGTGGCTGGGTAATGTATTATCTCAGAAATCCCCGGGCCCTTCCTGTAAGATTGTTCGGGCAAGGCAAAGAAAAGTTTTCAGGCGCAAGCCATTGATAAACAAAGCCTTCAGTCCACACGCCCAAAAACAAGGGCAATCTATTTCCGGATTGGTCTATTTTTGCCTTCCATTGTCAAACTTTTACCAACATGCTGGATTTTGAAAAACCGATCATCGAACTGGACCAGAAACTTGCCGATATGAAGCAGTTTGCGGTTGAGAATAATGTAGATGTTTCGGAAGCCGTGCGCCTGCTGGAAGAAAAAATTGCCCGACTGAAAAAAACAACCTACCAGAATCTGACACGCTGGCAGCGGGTTCAGCTTTCCCGGCATCCCGACCGTCCCTACACACTGGATTATATCGAAACCATCTGCGATAAATTTATAGAGCTGCACGGGGACCGGAATTTCGGAGACGACAAAGCCATGCTGGGCGGATTCGGAGAAATCGGAGGGCATTCCATTATGTTTATCGGACAGCAAAAGGGCCGGAATACCAAGCAGCGGCAGTTTAGAAATTTTGGAATGGCCAACCCTGAAGGATACCGCAAAGCCCTTCGTCTGATGAAACTGGCGGAAAAATTCAACAAACCCATTGTTACTCTGATCGATACGCCCGGAGCATTTCCCGGTGTTGAGGCTGAAGAAAGGGGACAGGGTGAAGCCATTGCCCGTAATCTGAAGGAAATGTTTATGCTCCGCGTACCCGTTATCTGCATTGTAATAGGAGAGGGGGCATCTGGCGGAGCTTTGGGCATAGCCATTGGCGACAGGGTTTTCATGCTGGAAAACACCTGGTATTCTGTAATTTCTCCCGAGTCCTGTTCCTCTATTCTATGGCGAAGCTGGGATTATAAAGAACAGGCAGCAGAGGCCCTGAAACTAACCGCCAAAGACATGCACAAATTTGGTCTGGTGGACGAAATTATAAAAGAACCTCTTGGAGGAGCGCATACCGACCCTGTCAGTACGGCCAAAAAACTCAAAAAAACCATCCTCGAAACGCTGGAAGAACTCTCCAAAATGGACCCGGATGACCGGATTGCTCAAAGAATAGAAAAGTTCAGTCAGATGGGTGTGGTGGTAGAAAACGGTTAACAGACCCACAAGACTTCAAAAAACCAGCAATCTTGGAACTCTCCGAATCTTCAATTGGCTTTCAGAAATATTTTCAGCTGAAAGAAATTGAATTTCAGGCGGTACTGGATATTACGGTTGCCATAAACCAAAACCGGCCCGAAACCGGATTTTATCTCCTTCTCGAAAATTACCTGCTCGAAAAGCTGGGCATCGGGCACTTTTCGCTTTTTATCCGGGAGGATGATTGGAAAAATTCTTTTTCCTACGGGAAGGTATTGCAGAATTCCCTTGCATTCAATCTGGCCGATACTCCCCTAAATGTATCCGATTTTGCCGATTTTGCGCCAGAACTGGCACTGGCCAATCCGCATCTGAAGCATTATATCCCTTTCTTTTTCGACCGGCAGCTGAGGGGTTTTGTACTCTGTTCTGAGGTTCAGAATTTTCCTTATCCCCACGACAACGAAGTCATTTCTCTGATGCAAACCCTGGTGAGCCTCACCGTTATGGCTATGGAAAATCAAAAGCTGCTGGCCTACCGCATCCGGCAGGAAGCAATGCGAAAGGAAATCGAAATAGCCAGGCAGGTACAAAAAATGCTCTTTCCCAAAGTCCTTCCCGACGGGGAACGCCTTAAGGTGTACACCACCTACCTTCCCCATATGGATGTGAGCGGCGATTACTATGATTTTATTCCTCTTTCAGATACACAGTTTATCATTTGTCTGGCCGATGTGGCCGGAAAAGGAATGTCTGCAGCCCTGCTGATGTCCAATTTTCAGGCTTGCCTCCGGACGCTGATGATGGAAAAAAAGCCCATCTCCGAGGCCATCAGGCTGATCAATTCTCTGGTTTGTCAGAACAGCAATCTGGAGCGATTCATCACAGCCTTTGTAGCCGGTTTTGATCTGGAAACAGGATTGATTGAATATGTCAACTCAGGCCACACTCCTCCCTGCCTCATCTATCCCGATGGCACACTGGTAAATCTGAGCGAGGGCTCGCCCATTCTGGGCATTTTTCCGGAGCTTCCCCATCTCCGGGTTGGTCAGTCCCGGATTCGGGAGGAGGTCTTGTTCGTGGGATATACCGATGGTCTTTCTGAAATCGAAAACCATCAGGGCGAAGAATTCGGATCGGAGGGCGTTGAAAATTATATGCTGGAAAACCGGCATGAACATCAGATGGCAGTTCTTCACCAGCGTCTGCTCAATCGTCTCAGTACCTTTTCGGGAGACATTGGATTTTCTGATGATATCACCCTCCTTACAGCCCGGATAAGGCCATAAAAAAAGCCTGACCCATTACAGGTCCGGCTTTTGCATTGCATTAATAATTAACTGAAATTCAGTATTTTATTGCAATTTCTCAACTCTGGCTCTTTCCATCAAGCATTTGAAATTCACTCACCTGGATTTCGGTGATGTATTTTTCTTTGCCATCGGCATCGTTGTACTTCCGGGTGCGGATGCTTCCCTCCAGGGCTATACGGCTGCCTTTGTTGAGGTACTTTTCTGCTACC
>JBIKMV010000167.1:0-6363 GCA_044359055.1 Catalimonadaceae bacterium
AAACCATTTTCCTATTCCCCTACCATCACAAATGCACCCCAGTAATACGGATCCGGGTATTTCTTCTGTATCTCCTTCTGGGCTTTGAGAAAGGCCGCCCGCTTTTTCATTCCGTTTGTCCAGTTTCGGAAAAAAGCCACCATCAGTTCACGGGTTACCTCGTCGTTTACTTTCCACAAACTCATGATGAGGTTGCGGGCTCCGGCCACCTGAAAGGCCCGTTGTAAGCCATAGACGCCTTCGCCGTTCCGGATATCCCCAAGGCCGGTTTCACAGGCCGAGAGCACCACCAACTCCGTATTGTCCAGGTTCAGATTCATGGCCTCATAGGCCGTGAGGATGCCGTCTTCACCATCGCCGCTGCGGCCTTCTCTCAGGGTTTTGGCGGCACCGCTCAGCAGCAGACCCGAGCGCAGAAGCGGGTTGCTGCCTGGCGTGGTATCGGCACGGAAAAAGCCGTGGGTAGACAGCAACATCACACGGGGCTTGTAGCTGTCTTTTATCTTCTCTTCTGCTGCCGAACTTCCGGTGTATTGCTGCACCTCCCAGCCTTTCTGCTCCAGCAGGCCGGCTACACTGTCTAGCTCTACCTGAGTACCCGGTAAAGAGGATATTTCCAATGCCGGATCGGGGGTAAAGTAGTAGCTAATCTCAGGACCGGAGCGGGACTTTGCGCCTGCAGATGTCTGTGTTCCGGGCTGGAAATCTGGATTTCCTACCAGGCAGGCCAGTCGGTTTTCACTCTCTTCCGACTTGCCGGTCAGCAAATCTTTCGTGGAACCCAACAGGGCTATCTCCAGTTCTTCCATCACATGCTTGCCCGTGGCCGGATTTTGAAGCGTACCCAAATTGAGCTTGTGGTACACCCCGTCGGCCGAGAACCATACTTTTTTTATCCCTTTCAGTTTGCTGCCTATCGGTTGCCAGAAGTTCCGGTACGATGCGGCATCCTTTTGTTTCATCCGGATGGAGTTGCGGTAGTAGTTGTACCACTTTTCTTCCATGTTGTTGCCATTGGGTAAAATCACCAGCTCCGGATGGAAAGAAGTTTTGGTGAGGATCAGTGCGGCATACTGTACGGTATCGGTGAGGCCTTTAATCCGGTAGGTGGGCTTTTTCGGATCGGAGGTATCGGTGACCACTTTGGCAATCCCGTATTTGAGGAAACGCACCATCTCAATGGCGGCTTCACCCGGCTTTAGTGTTTGCTGTACCTCCTGCCAGGTGCGCTGCTTGCGGTCCTCTTTTTTGGCGAAATTCTCTGATCGCTGCGAAAGCTCTTTCTCCAGAAGTTCAGCTTTCTCCAGCAATGTGTCAAGACCCGATTGTTCACTGCTTTCGGATGCCACCAACATCCTTGAGATTTTTCGCTGCAGAATTTCCCACTCATCGTAGCGGCGAATGAGTTTAATATCTCCGCTTGTTTTGATGCGCTGTTTCCAGCGGGCGCTGGTGTTGAGCAGAAGCCCCTTGTAAAACAGTTGGTGGTTGTATAAATCGGCCCAGAGTGCCGGCGTTTTTATTCCTTCTTCTGCAAAGAAGGATTTGTGTTTTTCGCGGGTGTAGCTGCCTCCTTTGAAAAAAGCCTCTCTGCCTTGCTCGGACAAAGCCGGTAAAAACTGCCGCAGGAATTTTTCTTCTGAGGCTGCGGCTTTTCTTATGAAATATGCGGCTTCGCCGGTTTTTCCCTGATTCCGGTTTAAACTGCCCATGTTGTTGAAGTAAACATCAAAAAGCCCCTGATATTTGGAATTGGATTTAAAATTGAGTTTTTCAAATGCGCTTTGATACAGCGATTCGGCCTTTGAAAAGTTGCCCTTCCTGAAATACACATCGCCAAGGTTCATTTGTATAGGCGCCACATTAAAACGGGCTTTTTCCCAGATATCCAATGTCTGAAGAAAATAAGACTCTGCTTTTGCCAAAAGGCCGAAATCACCATATAAATTCCCGAGGTTTCTCAGCGAATATCCGATATCTGTATGATCTGGCTCCAGGGTTTTTTTTCGTATTTCCAGGGCCTGCCGGTAATAGGATTCGGCTTTTTTGCTGTCGCCAAGGCCACGGTACAAAATACCGAGATGCCAGAGCGACTTGGCAACTTCAGGATGCCGGGAGCCAAGTTTGTTTTGTCTGATTTCGAGGGCTTGGAGGTGGTAAGGTTTGGCTTTTGCATATTCTCCAAGGCCGGAATACAACATACCCAGGTTGGTCAACGATTTGGCTACATCGGTGTGCTCTGGGCCAAGTGTTTTTTTTCGGATTTCCAGCGCCTGAAGGAGATGGGGTTCCGCTTTTACCGGGTTTTCAGAATTGGATAAATACAAAAGGCCCAGGCTGTTGAGTGAAGCTGCCACATCCGGATGCTCGGGACCCAGACTTTTTTTTCTGAGCTCAAGGGCTTGACGGTAATAGTTTTCAGATTTGGCAAAATCATCGGTTCTGTCGTACAAAAAACCAAGGCTGTTCAGAACTTTGATGTTTTTGGGATGTCCCGGGCCTATGGTTTTTTTATTGATTTCAAGGGAAAGCAAAAAGTGGGTTTCTGCTTTTGCAAATTCACCTAAATCAGAAAACATATAACCAAGATTATATTGAGAATTGGCTACATCCGGATTGTCGGGCCCCAAAACTTTGATGCGGATTTCAAGGGCCTTTTGAAGGTATGGCTTTGCTTGTTTTGGTTTTTTTTCCCTTTGGATTATTTCTCCTTTTACATTCATCGCCGCCGCAAAATCCAGGCTGTCCTTGCCTGGGTTTTGCTTTGTTTTTTCAAGCCATTGGTCCGCAAAGCCATGGGCTGTAGTCAGTTGTGTTGATTTGTCGTATTTTTTTACCGAATCTTCCAGGGGGTCGGGCGTCCAGGATTTTGGAGGCTCCGGGGTCTGACCATTCAAGGAAATAGTCTGCCAAATGACAAAAAACAGGGCTATATAAACTTTCATTCTAACAGGCAAATAAGCATATAGGCTATTGAAAATAAAACCGCATGCTTCTTAATCTTCCTGTCATAACAAATGCACCCCTGAAGCAGAATTGGCTTTTTTTCGGTCCTTCTGCGCTTTCATAAAGGCAGCCCGCTTTTCCATGCGGCTCTTCAGGCTTACTGAAAATGCCGCCGCCCGCCCCGTCTGGGGAGCCACTTTGTGGTCTGTGGTGAACAGGCAGAATGCCACCTTGTCTTTGTTCGATTTTAAAGAGGAGAGAAGGCCTAAAAACCGAATACCGTGTGCCCTGTGCCGGGGTTCTCCTACAAACGCCAGCCCAGGGTGAGAAACCAGTTTCGGGTGGCAGCCGGAAAAAACAGGGGTGTGGATGAGGCCTGCCCCGAAGCAGGGTCGAATACCTGAGAAAAGGCCCCTGTTGAGCCGGCAGTGGCATATTTTTCATTGCTGATGTTGTTCACCACCAAGCTCAGGCTGGGGATACCGGCATTAATCCATTTTCTTAAGTCCAAGGTGGCACGAAAATCGGCGAACCAAAATTCGGGCAGCGATACCGCTTTGTTTTCTGTATTGTCAAGAAATTGCATGGAGGTGTAGCGCCCGTTCAATCCGAGGCTGAGCCATGAGTTGGGGGTCCAAACAAGGCCCTGATTTACAATCCACTCCGGGCTCAGCAGGGCCTGGACATTGCGGAATGTAAGGGTGGTATCGCCTGAAAAATCAGATAAAAAATACCGGGTCCGAAAGGTCTGAATCCGGCTTTGCATCCAGGCGGCAGATGTGTAAAGCCTCAGGCCTTTTACCGGTTGCCAATGCCCTTCCAGTTCAAGCCCGGTCCTGAAGCTGGCCTCTACATTGGTATTGACGGGTGAGCCAAAGAGGTTGAGTTGCCCTGTACCCACTATCTGGTTTTGAAACCACATGTAAAAGCCGTTGATTTTGAGCCAATCGCCTTTCAGATTCTTCCACTGCCAGCCCAGTTCGGCATCGGTAACCTTTTCATATTTCAGATCGGCTTGGCGAATGTTTGCCCTGGTGGCAAAGTCGTCCTGAAAATAATCAAAGCGGGTGGGCTCCCTTGATGTCATTCCGGCCATGGCATAGAGGCTGTTGCAGCTGTTGACCTCAAATCGCAGGCCGGTTCTGGGATTGAAAAAATTCCAGCTCATGGGGACCATGCTGCCAAAAGAGGGGCGAATCTGCATCTTCCTTTCACTGTAGGAGAAGTTTGCCTGCCTGTATTGCAGCTCAGCAAACCAATGCAGCCGGGAGCCAATCCGGTAGTTGCCACGGAGATAAGCACTGGCTTCTCGCTTGGTACCGGTGTTGAAATACACAGGGTGATTTTGTTTGATGCCGTCCGGCAGATTCTGGCCCCAATTTACTTCCATAAAATGATCGGCGGTGAAATGGTTGGCATGAAAACCCAGGCTGCCCTCAAAGCGCTCTGATTTGTAGTTGAGCGAACCGAAGCCTCCAAAAAGCTGCTGATCAAGGCGATAGCTGCTCATTATATCGCCGGCTGTGGCGATGGTATCCCGGTCGGGCATGTTGAAAAAGGAATAGGGGGTTTGCCAAATGGCCGGAAACAAAAACTGAAATCGGGGCGCTTTGCCCAATACCGAATAGGCCGAAATCTGAAAAGACCATTGATTGTTCAGGGTTTGGAGCCATTGCATTTGGGTAAAGTGTTGCTCAAACGCATCTTTCTCTCCGCTTTGAAAGGGGTTGAATCGGCGGTTGGTATCGAGGCTGGCCTGATCTATACCGGCATAGGCCAGCTCCGAGGCAGAAAATCCACCAAAAGTATTGATTTTCAATATGGTTTTATCTGCAAAATACCCCGCCGAAAAATCATAGGAACGGATCGCCATCCCGGAATGCATCCGGTAGCCATCAGATTGAATTTGGCTTACTCTTCCCCCGAAGGCGAAACGGTTGGCGAGTTTGCCGGTCTGGAAGCGGGCCATAAGGCGGCTTGAGCCAAAACTGCCCATTCCGGAAGCCATTTCGAATTCCGGATTTTCGGACAGGGATCGGGTGAGCAGGTTTACAGAGCCCCCGAAACCCGCTGTGCCGTTTGGGCTGAGGCCCACACCCCGCTGAATCTGAATGCTTTGAGCTGAGGAAGCCAGATCGGCAAAGTTGTTGAAGAAAAAACCCTGATTTTCGGGGTCATTAACCGGTATGCCGTTCACCGTAAAATTGATCCGGCTCTGGTCGATTCCGCGGAGCCTGAAATAGGAATAGCCGATGCCATTGCCGGCATCGCTGTACATATTTATACCGGGGGTATGGTTGATCAGGCTGGGAATGTCGGCACCAAAATACCGCTCGCGGATGGCATTTTCTGAAAGCCTAGATTGGGTAATGGGTTGAATATCATTGGCCTGAAGGGGTTTCACAATTATTTCCTGAGATACCACGGCCTTGGGCTTCAACCGGATTTCGGTATTTTCTTCCCTGGCTTTGGCTGCGGGCCAGGTCTGGGTGCAGTAGAAGGGCCTGGAGAAAATGAGGGTGAAGTCCCCGGTTTCGGGCAGTTCAATGCTGAGCCTTCCGTCTCCCAAACTGAAAAAATCCTGATGACTTTTTCCCAGAAGAATCCTTGCCTGAACCATTTCCAGTGGTTCGCCGGTAAGGCTGTCTTTTACCTGAAGGGATAGCTTTTGCTTTTGTCCAAATGATTGGTAAACAAGGAGAAGTAAAAGAAAGAGGACTGTTGATTTTTTCATTTCGTGCAACAACTGAAGTAAGGAGCCGGGGCGGCCCAAGGCATGAAACGAAAACCTAGTTCCCTTCGCAGGCATTACCCTGATCAGGTTCTATGGGTATGTTCTCAGTCTGTCCCGCAGGCAGACACCCCAACTACGGCCGCAAAGGTAAGTCAGTAAAGAGCCGGTTTTGCAAAAAGAAATTTTTTTAAGGTAAAAATAATTGCAGGGGCCTTTTTTGGATTTGCAGGTTGGAACCCGATTTTTGGGGGCAAAACACGGCGAAAATGACACAGGAAATTCCGGCCTGGATGGGCAGAACCAGACTTCTGGTAGGTGAAAAACCAATTCACAACCTTATGAATTCCAATGTGTTGGTGGTGGGCCTCGGCGGAGTAGGCGGCATTTGTGCCGAAATGATTGCCCGTGCCGGGGTCGGCAAAATGACCATAGTAGATGCCGACACGGTAGAAGCCAGCAACCGAAACCGGCAGGTGCCGGCTTTGTACAGTACAGAAAACCAGCTGAAATCGGAGGTGATGGCGGAGAGGATTCGGGATGTAAATCCTGACATTGTTTTGAAGCAGGTGCCGGCCTATGTAAGAGAAGAATTTACCCTGGAATTGCTAAAGGCAGAAAAGTACGATTATGTCGTGGACTGCATCGACACGCTGTCGCCCAAGGTTTTTCTGATAAAAAAAAGT
>JBIKMV010000168.1:0-6338 GCA_044359055.1 Catalimonadaceae bacterium
CGCCTCTTCAAAAGCATCCTTGTAAAATACAAGGATGTAAGCCGGTAAATGCACCTGAAGCAGGAACTTTTGGCATTGGAATTTCTCCTGAAAGAAAGATGAGATCATTCCAAAAGCGCTTGTAGGCTGTGTTTATTGTGTTTTGGCACTGAAGAATTTCACGAAAACTACTTACCTCTCCCCTGCCCTTTTACTGTCTCAGACCGGGATCTAAAATGCGATTGAATTCTTTTGGCCATTCAGGTTTTCAGATACTCAGACAGAACAGTTTTCCAATTTTTATTTTTTTTTGAATCAAACAGTTACAATTTCGTACTTTTGCGGTCCTTTTCAAAAAAAGGGATTTTCAATTTTTTTTCACTAAAACCTTTGGAGCCGGGCTGAACTTCAATTGTATCAAAAGCCAGAAAGAAAATAATGAGTAATTCTACAGAAACCTTCGATTGGGGCCGCATTGAATCCGGCCGGGGCTTTGGGTCCGGTTATTCCCGTGAAGAGATGGCTCAATTGGAGAACATGTATTCAGAAACGATGTTTTCCGTTCCTGAAAAAGCAGTTGTTAAAGGCATCGTGGTGGACATAACCGACCGGGATGTGGTGGTCAATATCGGCCACAAATCCGACGGACTTGTTGCCCTGTCCGAATTCAGAGACATTGATGGACTAAAAATCGGGGATGAAGTTGATGTGTATGTTGAAAATCAGGAAGATCGTCAGGGTCATCTGGTAATCAGCCGCAAAAAAGCCCGGGTAGTAAGTGCCTGGAATCAGATTAAAGAAGCACTTGAAAATGATGTGATCATCGAAGGTTTGGTAAAACGCAGAACCAAAGGGGGTCTTATTGTGGATATTTTCGGTGTTGAATCCTTTTTGCCCGGTTCTCAGATAGATGTGAAGCCCATCCGGGACTTCGATATTTATGTAGGTAAGAAAATGGAGGTGAAAGTGGTGAAAATCAACAACACCAACGACAATGTGGTAGTTAGCCACAAAGTATTGATTGAAAAAGATATTGAAGAGCAGAAGTCGCTGATTCTTAACAACTTGGAAAAGGGTCAGGTTTTGGAAGGAATCGTGAAAAACATGACCAACTTCGGGGTTTTCATCGACCTTGGAGGAGTGGATGGACTTCTGCACATCACCGATATTTCCTGGGGCCGCGTAAATCATCCTGAAGAGGTATTGAAGCTGGACGACAAGATTACCGTCGTTGTGCTTGACTTCGATGATGAGAAAAAGCGTATCTCTCTGGGTATGAAACAACTTACTCCTCATCCATGGGATGCTTTGGGTGAAGATGTAATCATAGGAAGCAAAGTAAAAGGTAAGATTGTAAATGTTGCCGATTATGGTGCCTTCCTCGAAATCATGCTTGGCGTTGAAGGTTTGATACATGTTTCAGAAATGAGCTGGAGCCAGCATCTGCGCAATCCGTCTGACTTTATGAAAGTCGGAGATGAAGTGGAGGCTGTTGTTCTTACCATTGACAGAGAAGAGAGAAAAATGTCTCTCGGCATCAAACAACTGAGCGAAGATCCATGGACTAAGGCCGATGTTCTGACCAAATATGCAGTAGGAACCAAGCATTCAGGCATCGTTAGAAATCTCACCAATTTCGGTCTCTTCCTCGAACTCGAAGAAGGCATCGACGGGCTGGTTCATCTTACAGACCTCAGCTGGACCCGCAAAATCAAGCATCCTTCTGAAGTGGTGAAAGTAAATGAGCCTCTTGAAGTTATGGTACTTGAGCTGGATGTGGAAAACCGCAGATTGGCATTGGGTCACAAGCAACTGGAAGAAAACCCATGGGATACATTTGAAACCATTTTCTATGTTGGTGCTACCCACAAAGGAACCATTCTGAGCAAAACAGACAAGCTGGCCATTGTGGAACTTCCTTATGGAATTGAAGGCATCGCATCGCTGAAAAATATCACCAAACAAGACGGTGGCCATTCTGAAGTTGGCGAAACACTAGATTTCAAGGTTACAGAGTTTTCCAAGGACGACAGGAAGATTGTACTTTCTCACACTGCTACTTATCAGACTGAAGAAGCAGCTGAAAAGAAAGCCGGAGCAAAGAAGAAAAAGGCAAAGGGTGATTCCGATGAAAAAGGATCAGCCGCCTCGGTTGCCAATGCGCCTGCAACATCTTCTCTCGGAGAAAATGAAGCACTCTCTGCCCTGAAAGAGCAGATGGATGCTGCCAAAGAGTAATTTTTTCCAATTGTTAATAAAAAAAGCCATCGCAAAACCGATGGCTTTTTTATTTCCCAGGTTTTATTATCTTCTGAAATCGAAAATCAGAATGCCCTTAGCTGGAAGGTTTAGTTCTTTACCCGAAAGATCAGCTTTCTGACCGGTGATGACTTCGGATATCTCTGTTCGTTTCCAGTCAGACAATTCACCGTTCAGACGGCTGAGGTCAAATTTTCCTGGTTTGTTGTTGCCATTAACCACTACCAGAACCATTTCATTTTCGAATTTTCTAAGGTAGGCATACTGGTTTTCTACAGGAATAAACTGCCGGAAACTTCCCTTATGAATGGCTGATGAAGTCTTTCTCCAGGTGAGAAGCCGCTGAAAAAACCGAAAAACCGAATCCACCTTTCCCTTTCTCCCTGCATCTGAAAACAAATTGAGCGTATCTCCGGGCCAGCCACCCGGGAAGTCTTTCCTTACATCAGGATGGGAAGCGCCGTCACCTTCCATGAGAATTTCGGCCCCATAATAAAGTTGCGGAACTCCGCGGAGGGTAAGCAGCATAGCAAGCCCCTGCTTCAGTTTATCCACATCCCCTTTCTGGGTAGTAATAAATCGGCTCAGATCATGATTATCTATAAAGGTGACATTCCGTGAGGGATTTTTGTAAAGAAAATCAAGTGAGAGGGCGTTGTAAACCCTAATCAGACCGGTTTCCCAGCCTCCTTCTTCGGCAAGTCCCTTGCAAATGGCAAAATACAGAGGAAAATCCGTTGAGGAAGGCAAAGTACCCTGGTAGCCATCCCGAACCAGGTTCCCTTCCGAAAAATAGGCACAGATAGCCGGTTGATCCACCCATATTTCACCGGTTATGCCAAACGACGGAAATTCGTTCAGGATTTCTGTGCACCATCGAGCCATATACTCCTTGTCGTTGTAGGGATAAGTATCCATTCTGATTCCGTCAATTCCGGTTTCGCAAATCCACCAAAGGGTATTTTGAATAAGGTACCGGGCAACAAACGGATTGGTTTGGTTGAGGTCAGGCATGGAGGTATCGAACCAGCCTTTTTCAAAAATCTCCCTTTCTTTCGGACTGGCATTGGGGTCCACCACAGTTTCAATCTTGAAATTGGTGCGAACCAGGGGATTCCCTGCGGGGTGAACCCAGTCTTCCATTGGCAAATCTGCCATCCACCAATGTCCTGTACCAATGTGATTGGCCACCATATCCTGAACCATTTTCAAGCCGTTCTGATGGCATTTTTCAATTAGCCTTTTGTATTCCTGCAGGGTGCCAAGGCGGGTATCAATCCGGTAAAAATCAGTAAAGGAATAGCCATGGTAGGAAGAAGCGATTTGATTGTTGGCAATCACCGGGTTCAGCCAGATGGCCGTTACCCCCAGATCCCGGATGTAATTCAGATGGTTTTCTACTCCGGCAAGGTCACCGCCATGCCGCCCGAAAGGAGCCTTGCGGTCTGGCTTTTCCAGGGCCCCAGCCGGGAAATCATTGCCAGGATTGCCATTTGCAAACCGGTCAGGCATAATCAGATATATCACATCCGAAGCATCAAAGCCTGAAGCACCGGCGGCCATTTGATTCCGGCCAATTACTTCATAATCTATATTTTGGGTTTTTACACCGCTTTTTAAATCTAACTTGAAGTATCCCGGTTTGGCCTCCTGAGAAAATTCCATGTCCAGAAAAAGGAAATTTGGATTTGAGGGCCGGTGAACCTTCAGTAGTTTCCATCCGGTGCTGGCCGTGCTGACCTCGGATTTGCCGATACCCTTTCCGTGAATCATCAGCTGAAGACTTTTATTTTTCAGTCCCAGCCACCAGTGATTTGGCTCAACATGCTGAATACCAGAGCTAAATTTGGTTTCACCTAAACAGGCATTACCGTAAATAAGAACGAAAAAAAGCGGAATTATGAATCTGAACATGTTTCTGATTGCAATAAAAAATTGAGGCCAATTACCCGAATTCTGACGGATTTAATTCCATAAGCCACTAAAAAAAAAGAGCCCCTATCCTTCCGGACGATATTTTGTATCTATTTTGCCGCTCAACTTGTTTTTTTCAGGGTCTTGAAAACAATAAAAATTTTGGGTGTCGCATGCCTGTGCGCCCTTGCCATAGGTCCCGTATCGGCGCAGTGGTGGCAAAAAAATCTGGAAACCCTGCCTCAGAAAAAGGGCTACATTCCCGGAAGTTTTTGTTTCCATGACTACAAATCTGCTCTCATGGGGAAAAAGGTAGGGCTGGTGGTAAACCACACTTCGGGTTTCAAAGGGATTGATTTGATAGATACTCTGATTCGTCAGGGTGTTCAGGTGGAAAAAATTTTTGCTCCCGAACACGGATTCAGGGGAAAAGCAGAAGCCGGGCAGTACCTGAGTAACGGAAGAGACGAAAAAACAGGGATTGAGGTCATTTCACTTTACGGAAAAAACAAAAAACCATCTCCCGAAAATCTGTCCAATCTCGATGTTCTGATATTTGATATTCAGGATGTGGGTGCAAGATTTTATACCTACATATCCACTCTAAAACTGGTAATGGAAGCCTGCGCAGAAAACAACAAAGTCCTGATTGTTTGCGACAGAGCCAATCCTTTGGGGTTTTGTGTATCCGGACCCATCCTCGAAAGTTCTTACACCTCATTTGTCGGGGCTTTTCCGGTTCCTGTGGTCCATGGTTTGACAGTTGGTGAACTGGCACGGATGGCCGTGGCAAAAAACTGGTTCAGTCAGGCCAGAAAACTGAAATTACAGATAGTAAAATGCCGGGGCTACCGCCATGCAGATACCCTTTTTCCGGAAAAAGCCCCCTCTCCCAACCTGCGCACACCGCTGAGCATTCTGGCCTATCCATCTCTCTGCCTTTTTGAGGGCACTTCTGTCTCCGTAGGCCGGGGCACAGCTTTTCCTTTTGAGGTTTTTGGCTGCCCTGATTCTGCTTTCGGGCCGTTTTCTTTTGTTCCTGAGCAAAAAACAGATGGCTCCCCTCCTCCCCTTTTTGCAGGCCAAACCTGCTATGGCTTTCGCCTGAATATGGACTCAGTGCGGTCCTGTTTTGATACCCGGTTTGTCCGAATTGCCTACCAGCGTTCAGCGCATAAAGAGTTGTTTTTCAATGCTTTTTTTTCAAAACTAGCCGGAAACGAAACCCTGATGAAGGATGTGAAATCAGGCAGGCCATACAAAGAAAGCCTGGGGCCCTACATGAAGGAAAGAAAGAAATATCTCCTTTACCCCTGAACTGATTTTCCCCTGCCTTACAAGGCCTGTCAAATTCCTGGCCATCTATTCTGAATTTTATTTTCATTTGCATTATGGTGATTAACCTTTCATCCGGCAACAGTCTGATTCATGTTTATCTCAGAGAACTCCGGGATATCCACATACAGAGCGACAGGGCCCGATTCAGGAAAAATCTGGAAAGAATAGGACAGATTCTGGCCTACGAAATCAGCAAAACCCTTCAATACGAGGAGATTGAAGTGGAAACACCCCTTACAAAAACCACGGTTTCTGTTCCGGCTGAGCATCCGGTTTTGTGCGGAATCCTCCGGGCAGGAATTCCTCTTTTCAATGGCTTTGTTTCCT
This sequence comes from Catalimonadaceae bacterium, assembly GCA_044359055.1. Lineage (GTDB taxonomy): Bacteria > Bacteroidota > Bacteroidia > Cytophagales > Flexibacteraceae > CAMDMI01. The sequence goes on from JBIKMV010000168.1 coordinate 5,818, forward strand.
TTTATGATCATTCGGATTGCTCTTTTGTAGGAGCCTACAGAGGAAAACATGCCCTGGATCATTCCTTTGAAATCGAGCTGGATTATGCTGTTGCTCCCCGGCTGGATGGTCGCAGTCTGATACTCATTGATCCGATGCTGGCCACCGGTAAATCCATCATCAAAGCTTACGAGGCTTTGAAGCGGTTTGGCCAACCCAAAAAACTGCACATTGCCTCCGTGATATCATCTCCCGAAGGAATTGAATGGCTTCAGTCGAAACTGCCGGAAGCCTGTATCTGGACAGCCGCCATCGACCGGGAACTCGATGCCGATGCCTATATCATTCCGGGCCTTGGAGATGCAGGTGATCTTTCGTATGGTACGAAGGAGTCCTAAACGGGACAATCCAAGTACTTAATTTCAAATTCCAAACTTTTAACTGATCCTGTTTCATCAAGAAAAATTGGCTTTCTCCTTTTTAGTTCTTCCTTTGCTTTTGTTTAAGGGCCTCCAGGTTTAGCCAAAGTGAAACCAAGGGAA
>JBIKMV010000027.1:0-21307 GCA_044359055.1 Catalimonadaceae bacterium
AATGCCAACAATGCCTTGCAGCAGAATTATGCCACCGGTGCAGATTATTTCGGGCTTCTTGCCAACAATGGCGGCTTCCTGAATAACCCAAATCTAAAGCCACAAAAGAAAATCGATTATGCACTGGGATTCCAGCAGGCACTGAACGAAAGCTCTGCACTTAAGCTTTCTGTATTTTATTCAGAAGTAAAAGATCTCATTCAGGTAATTAATGTCAACTATGCTTATCCCATCCGGTATCAGACCAGCGGCAATCAGGATTTCAGTGTTGTTAAAGGTATTTCTCTTCAGTATGATTTAAGAAAAACCAAAAATTTTACTGCGCAGGCTTCCTATACTTTGGCATTTACCGAAGGTTCAGCCTCCAATTTTGCAGGCGCCCTTCTCAATACTCCCACACCGAACCTCAGAAATACCACCCCATTGGGCAATGATCAGCGTCATGCCTTCAAACTCAATTTCGATTACCGTTTTGGTGACAATGAAGGTCCTGAATTCCTAGGCATGAGGCCTTTCGCTAATATGGGCTTCAACATGACCAATTATGCCGGCTCAGGAACCCCATTCACACAGGATGGTTCTCCATGGGGTGGTCGTTACCAAATCAAAGGTGCCATCAATGGTTCCCGTCTGCCCTGGAACAACAGAACATCAATCCGAATAGACAAATCCTTTACTGTAAATTCAGGCAATTCCGGAAGAAACCACTTTATCAATGTGTATTTCTATGTGCAGAATGTTTTCAATGCTCAGAATGTTCTGGGTGTTTATGCAAGGACCGGTTCTCCTACTGACAACGGATTTCTTGCCTCCCAGTTCGGTCAGAACCTTACAAGTCAGGCAGTAAGCCCTGAAAGTTATGCTATGTTTTACAACATGGCCATCATGAACCCGGATAATATTTCACTCCCACGCCGATTCCGAATCGGATTTTCATACAACTTCTGACAAGCTCACACTTAACTAATGATTACCATGAAAACAAGGAATATTTTAACAGGATGTCTGATTGCCAGCCTGAGCATGGTTTCTTATGCTGCGGCTCCTCCGGCAGGTCCGGCAACACCCGGATCCGGCAATGCTTCGAATGGTTCAACCGGTGGTCAATCGGTTCAGGCTTCTTCTGATTGTAATGTCGGAGCAAGCAGAGCAGACCTTGATATCAACAATGTAAGGGCCCGATATATGAATCAGGGCGATATGTTCTGGGATCCGGGTCTTGGTCAGGCAAGATACGAGGTGCCCAAGCGTACAGATAATTTCACAACATCCAAGCATTCTATGTTTGCTGCGGCCATTTGGCTTGGAGGATTGGAAAGGGGGTCCGGAAACCTGATTGTGATGGCCCAGACTTACAGGGGCAATTTTCAGAATTACTGGCCCGGTCCTATCAAAAATTACAGTCCGGATTTGACGACCTACACATCAAAAACGGTTTGTGCTGCCTGGGATCAATTGTTCAAGTGCAACAGAAGAACAGTAAAAGACTTTGTAAGCAATTGGGATGCCGGTCTTATTACAGATGCCGAGCAGATTCCTGCTGAGATCCGTTTCTGGCCTGGAAAAGGGAATCCCTATCTGAAAGAAAAAAGTGAGTTTTCCATAGATCCGGAAGCGGTGGCTTCGGTGGATAACAACCTTGCCAACTTCTATGATGCCGATTCAAATGGAATTTACAATCCTTTTAAAGGAGATTATCCCCTTTGGGCGGGTACAGAAAAAGATCTAGAATGCGAAGGGACTGAGATAAATATCAATTCAGGAGCCGATCAGGTTCTCTGGTGGGTATGTAACGACATCGGGAACAAAAAGCTTTTCCCGGCAGGAACTGCAGCCCCTTTTGTTCCGGGTCTTGGTATGGAAGTGCATTATGAGGCTTTTGCATATGCAGCTACAGATGCCACCAACGACATGACTTTCCTTCGTCAAAGGCTTTACAACAAGGGAAATTATATCCTTGATCAGACCTATCTGGCCCAATGGGCAGACCCTGACCTGGGTAATGCAAGTGACGATTATGTGGGTTGTGATGTTATGCGGGGTCTGGGAATATGCTACAATGGCGATGATTTTGATGAAGGTACCCAGGGGTATGGCGAGAATCCTCCGGCTATTGGGGTTGACTTCTTCCGCGGCCCTTTTCCTGATGATAAGTTCGATAACATCGACTGGGATTTGGACTGCGACGGTCCGGGCTCAAATCCTCCGGATACAAATGAAAGGGTTGTTATGTCGGGTTTCATATATTACAATATTGGAGGAAACCCAATAAACGGAGATCCAACACTTCCTTCAGATTTTTACAACTACATGCGCAACCGTTGGAAAAACGGCAATGATATCAGTTTTGGCGGTGCCGGTCTGGAGCCTGTTTCCACCACCAACCCCAGGGCTGTGTATATGTTCCCGAATGTGACCGAGCAAAGTGATCCCTTTGGATTTGCCTGCGGTAACACCGGATGCGATCAGCCGAAGTCATGCGGTGCGGCCTGGAACGAAAAAACATCCAACAATCCTCCGGGAGACCGCCGGTTTCTGGCCAATAACGGTCCTTTTACGCTGAAACCCGGAGCCAAGAATGAGTGTACAATCGGAATTGTATGGGCCAGAGCCAGTTCCGGAGGTGCAACAGGTTCTTTCGGTAAACTCCTTGCAGCCGATGACCTGGCTCAGGATCGTTTCAATACCTGTTTTAAAAGAAACATCGGGCCAAACAGCCCCAATCTGGAGATTTCTGAAATCGACAGAAAACTGGTCTTCACCATTATTCCGGATGTCATTGTTCCTTCTCCATTGATGACTACTGAGACTTATCTTGAATTGAATCGGTCTGTAACCGGTGGGCCCAACAATGAAGATGTATATTTCAGATTCCAGGGGTATAAGATTTTTCAGCTGAAAGATGACAAAGTATCTGTTCAGGATCTGGATAATCCGGACAAAGCCCGTCCTCTGGATGGCGATGTGAACGGCGATGGTGTTGCTGATTTCAATGGAATAATGGATGTGGCAGATGGTGTAACTTCCATAAGCAACATAGAATTCAATGCCGATCTGAATCAGGATATCCTAACCCCCAAAGTTAAGAATACACCGGACAAAGGAATTTTCAGAACTTTTCAGGTGGAACGGGATATGTTTTCCTCCATCAGTGGTGGGAAACTGTCCAACTTCAAAAAATACTACTATGCTGTGGTTGCCTACGGTTTCAACCGAAACTCTAAGGCCAAGCGGCCCTATATCCAGGGTGTGGAGAATTATAAAATATTCACAGCTATACCACACAAGTTTTCTCCTGAATCCTTCGGATCTACATCAGATTATTCTTTCGGAAGTTCTTTCGAAGTAACGCGGGTAAACGGTACCGGCAATTCGGGTAATACGCTGGAGTTGAAAGAAGGGCAGCGTGACCTGATTCTGCAGCAGGGTAAACTGGACAGGCTTACTTACAAGGCCAAAAGTGGTCCTATTGATTTCAAAGTGTACAATCCAAAGGCTCTTCAGGGTGGTAAATTCCGCATGACGCTTTCCAGCAGAATCCGCTATAACAAGTCAACAGGTTATGAATTCAAAGTTGGGGATATTTTAGAATCTGATCCCAATTTTGTTCCTGATGCCGGATACAGGATCAGTCCCCGCTTTGATTATAAGAAAGGAATTGCAAGGGTAAAAAGGGTAGTTCCGGTAATTGGTTTTGCCAATCTTGTAGATTTGGATATCGAGTCTTTCAGTTGCGACGGAGGAAGTTTTTCTTTTATTATGGAGAAAGTTCAAAAGGATCGCAGCGATAGTATTTTACTTGATTCCAAGTCCAAAGGGGCCAAAATCATTTTGCAGGGTGACCCTTCCAAGGAGAATGTGGTGCAGGAATTTTATCCTTTCGATTATTGGACACTTCTGGAAACAGCCTCAGGAAAAGAGACCATATGTACCAACCCCATCAGTTCGCTTTCGGAAGAGATAATTCCGGAATATGGAATAGCCATCCGCCCCAAAAATGGTTCCAATCCCGGAAGCGATGTTTTCAATGCCATTGAAAAGAATGGTGCTTTGACCTCTGTAATTCAATATGATCCGGACAGGCAGAAATTATGGCTGGTGGACTTCAGTACATTTGGTTTGAGTCCCCTTTGGATTCGGGATGACAAGTATGCTACCGGCAATATTTATCAGACCCTTGATCCATTCCGTTCATTCAGAAATCAGGCCGGAAGCTCCTGGGCACCTTATGCACTTACTACTGCGGGTACATCCTTAACAAAAGGTCCGATGTTCCCTGCCTCCAGTAAGTTTGATGATGACGAGCTGTATTACGCTAACGGTCCCCGTTCGGTATTCAGAAATATGTCGCAACTGAAAAATGTGGACATCGTATTCACTTCTGATACCAGCAAGTGGACCCGTTGTATGGTTTTGCAGTGCGATACCATTGGATCATCCACTATCGTCCGTCCAAAGTGGACAATGGCCAAGAGCAGAGTTCCCTCTGTGAACAAGAAATATCAGGCAGATGGTTCCCTGTCTCCTTACGATAATCTTGTGGTCTCCAGGGGGATGAGTTGGTTCCCTGGCTACGCAATAGATTTGGATCGAGGTCAGCGCCTGAATATGATGTTTTCAGAAAGTATGCTGGATGATACATCAGGAGGCTTTGGAAATCCATACAGGGGAGCCGGAAATGATTTGAAGTGGGAACCCAGAGCATCTCTCGGCGCAGGTTTCGGAACCAGAAATTACATGTATGTACTCAATACCGCCTATGATGGATGCAGAGATGCCGAGCGTTCCATTGATTCGCTTTATACCAACTTTGGTTCACAAACTGCACAAAACTTTAATCCGAAGGTGTGGGACTGGCATATGAACAATGTAATGTATGCAGGATTGATGGGCAGGGGAATTGATTTCGTTAATGCAAGAGAACAGCCCCTGCTACTGAACCAGGTGGAGGTTAACCTTCGTGTACAGCGGGCATTTCAACCCTTTGCGCATGCAGGCACTTCCAATCCCGGTAAATGTGATCCAGTTTATGAATTTGAAATACCTGCCAATGCATCGCAACGAAATGTTACCGGTGTTGGTTCCAGTGCTTTGGATATGATCAGGGTTGTCCCCAATCCATACATGTCTGTATCAGGTTATGAATCCTCACAGATTGACAACCGGGTGAAGATTGTGAACATCCCAAGTCAGTGTGTGGTGAGTATTTTCAATTTGTCGGGTTCCCTGGTTAGGCAGTTCAATTTCGATCAAAGCGCTACCAAGCCCTATGCGGTCAATGCCGGCGGCGAGTTGAAAGTGAATGAGCGTGGTACCAATTACCAGACTTTCCTGGATTGGGATTTGAAAAATCAGAATGGATTGCCAGTGGCCTCCGGGGTTTACATTATCCATATCAAGTCCGATAAACTGGGCGAAAAAGTGATCAAGTGGTTTGGAATTTTGCGCCCTATCGATCTGGATACATTCAATTAATTGAGATATTAAACAAGTTACCGTGAATTTAAAAAGGTTAATAGGTTTGGGTCTGCTAGGGAGTTTGGTTTCAGCCAGCCTCTATGCCGGCAACGATACCAAAAGAGGACAGGCCGGGGCAGTGGAGCTTCTGGTGAATCCCTGGGCGAGGTCTTCCGGTATGGCAGGTGCCAATTCGGGCATTGTCCGCGGCATTGAAGCTATGGGGCTCAATGTGGCCGGTTTGAATGGCATAAAAAAGACAGAAATCAATTTTTGTTCTGCCCTGTATCTTATCGGCAGTCAGATCAATATCAATTCTCTGGGCCTGGCACAGCGGGTAGGGGAGACCGGAACCATGGGTCTTACCCTTACAGCTTTTGATCTGGGTGATTTCAAAGAGACTACCGAAGAGTTGCCAGATGGTACAGGAAATATCTTTAAGCCTCAGATTTTCAATTTTGGAGCTGCCTATGCAAAGAAATTTTCCAGCCGTATTTCAGGTGGTCTGCTTGTCAGGGGAATTTCCCAGTCGTTTCGTGCCACCTCTGCATTTGGTGTAGCTTTCGATGCCGGTATTCAGTATCAGAGAGGAGCAAAAAATGAATTCAAGTTTGGGGTATCCATTCTCAATCTTGGCCCAAAAATGACTTATTCCGGAACAGAACTTTCAGGAAGAGGTCAGCTTCAGAATGGACAGTATAGTCAGACTGTGGGATTGCTGACTGCTCCGTTCGAGCAACCTTCCATGCTCAATATCGGTGTAGGATATGATTTTTATTTCGAAAATGACCTGGTAAAGCTTACCCCGATGTTCAACTTCAGATCCAATTCTTTCACCTTCGATCAGTATCAGGTTGGCGTGCAGGCTTCATGGAAAGATATGTTCATGGTGCGTGGCGGATATGATTATCAGTCTGGAATTTTCACAAAAGAAGAATCTACCACAGCCAATCTGGGCCCATCTGCCGGACTAACCTTTCAGATTCCATTTATGAAAAACAGTTCCGGAGAAAATGTACAGGCCAGCGACAGCGATTTGTATTCCGGAGCAACCAAGTCTAAAGTCCTAGCTCTCGATTATTCATACACCCTTACCCGGTATTTCGGTGGAACCCATCGTTTAGCGCTGCTGATTTCACTGTAAGATTTTTTTTATATTTGCAATTCGAAAACGGTCAGGTTCTGGCCGTTTTTTTATTTTTTTAACCAGAGAGAAAAATGTCGATTTCTTACTACACAGAAGAAGGTCTGAAAAAGCTGAAGGATGAGTTGAATGAGCTGAAAGTCAAAGGCCGAGCCGAAATGGCCAGGCAGATTGCTGAGGCAAGAGACAAAGGCGACCTCAGTGAAAATGCTGAATATGATGCCGCCAAAGATGCCCAGGGTCTGCTGGAGCTGAAAATATCAAAGCTCGAAGATGTCGTAGCCAATGCCCGTATTCTGGATTCCGGTTCTATAGATACCAGCAAGGTTTCCATCATGACCAAGGTGAAAATAAAGAATGCCAAAAACGGTGCGACCCTTACCTATGCCATTGTTTCTGAGGAAGAAGCTGACCTGAAAACCGGCAGGATTTCGGTGAAAAGTCCGATAGGGAAAGGCCTTCTCGGAAAGCGTGTTGGTGAAAAAGCCACCATTCAGGTGCCGGCCGGAGCTATGGAATTTGAGATTCTCGACATTGCCCCCGGAATCTGAGTATGGCTAGCATTTTTTCACGGATAGTGGCAGGCGAAATTCCTGCCTACAAAGTCGCAGAAGACCAAGACCATCTGGCTTTTCTCGACATCAATCCCGTGGCAATAGGGCATGTTCTTGTCATTCCCAAAAAGGAAACCGATTATATTTTTGATCTCGACCCGGTGGCCTACGGCAATCTCTGGGCATTCGCATCCCGGGTGGCAGCCGGCCTCAGAAATGCGGTTCCATGTAAAAGGATAGGTATTTCGGTAATCGGTCTGGAAGTTCCTCATGCGCACATTCATTTGGTTCCCATGAACAGTATGGCAGATATCAACTTTTCCAAAATCAAACTGAATCCCGGAAAAGAAGAACTGGAAAATATCTGCCTGCAAATACAGAAAAATCTGTCCTCACCGGAATGAAAATACTCATTGTTGGCGGCGGCAATATGGGGCGGACCTATGCCGAGAGTTTTATCGCCAATCATACCGTTGTCAGGAAGGATCTGTTTATCCTGGAGAAGGAGGCGAGCAAAATCCCATATTTCAGGAGCCTTGGCTTTGAATCGGTCTTTTCTGAGCCGGGGCCTTTTGTAGAAAAAGTGGATTTGATTGTACTTGCTGTGAAGCCACAGGATCTGCCGGTTCTTTTTTCTTCCCTTCCGGCTTTTATGCGACAGGATCAGTTGGTACTCAGTATAATGGCTGGAGTGAAGATAGAAACCCTTGAAAAAAAACTGCCCACCTCCCGAATCATCAGGGCTATGCCAAATTTGCCGGCGCAGGTTGGTATGGGGATGACCGGATTTTCTGCAAGCCAGGCAGTATCGCGGTCTGAGCTTTTTTCGGTGCAGAACCTTCTGAATACTACAGGGAAATCTTTGTATTTCGATGATGAATCCCTGCTGGATGGGGTCACCGCTATTTCAGGAACAGGTCCGGCTTATGTCTATTTCTTTATGAAATCTATGATGGATGCTGCCAGGACCATGGGGTTTTCAGAATCAGAATCTGAAATATTGGTGGAGCAAACCTTTCTGGGGGCCATCCACCTTCTGAATAATAACAATTTTACCTGCTCCGAGTGGATTGAAAAAGTGGCGAGCAGAGGAGGAACCACTGAAGCAGCCCTGCTGTCTTTTATGGATTCGGCCCTTGAAGTACACATTCGCACCGGCCTGCAGGCTGCACTGAAACGCTCCATAGAACTTGGAAGCTGAGAAAAACAGAAATAAAATGACAAAAATAAAAACCGTTTTACAACCCTTGGTATTTTTCGTTTTTGGCCTTTTCTGGGCATGCGGCAACGGGAAGGAAAACGAAACCAAAGATGCTGCCATCATCCGTGGCCAAATAGCGCATATTCCTGAGGGAAGTCAAATCGAGATTTACCGGGTAGATGCCGCATCACCTTTGAAAGTTGACTCCACTTTGCCTGATGAAGAAGGGAAGTTCGAAATCATGATGAAAGGCGATGAAGAAAGAATATACCTCTTTGTCATCGGTGAACAACGGGTGCCCATTTTTCTGGAGAAAGGCGAGCATGAAGCAAAAGGCGATTTCAATCAGCTGGCAAGAACTTTTTCCTACACCAACTCTGCCCTGACAGATATGCTGAAAAAAGTAAATCAGGTAAAAGATGATTTCGACAAAGAAGCGGGCAACATTCAAATGCAGTTTGAAAAGAACATGATTTCTGGAAACCAGAAAGCCGCCGATTCGGTTGAGAAGTCTTTTTTTGTAAGGCTTGCTGAAAACAAGCGCAGAATAAAATCGCTCATTGACAGCATGGGCCCCAATCCGGTAAGCCATATCGCCACTTCCATGCTCTCGGTGGATGAGGATTTTGGTTATCTGGATACCCTGGCCATGCGCTTTACAAAGGAAAAACCTAAAGCATACTTCACCACCAAACTCAATGCCTATCTGGATGGCCACAGGAAATTTGCCATAGGTCAGATTGCCCCTGAATTTACCCAACCCGATCCTAATGGCAATCCTCTGAAGCTGAGTTCCTTCAGAGGAAAATGGCTGCTTTTAGATTTCTGGGCCTCCTGGTGCAAACCCTGCCGTGCCGAAAACCCCAACCTGGTAGCGGCCTACAACAAATACCGCAAAAACGGCTTCAACATTCTCTCGGTAAGTCTGGATTCGGATAAACCGGCCTGGATGAAAGCCATGGTGATGGACGGCATGATGTGGTCCCACGCCTCAGACCTGAAAGGCTGGCTCAATGAAGCTGCACAGGCCTACAGGGTGAATTCCATTCCCATGTCAGTGCTCCTGGACCCCAATGGAAAGATTGTGGCCAAAAATCTGCGCGGGGAACTCCTGCAGCAGAAACTGGCATCGCTTATTCATTGAAAATTAGCAAACTGCCTTATTATTGTGTTTTTTCTACCTTTCATAGGTCCGGCTGATGAAGCAAATTCTGATTACCATTTTCCGAAACAGGCCTCTGGCTGTAGTGGTAATCGGTTTTATGCTTACCATCGCCACCTTCATTGGTAATATTTTCCTTACCTATGAAATCACCTCTAATCTGAGGCTGAATGTTGGAAAAATAGACCGGATATATGAACAGCTGGATTTACTTTCAGAGTTAAAAGGGGATGTAGGGGCTGCAGAAAGTACCCTGAAAAACTTCCTAATTTCAGGGCAGACCATCTATGTGAGAAGCCATAACCGGGCTGTGGAACGACTCGACAGCCACCTGAACCGCTTGTTTGAGCAGGACAGGGCCATAAAAATTTCTCCCAAATTGATGTCTGCACTCCGGCAAGCCGTAAAGGAAAAGGAGGATTTGTTTTCCGGTACCAAGGTGCTTGCTCTGTCAAAAAATAAAACCGAAACCGACCGTGCGCAGGAATTGTTCTCCGAAGGTGCCGGAAAGGCATTTTTAATCAGGGAGATTCTTAGTGATATGGAATCTGAATTGCGGGTTTCGCTTCAAATCAGCCGGAAATATGTGGAGAGAAGCATTTCATTCGGGGGGTACAGCAATTATCTGGCCATAGGTATTGCTTTGCTGGTTGCCTTTTTTGCCATCATTTCCATTACTCAGGATTATCTGAGGCAGAAAGAAATTGAGCTGATACTGAGACAGATGAACGATGACAAAACACGGCTGTTTTCCATCCTCGGACACGATCTGCGGTCTCCGCTTTCCAGTATGAACGGAGTGATTTATCTGATGAAAAATCATTATGCATCCCTCTCTGAATCAGAAATTAGAGAGAGTATCCTCATGCTGGAGCAGGCAGCTCAGAATTACGGTTCCCTCCTGGAAGACCTTCTCACCTGGAGCCGGCTTCAGCTGAATAAAATTCAAACCAATCCTCAGCCATGCGACATCAGAATACTTAGCAGGGAGTCAATAGAGTTGTTTGCAGAAAGGCTCATTGAAAAGAAAATTCATCTGGAAAATGCCATTCCGGAAGGGCTGATGCTGAATTCTGACAAACCGATGTTGCAGACAGTGCTCCGTAATCTGCTTTCGAATGCCATAAAATTTACCCGTCCCGGAGGCAGAATTGATCTCGGATACAGGGAAGAAAAAGACTGGGATATAATTGTAGTGGCCGATACCGGGACAGGTATGAGTCCTGCTATTATCAAAACCCTGTTTACCAATGCAACTGTATCAATGGCGGGTACGCAAAACGAAGCCGGTACCGGACTCGGCCTGTCCATTTGCAAGGAGTTTTTAGCCAAAGCCGGGGGCTTTCTCACCGTAAGCAGCGAGGAGGGTAAAGGATCGGTGATTTCGGTATTGCTTCGAAAGGAAGGGAAGCCCAATGGCAAAATGCCGCCTAATTTTTCATAACCCGGAAGCGGATGTGCATCAGGCTTCCATTTTGGCCGACGGCGGAAAACTGATGTGCTCCCTCATTCAGGGAAACCGGTATCTCTTCACCCTTTTTGCTTTCTCCGATTCGACGGCCATTTTCAAAAACCCGCAATGGAAACGCTTCTGCCGGCGCTTGCAGTCTGATGCCTGTTTTTAGATTTTCGGCGCCGTTCAGAAAATAAACCTTTCCTTCCATGGGGAATAGAAATTGAGGTGCAGACTCCCCGCCCGGTTGCCTGCAATCCGGATTGTGGGGCGGGGGCAATTGAAACTTTTTGCCTTCCTGCTCTGAAAAAAATCTCCAGCCCGGATCGGGATTATCAAATGTTGCAGTTGTCTGCCCGGAAGTGCTTTTGCAGTTTCCGCAGAAGGAGAGGCTGCCCTCCGGATTGATCAGAAAAGCTTTTCGGTGCTGACAAATATGTTGGGAAGAAACCATGGGCAAAAAATAATCGGTGGTAGTTTTGTGGCACCAAGGTCCCGGTTTCTGGCCGGTTTCAGCGCAGACCTCCCTGATTTTCCATCCCGATTCCAGAGGGCTTTTTCGTTTCAGGGGCGTGCAGTTCCTTTCCAGTTCAGAAATGATTTTTTGAAAAAGCGGTGCCGCAGCGTCAATTCCCGATAAAGCAGCGTTTCCCTGACCTGAGAAATTGCCCAGCCAGATGCCCAGGACATACCGGTGGCCAAATCCAATACACCAAGCGTCTTTCCTCCGGTAGGAAGTGCCGGTTTTCCACACAAAATTTTCCCAATCTTTTCCCTTTACTCCAAGCGAAAAAATAACCTCACCCCGGTTTTTCATGGACAGAATCTGGTTGACCAGCTCTGCTGAACCGGGCTCCAGTATTTGTTTTTTGGACGAATTCTCCTTGTCTTCTTTGTATAGGCTTATTTTTCCTGCTTGTCCTCCCAAAGCCAGAATCCGGTACGATTGAACCAGTTCGAACAAGTTGGTGCCGCAGCCTCCAACCGCCATAGAAAGCCCGGGCTGACGGGTCTTCTCCAGCAATTTATTCATGCCCATTTTGTCCAGATAATGGAGAAAAGTATCCACCTGAACCTTTTCCAGAAGTTCAATGGCAGGAATATTCAGCGAGAGCAACAGAGCGTCTTCTGCGGTCACTGCTCCATGAAATTTCTGGTCATAATTTTCCGGTGCATAGTCCTGATATTCAGAGGGAATATCGTAAAATACCGATTTTGGTGTAATGATTCCCTTTTGAAATCCGAGGGCAAACAGAAATGGTTTCAATGTGCTGCCGGGCGAGCGCAGGGCCAGAACACCGTCCACCTGTCCGCTGTTTTCGGCATCTGCAAAATCGGGATTCCCGGTCCATGCCTTGATTTCTCCGCTTTCTATGTCGGCAAGGAGCAGGGCTGCATTGTTTATACCCTTCATTTTCAAAGGCGTATGATGGTATTGGATGAGTTGGGCAGCCTGCAAATGAATGTCTGCGTTCAGGGTGATGCGGACTTTGTTTTCGGCTCCTGTCTGAAACTGTCTGGCAAGGTGGGGAATCAGCCGTGGCATCTCATGCCTGCGGGCAAAAAATGGTTCGAGAATTGCCGATTTGTATTCGTCTTCTTCCATTTTTCCGGCTTTGAAGAGCCTGGATAAAAATTCATTTCGCTTCAGGGTGAGTTGCTCCGGATTCAGCAAGGGATGGTTTTTCCCCGGTTTGTTGGGAATGACCACAAGGGCTGCCCATTGGGCAGGGCTGAGGGACCGGAGTTCTTTTCCGAAATAGATTCTAGAGGCCGAGCGGAAGCCTTCCACATTGCCACCGAAAGGCAGATGGCTGAAATAGAAGGCCAGAATTTCTTTTTTGGAAAGTGCCATTTCCCAGTACAGGGCTTGCAGGCTTTCCCTGATTTTACTTTTCCATGTGCGGGCTGCCGGATGACAGAGTTTTACGGCCTGCATGGTGATGGTGGAGGCCCCCGATTTTCTTTTCCCGGCAATGAAATTTTCCAAAGCCGACTTTAGGACTGAAACCGGATTGATGCCCGGATGCAGAAAAAAGTATTGATCTTCTTTCCATATCATCCATTCCGACAACCTGGATGGAATCTCGTTTTCTGTGGTGCTCAGCCGCCATTTCTGGTCTTTGCTAAGAAAAACATATAAGAGGCGCCCCTTTTCATCCAGAATTTCCCTAGAATAAGCAACCGGAAGGTCCGGTGGGAAGAGGATACAGAAAGCCCGGACTATGAGCCATGATGCAGGCAGAGAGAGACCGAGTATGAGCCGGAATTTTGTCCTTCTGGAAAGGGCCATAATCAGGCACCGGCCGGGCGCTTGAACGACCTGAAGTAGGACTGGATTTTCATCTGGAGTACACCCAGAACCGCTTCTTTGAATATGCCGGAACTCATTTTTGACTGTCCTTTGGTGCGGTCGGTGAAAATGATGGGCACTTCTACAATCTTAAACCCAAACATCCAGGTGAGGAACTTCATTTCAATCTGGAAGGCATAACCCACAAAATCAATTTTATCCAGATCAATGGTTTTCAGTACAATGGATTTATAGCATTTAAATCCGGCCGTGGTATCCCTGATGTTCATTCCGGTAACGAGGCGAACATAATAGCTGGCGAAATAACTCATAAGAACCCGCCCCATGGGCCAGTTCACCACATTCACGCCCACTACATAGCGGCTCCCGATGGCCATATCCGCCCCGCCATAAAAACAGGCTTCCCGGAGCCGAATCAGGTCTTTTGGATTGTGGGAGAAGTCGGCATCCATCTCAAAAATATAATCATATCCCCGCTGCAAAGCCCATTTAAAACCATGTATATAAGCAGTTCCCAAACCAAGTTTACCCTTTCTCTGCTCCAGAAAAAGGCGGTTTTCGAATTCCTTTTGCATGCCCTTAACAATTTCGGCAGTGCCATCGGGGGAACCATCGTCCACAATCAGCACATGAAATTCGGGTTCCAATGCCATTACCGTCCTGATGATGGCTTCGGCATTTTCCTTCTCGTTGTAAGTGGGAATGATTACCAGACTATCGCTCACCCTTAATTTGCTTTTTTTGGATTGCCTTTTCTTATACTTATTCAGGCCAAAAGACCAGAAAGTCTGCTCAGAATGTTTTTCTCTTCTTTGTTCACATTGTGAAAAGCCGCAGCCACATGCCGGGCTGCTTCCTGCAATCTGTCTTTGTCCTTCTGAGGAAGCAAAGCGGCATTGTGTTTCAGGTATTCTTCCAACTCTTCAAATGCCATGGCCGGGGTGTAATCGTTGCCTTCCAGAAAGTCAAACTGAAACTCCACTGAAAATGCGGCATCAGAACCAAATTCATCGCTATGTTGCTCTGCAGGAACCAGTTCAGTGCTCACCATTCTCCGGAGTTCCTGCCATTCTTTTTTGGAAATGTGGCCATCGGCCGATGCAACGGCATACAGGAGATTGCCAAGTTGTTTGTAGTATTCACGGTAATTTTTCATGCTGATTTCATGAGGGCATCAGGCCCTGATTTGAGAGGGCAAGTTAGGAAAGGAATAGGATTTTGTAAGGGGAAAAATTCAGTTTTAAGGCTGACAGTCCAATAACCTGCACCCTCATCCAATTACCCGGCTTTCAAGCCGTGGCTGACCGGCACTCCACCCCCCCCAAAGGACTTTAGCCAAAAAAAACCAGGTCATAGCCAAATCCCCGGATTGCCTGCCCTGCAAGGCCCGGATGATTTTGTAAAAAATGGCCCCCGCACATCCATCCGAAAACGCATATTCCAAAAACTATTTTCTTTCCTCCTTGCCCTTACAGCAAAATATCCCGACTTTTGCGCCCTGTTTAAGAAAGCAACGAAACCAAAGTTCTGAATATCAACAAAATGGCTACAAATCGTACCTTTACCATGATCAAGCCGGATGCCTTTGCCGATGGCAATACAGGCGCTATCCTGGCTATGATCGAAAAAGCAGGTTTTAAAATCAAAGCGGCAAAAGTTACCAGCCTGAGCGCTGAATTGGCCGGCAGGTTCTACGCCGTTCACAGCGAGCGTCCTTTTTATCAGGACCTCTGCCGTTACATGAGCTCCGGTCCCATTGTCGCAGCCATTCTGGAAAAAGAAAATGCGGTTGCCGATTTCCGTACCCTGATCGGTGCTACCAACCCGGCCAATGCCGCAGAAGGAACCATCCGGAAGATTTTTGCCAAAAGTTTGGAAGCCAATGCGGTACACGGGTCTGACTCTGACGAAAATGCCACCATCGAAGGCAGTTTTTTCTTTTCGGAACTCGAAAGAATTTAAAAAAACGGAGCCGGTTTTCCGGCTCCTCTGTTCCCGCTCCGGAGCAAATCCGGCCGGGGTTTGAAAAAGTCTGTTCCGGCAGACTCTTTTTTATGAGATGAAATTCAGCCCGATATGTTGGTCCGAAATATAAAGGAAACCGTCCTGCCGGCTCCCCTCGATGAGCTGAGTCCAAAGGAATACATCATCATCAAAGGGGCTAAGGCACACAATCTCAAAGGCCTTTCCGTGGCTATCCCCCGTAACAAACTGGTGGTAATCACCGGTCTGTCAGGCTCCGGAAAATCTTCCCTCGCCTTCGATACCTTGTTTGCGGAAGGGCAGCGCATGTATGTGGAAACACTGAGCAGCTATGCCCGGCAGTTTGTGGGCCGTATGGAAAAACCTGAGGTGGAGTACATCCGCGGCGTTTCTCCTGCCATTGCCATAGAGCAGAAGGTCAGTACAAAAAATCCCAGGTCCACGGTAGGCACTTCTACCGAGATTTATGATTACCTGAAGTTGTTTTTTGCCCGGATTGGTAAAACCTATTCTCCGGTTTCGGGTCAGGAGGTGCGGCGTGAAACAGTGGGCGATGTGGTAAATTACCTCAATTCCCTCCCTCCAGGAACCAAAACCATGATTGTAAGCCCTGTTCGTATCCGGCAGGACCGCAATCTGCAAACCGAAATTCAGGTATTGCTTTCCAAGGGTTTTCCCAGGCTTCTGGTAGATGGTAAGGTGGTTTTTACAGAAGATTATCTTGCCGGCTTGCCAGGTCCTTCAAAAGAAAAGAAAAAAAAGGAACAGGTTCCTGCGCAGGAGATTTTTATATTGATAGACAGAGCTGTGATTCAGCCGGGCGAGGAAGAATCATTCCGCCTGGCCGATTCGGTTCAAACGGCTTTTTTTGAAGGAGAAGGAACCCTGCAAATCCGTCACGATGACATCAGCCGCGATTTTTCAGATCGTTTTGAGGCCGATGGCATCCGTTTCGAAGAACCCTCCGTAAACCTATTTTCCTTCAACAATTCCTATGGTGCCTGCAAGACCTGCGATGGCTTCGGCAATGTGCTCGGCATTGATCCCCAGCTGGTTTTTCCCGACCCCAATCTCTCCGTTTTTGAGGGCGCCATTGCACCATGGAACAGTGAAAATCTGAAGCGGGAATGGCTTCAGCCCCTTCTGCGCAGCGGAATCATGTTCAATTTCCCCATCCACAGGTCTTATTATCAGCTGTCGGAGGAAGAGAAAAAGTTGCTCTGGACAGGAAACGAGCACTTTGCAGGACTGGATGCCTATTTCAGATACCTGGAATCCAATCTCTACAAGATTCAGTACAGGGTGCAACTCAGTCGCTACCGCGGCCGGACCACCTGCCCCGATTGCAAGGGCAGCCGCCTCCGCAAAGATGCCGGCTATGTGCAAGTGGAAGGCAAATCTATTATTGATCTTGTGCTCCTTTCCATAGGTGAACTTACCCCCTGGTTCAGCAATCTGAAGCTCAGTGAATTCGATGCTCGGGTAACCCGGCAGATTCTGAAGGAAATCCAAAACAGGCTGCATTATATGCAGGAGGTGGGTCTGGGATATCTCAGCCTGAATCGCCTCACATCCACTCTTTCGGGCGGCGAATACCAGCGCATCAAACTTGCCACTTCTCTGGGCTCGGCCCTTGTGGGGTCAATGTACATTCTCGATGAGCCTAGTATCGGCCTCCATCCCCGCGATACCCGGCGTCTTGTCCGGGTGCTTAAGTCGCTCCGGGATCTTGGCAATACCGTGGTGGTGGTGGAGCATGAAGAAGAAATTATGCTTGCCGCCGATCAGCTCATAGACATCGGACCCGATGCCGGTTCCGGTGGGGGAGAGCTGGTTTTTCAGGGCTGCGTCACGGAAGACAGCCTGCCCGATGCCGCAGACAGTCCTTTTGCAGCCCGCTCCCATACCTACCGTTTTCTCAATGGTCTCGATGAAATAGCCCTGCCTCCGCAAAGACGCAAGTGGCGTGATTTTATCCGGATTCTGGGTGCTTCTGAAAACAACCTGAAAAATCTGGATGTGCAGATTCCGCTCCACATTCTCACTGTGATTACCGGAGTTAGCGGTTCAGGGAAATCAACGCTAATCAACAAAGTCTTTTACCCGGCAATAGGTAAAATGCTGGGCATGAACACCCCCGAAGTGGGTAAATTTCTGAAACTGGAAGGCAGCTATCAGAAAATCCAGCAGGCCGAGTATGTGGACCAGAATCCGATCGGCAAAAGCTCCCGTTCCAATCCTGTTTCCTACATCAAGGCCTACGACCTGGTACGCAATCTGATGTCGGAACAGGCCCTTTCCGTTCAGCGGGGCTACAAACCTTCCCATTTCAGCTTCAATGTAGAGGGAGGCCGCTGCGAGATGTGTCAGGGTGAGGGCCTTACCAAAATTGAAATGCAGTTTATGGCCGATATCTACCTCACCTGCGAAGCCTGCGGCGGAAAACGCTTCATGCAGGAAGTGCTGGAGGTGGAATGGCAGGGCAAAAATATTTCTGATATCCTGCAGATGACTGTGGATGAGGCCGTCGCATTTTTTGCTCCCCAGCTACGCATTGCCGATAAAATCAGGGTTCTGCAGGAAGTAGGACTGGGCTATGTGCAGCTGGGCCAAAGCAGCAATACCCTCTCCGGAGGTGAGGCCCAAAGGGTAAAACTGGCTTATTACCTGAGTCTGGGAAAAAACGAAGCCCAGAATATGCTTTTTATATTCGATGAACCCACCACAGGTCTTCATTTTCATGACATCGGGCAACTGCTGAAGGCAATCAACCGCTTGGTTGACAGAGGCAACAGTGTGATTCTGATTGAGCACAACATGGAAGTAATCAAGTCGGCAGACTGGATCATAGACCTCGGCCCCGAGGGCGGAAGCGAAGGCGGAAATCTCATGTTTGAGGGAACACCGGAGGACATGGTGCAAACAGGAAAAGGCCATACCGCTGATTTTCTGCGCCAGAAAATGGGAGTCTGAAACGCGTTGCCTCCTGAGGAGTAGCATTCTTCACCCTGAAAGATTTGTCAGACCCGGATTATGACAGGGGAATTATTTTGCTATGCTTCTGAATCACCGGCCCTTCATGCAGGAGGGTTCATTTCATGAAAACCAGGTAGAATATCCAGAGTTTCATAGCCCTCTTTCTCCACCCTGAACACCCTGTGATGCCGGCCATTACTCAACCAAAGGTAGGGGCAGTTCAGCTTTTGGTTGTATTGAATGGCCTGCCTGGCGGTTTCTTCATCCACCGGCATTTCAGGGGCTTTGCATTCCACGAGTAGGGCAGGAGCGCCAAGCCGGTTGTAGCCCACAATATCACTGCGCTGCCTGCTGCCTTTTACCGACCTTTCCACCGCCAGCAATTCTACCGGCCAGCCTGTCTGTGAAATCAGCCAGAACAACACATGCTGCCTGACCCATTCTTCCGGACTCAGCAAAAGCCATTTGCTTCGCCATATATCAAAGTAAAAAATCTGATCAGCTTCTTCCCTGAGCTGAAGGGGTGGCTCAGGCATGTCCAGGCCGGGAAACGGAATTTCAATTTTCAATTCACTTTCCTTTAAATGTCAATACTTTATACCGCCCAGTCCGCCAGGATTCGATAAAATTATCGTAGTACCGTGAGGCAGGATTTCCCGATTGCCCGCCGGGATAAATGCCCATAGCCTTTGGCTGCCGGCCCAACTCCACCAGCATTTTCCAGGAGGGGCCGTTTACAGGGCCGGTAGCATTGATAATGCCCTTGCCCCCTCCGATAAACAAAGGTCCGGTTCCCAGCCCGGCCATCATACCCAGATGTCCGATCTGCGCACCCTTGAATATACCCCATTGATAAGCAGAAGGATTTTCTACATAGGTTCCGGCTTTTTTAATCAGGCTGTCAGAGGCATTTTTCAGAGCCATTGATAAAAGACGGCTGCCGGTTTCTAATTCTTTGGTCCGCGGAAGATCAAACCAGTCTGAATTGTCCTTTTCAAGAAAAATCTGCCAGGTCATATGCTTGTCCGGATACCGCATTCCGGGGCCAAAATTGTCTGCCCAGGCCAGTTCCATGAAGGCATCAAACCAGGTTTCGAACAAAGCAGGACCGGCCTCGCCGGGGTCATTCCGGTAATTCCATTTCTCCAGAATTCTGGTCATCCAGGGTGCCTTATTGGCCGATTTTCTCACCGTCTCCAGCATCACAGGCAGGGTTTTTTCGGCCCACAGGTTGTAGTTGTCGTTTTGGATGGCAGCCATATCATCGGTGCTGAACTTTTTATCCTGCCCAAGCAACTGATTGATTCGCTTGCCTCTCTCCACGGCATAATAATTCCAGTTGAGGTAATAGGGATAGGTGGTATCTGCCGGGATCTGATTGGCCGAACTTACAAAGCCTCTCCGGGGATTGACCTCGGTTGGCAGGTGGGCAAAAGGGATAAAAGTCTTCCACATATGGGCCGAATCGGCAGCCAGCAGCAGAAATTTTCCCTGATCTCTCCAGCGAAGGGGAATTTTACCCTGTTGTGCAAACATAGCAATATTGCCCTGATTGTCGGCAGCTACAAAGTTCTGGGCCGGTGAGAAATAGGTTTCCAGTGCGGCGGGGATTTCTCCAATGCCAGAGGCCTGATTCAGCCTCAGGAAAGTAAGCAATTCGTTTCCGGGGTCCATGGCAGTCCAGCGCAGGGCATAGCCTTCAGGCACCTGATCCTGATAGGGTTTTTCTCCTTTGCGGTACACCACAGGTCCTAGGTGGGTGTAGTAAACAGTATCAGAAAGGATTTGGCTGTTGCGGAGTTTGATTTTTTCAATTGCCATGCGGGTAGGCCTCCAGCGGCCTTCTGACCAGTAGTAGCGCCTTGTTTTGTCTTTAAATTCTACCCTGAACCAATCGGCTGCATCGGCATAGCCATTGGTTGCACCCCAGGCAATTTTTTCATTGAACCCTGAGATTATTCCGGGTGAACCTGGCAGGGAAGCCCCCATGCAATGGTATCCCGGTGCAGAAATTTCGGCTATGTACCAGGTAGAGGGCAGTTTCATATTCAGATGGGGGTCATTGGCCAGAAGGGGCAGACCTGTCCGGCTTCTTGCCCCGGAAATGGCCCAGCTGTTGGAGCCTACAGCATCGTCATCTTTCAGTTTGGGACCCTTGTTTTCGGGAATACTTGAATCGGTGGTGTCGGTCCAGCCCATAGAAAGCGGCACCGGCGGAATGGGCAGTGGCCTGAATTTCCAGGGGGTATTGGGTGAAATAATGGGGTCTGTGCCGGGCAGATAGTCGGGGAATAGCTGATCCACAACCGATTTCCCGAATTTTTCCAGAATCAGATTCATAGATTTGTCTTCCGTAATGCCTGCCAGGACAAAAGCCATGCGCTTCAGCAGAAAGGCGGGGTCTCCGGGGTTCCATTTCGAGGGCCGGTAATCCAGTACTTTGAACTCAAGGGGAAGCTGCCTTTCGGGCCAGCCTTCTATCGCCTGATTTATTCCATCGGCATAAGCCTGAAGGGCCAATCTGCTGAGGGGATTTTTCATCATTTCTCTGCCGCTTTTTTCGGCGGCCTCAGGAATGCCGAATCGCCTCTGAAACTTGTCAATTTCCAGGGTTTTTTCGCCTATTACTTCCGAAAGCCTTCCCGCTGCTGCCAGATTCTGAAAATCCATTTGCCACAGCCGGTGACGGGCCGTTATAAAACCCTGTGCATAAAAAGCATCCCGCAGCGAAGCCGCTGTGATATGCGGAATCAGGTCCTCGTCCAGGCGGATTTCGATATTGCCGTCGCGGCCTATGAGGGGGTAGATGCCAGGGTTCTGATAGTCTTGCAGGGTAATCTGAAATGCCCCTTCCCAGGGACTCAGAAACCGGCCTAGCGGAGGGAGCATGCCAAGCCGGGTATTACAGCAGAAAACCGCTGAAATCAGAAAAATCAGCGAGAAAAGCCAGTTCCACGAACGGCTGTTTCTTCTTCCGGAGGAATAAAAATTTCCAAATTTTGCCATAATCATGCTGCCGTGATGGCTTGCGAATTAAAGTAAAATTCAAGGCCTTCCGAAATT
>JBIKMV010000169.1:0-6272 GCA_044359055.1 Catalimonadaceae bacterium
GTTATATTCCACTGAAAATCAGAAGATAAAAAACTTTGAACTTTGAACTTTCCACTTTGAACTCTAACCTGAAACTCCTCCTTCACTACAGCCCTTTCATTTCCCAAACAATCCCTTCATCTTGCGGGCCTATGCAGTGGAATCATTGTTTCTCAGGCGACAGGTTTGGAGCCGAAAATCTCCGTTCAGAGCAACGTACTGAATATGAGCGGGATTGGGACCGGATAGTTTTTTCAAGCGCATTCCGACGCCTCCAAAATAAAACTCAGGTTTTCCCCCTTCCGGAGGAAGTCTTCGTTCACAACCGCCTGACCCATTCGCTGGAAGTTGCCTCTGTGGGCCGGTCGCTGGGCAGTATGCTGGGCGAAAAACTGGCCTCCCTGCCGGAACTCTCCGGCGACTCAGAGGCCCGCAATTTTTACAGGGAGCACCTCAAAAGTGTGATTTCTTCCGCTTGCCTGGCCCATGACCTCGGAAATCCTGCCTTCGGGCATTCCGGTGAAAAGGCCATTTCACGGTATTTTACAGACCGGCAGGGTGACAAAGCCTTTACAGGACTTTTTTCGGAAAATGAATGGGCTGATCTGATTTCTTTTGAAGGCAATGCCAATGCCCTGCGTATCCTTACCCGCGCCTTCAAAGGCCGGATGCCCGGAGGTTTCCGCCTGACCTATTCCACCCTGGCAGCTTTGGTAAAATATCCCTGCGAGTCCCAAGCCGGCAACATCAAAAACGGTCCGGTGAACCGGAAGAAATATGGCTTTTTTCAATCTGAAATTCCTGTTTTTCAGTCGGTTGCAGAGAAACTCCACATCCCCGAATCCCATTCGGATAAGGGGCTTTCTTATCAGCGGCATCCATTTGTTTTTCTGGTGGAAGCAGCCGACGACATTTGCTACAACATCATAGACCTCGAGGATGCCCACAGGCTCAGGATTTTTTCTACTGAATTTGTTACCGATTTGCTCCTCAGAATCATTCAACTCAATGAAAATGAGGACTTGAATAAAATCAAAGATACCCTGCTTCGCCTGAGCGAGGATGCCAATGAAGCTGTTTCCTACCTCCGGGCCAAGGCCATCAATTATTTCACCAACCGCTGCGCTTCCATTTTCTGGGAAAACCGGGAAGCCATCATTTCAGGTCGCATGGATACCGGATTGATGGCCCGCCTGCACGAGGCGCAACCTGTTTTGAAAGAACTGGAGTCGGTATCGGTGAAAAAAATCTACAACTACCCCAGCGTGGTAAAAATAGAACTGGCCGGATTTCGCATCATGTCGGGATTGCTGGAAGATTTTATTCCGGCAGCCCTGAAGCCGGCCGGGCAAAGGCAGAAAAATGAAGAAAAACTGGTTGAACTTATCCACAGCCAGTACCGCTTTGAGGAGGGACAAAGTCCTTACGAAAAGGTGATGTGCATTCTGGATTATGTTTCCGGCATGACCGATTTGTATGCCCTCAAATTGTACCGAAACCTCCGGGGTATCGAAATTCCTATGATTTAATTGGTCCTGAATCCTGAATGGCATGTGTTTTTTTAAGCCCCATTATTTCAATGGAAAGCCTGTATTTTTGCCTTAGAAATTTCCTGCCGATTCGTTGATGTCCAATCCCGTGAAAGCACCGCTTGCAGAAAGAGTACGGCCCGGAAAGCTGGCTGATATGGCGGGTCAGGAGCACCTTACCGGAGAGGGTAAGCCCCTGCACAACTGGCTTGCCGGAGGCCTCTTGCCTTCTCTGATTTTCTGGGGTCCGCCGGGAGTTGGCAAGACTACGCTTGCCTGGATTCTCGCCCGTGAGTCCGGCTTGCCTTTTGTGCACCTTTCGGCCATTTCGGCGGGGGTAAAAGAGGTCAGGGAGGTAATTGACCGGGCAGCAAAAGAGGGAAAAATCACCCTTTTTCTGGATGAAATTCACCGCTTCAACAAGTCGCAGCAGGATGCTTTGCTTGGGGCTGTGGAGTCCGGCAAAATCATCCTCATAGGTGCCACAACAGAGAATCCCTCCTTTGAATTGAACCGGGCCTTGCTTTCCCGCTGTCAGGTGATGGTGCTGAAAGAACACACCGTGGAATCCCTGACCCTAATGCTCCGGTTTGCCCTCGACAACGATGAAGAACTGAAAAATTCAGGGGTTCAAGTAAAGGAGAAAGAGGCCTTGTTTCTGCATTCGGGAGGCGATGGCCGGAAAATGCTCAATCTGCTGGAAATGGCGGTTATGTTTCTTGGTGATGAAAAAGAAAAGGTCATAAACAATGCTCTGATAGAAATGATGCTGGAAAAAAGGATTGGTGCCTACGACAAATCCGGAGAGCAGCATTACGACATCATTTCCGCCTTTATCAAATCTATGCGGGGGTCCGATGCCGATGCCGCACTGTACTGGCTTGCCCGGATGCTGTCCGGAGGCGAAGACATTCTTTTTGTTGCCCGGCGCATGGTGATTTTTGCCTCCGAGGATATCGGTCTCGCCAATCCCAATGCTTTGCTGCTGGCCCAGACCTGTTTTCAATCCTGTTCGGTAATTGGTATGCCCGAAGCCCGGATTATCCTTTCAAACACGGTGATTTATCTCGCTCTTTCTCCCAAAAGCAATTCAGCGTACAAGGCCATTGGAAAAGCCTTGGAACTGGTGGAAAAATTTCCGGATTTGCCCGTACCCTTGCCCCTACGCAATGCCCCTACCCAACTCATGAAAAATCTGAATTATGGGAAAGGATATTTGTATCCTCATGATTTTGAGGGCAATTGGGTATCGCAGCAACACATGCCCGATGCCTTGACAGGCACCCGCATTTTTGAACCTGGTAAAAACGACAAAGTCGGAAAAAAGGAGGCCTGAAAAGGAGTTTATCTCAATCAAAACTTGTATCCAATTCCTATCCCGGCATGCGACTGGTTGGAAAAATCTTTTTTGATATCCATCGATTCCTGAATGTAAACATTGCCGATGTACACCTGCCAGATCAGGCCAAAATCTGCGGTTCCCTTGTATCCGAGGATGAAGGACACAAAGGGCAGCCGGTCTTTCTTTTCTTCTATGGATTCGCCGGAGCGTACCTGCATCCCGATTTCCGGTCCGAAAAACAGTCGGTGCTTGCGTCCATATTCCGCATGCAGGCCGGTAACTGCGCCACACCAGAAATAAGCCATCTTCCCCGGGTCTTTTCCTCCTTCGGCTATCCCGAAAGATGCAAAGGGCGACAGGCGGAATTTTTCCTGAAAAAGGAATTGATTTTCAATCAATAAGCCGAGGTTCCCCCCGTAAACAAAACCAGCTCCCAGATGGAGCGCCAATCCGGCCTCATTGCTTTTTTGGGATTTTTCCTGTGCCCTTGATTCCAATGCGAGGAGGAGCAACAATGCCCACACGCTGTAACTAAAAAACTGCCTGTATCCGGAATGCATGGCCTTTTACTTGATTTTGGGGCAAGGTATTTGCCGGTTTGGGTTTTGTGATTGATTAAAATCACATCCCGGTATGATTATCAATCAGAGCCGGAAACTGACCATGATATGGAATCCGCTTCAGGGAAAAATGGCATTGCCGATTGTCTCTTTGTCCAAGCCAATTCAGGATAAGTATAGGACGAAATATGATACTAAAAATCTGGATTTCAGCGCATAAGCAGTACGCTGCCCCTCAGTTGTTGTTTGTCTTTTGAGGGGAGTTTATACTGAAGAGAGAAAAAATAAACCCCTCCCGAAAGTTCGTTACCGCCTTGCCGGCCATCCCACTGATTTGCCTTGCCCGAGGATTCAAAAACCATTTTTCCCCACCGGTTGAAAACCTGCAATTTAAACTCCTCGAAGGAGCAATCGGGCAGTCCTGGGAAAACATCATTTTTTGAATCGGCATTGGGGCTGAAGGCATTGGGCAAATCAATTTTACATTCCGGCACAGGTTGACGGCATTTTATCACAGTAATGGTTTTGAACAGCGTATCATAAAAAAAGCAGGGCACAGAAACCGGATTGCCGGGCGTGGGCGGGCTTCCGCAATCGACTTTCACAGTGCACTTAATGCGGTAGGTCCCGGGACCGGAAAAAAAATGTGACTGACTCAAACCTGTAGCGGCATTGCTGCTTCCGCTTGCCGGGTCTCCAAAGTCCCATATGGCTTCTGTAACCTTTTGGTTGTCTGTAATCGAGAAGGTTGTGGTACTTTCGACACAGGAATCAGGTTCAAATTTGATTTGCCCGGAAAAAAGAAAACTGCAATCTACCACACGGATGGTTTTGAAAAGGGTGTCGATACCGCAGCCGAAGTTTACAATGCATCTGATGTTGTATGAACCGGGAGCCGAAAAAAGGTGCAAAGGTAAAAGTGAGGATGAGGTGTTGGCGGTGCCGCTTTCGGGGTCATCAAAATTCCATTTAATAGAATTTACCTGATTGGGACTTGATAAGGAGAAACTTATGGGACTTTGCACGCAGGAATCAAGGGCAGCATTTATGGTTCCGGTGCAAGGAACAAAGCAGGGAATAATGGGCAATGCATTGAGATACAAGGTATCGAACCCGCAGGCTGTGAGGGCTATAGCTCTGATATTAAAATTTCCCGGTTGGGTGAAATTGTGGGTAACCGCTGTGCCGGAGGCCGTATTTCCAGATCCGGAGGCGGGGTCGCCGAAAAGCCATGAAACGCTTAGAATACCTGAAGTATCTGAAAGGGAAAACCTTGCCTGATTTTCGAAGCAGGTATCCCGCACCGTGATCGTCCTTACAACAGGCGGAAAAGCATCTCCGGGGTAATATACCCATTTGGGAAGGCCGTAACCGCCGCCTGCCAAATTACCCGTTTCAAATCCGCAGGAATTTCCCGGTTTATCGGGGCAGTTGATTACATTCAGAGCCCCGTTGTTTATGTATAATTTTCTGTCCGGGCCCATTTGGATACTGGCCGGTTGCCCACCGATGTCGACAAGAAAAGCAGAAGCTTCTATGGCCGCCTGTGTACCCAAACTGATATCATACTGAAATACAGAATTGATATTGCTTATGTAAACAAACTTGCCGCTGGGAGAAAATTCTACGCCGTAAATCAGGGGTGAATAGGCTGAAATTGTAGAATTCAAGGGAATAGCAAACCTGTTGCTTACCTCACCGGTAGCATTATTGAAGTTAAACAGCAACAATTTGGCTTCAAAAAAACTGCCCATTGCCATTACATTATACTGGCGGTTTACCTTCAGGTGGCCGGCTGAGTTGGGCAGATTTCCGGAAACGGTAGATTGCACAGGTGTTGTCTGAATTCCGGATGTGGTAACCCTGAAGGAAACGAAATCTGAACCATTTTGGGTAACAATCCATAAATCGGTGCCATTGGCTGCGGGTACCACCTCCAGCTTTTCGGAATTGGTCTGAAAAAGAAATACATTTTTTTCCCCCAAAACCACAGCACCCAAACCACCCTCTAGGCTCATATCCACCACACTGTAGCTAATTCCCCCTGTTCCTGAGCCACTTGCCCCTTCATCTACCGTGATAATGTAATACAAATTGCCACTACCCGGTTTGGGGATAATGACTGCAGCCGTGGTAGAAGATAGCAGGGCAGGTGAGCCTCCCAATAGGCCGGTACCGTTCAGCATAACCTGATTCTGGGCATTCCAGACCGTCACTCCGTCGGTGTAGAAAAGCAATGCTCCGGTATTTTTGTCTGCGACCGATGCACTTCCTTCCGTAGTATTCAGAGCGGCCACCAGTATCTGAGACGGCGGGTTTGTATTAAAACTGATTCCCCTGTTTCCAAAGCGCCATTCATTGTTTTGCTTCTGTGCAGACGCTATCTCTGAAAATGAAAAAAATATAACCAAGGCAATTTTCCATTTGCAGCCGGTTGAATATTGATACTTGAAATTTCGAATCCATTTTCTGCTGCAATCGGATATGGTTTTTAAGAAAAGGTTCGTTCGGCTATTACTTTTCATTTTCAGTGGGTTTGAATTTTCTTCCCGGATTGATAATTAATTTTTTGACCGGATGGTTGTAAAGTGTAAGCAATAATTGCACAGTGAACCTAAAACGGAATGTTTACCGGATGTTTTCGGATGGGATTATTTTCGGGCATTTTCATGTGGCTTTCCCGGGGCCGGGGTATCGCTCTATTCAATTTTCTGCCTTGAAACCGGCTTACGGATATGGGTTTTTTTCTTCCTTTGCAATATGGATTCTACCCATGAAAAGGCAGCCTCTGTTCCGCTATTTTTCCGCAAAGCAGGGGAGGGTCCGCCTTTGCTGATTCTACATGGCGTTTTTGGCTCCTGC
>JBIKMV010000170.1:0-6208 GCA_044359055.1 Catalimonadaceae bacterium
TTTTTGCCCTTATCTGATACCTTTTCTTCCAAAAAAATGAATACAAAATACCTTGCCCTGGGCGACTCCTATACCATAGGCGAAGCCGTCCCTTTGACTGAATCTTTTCCCCATCAACTCGAAAGTAAACTGAAAAACAAAGGCTTTTTCGGGTTCGAAAATATCGAAATCATCGCTGTTACCGGCTGGACAACCGATGAGCTTATGGCCGGAATTGAGAACAGAAAACCCGAAGGGCCTTTTGGGCTTGTCACCCTGCTGATTGGGGTAAACAATCAGTATCGTGGTTATCCGGCAGACCAGTACCGGAAAGAATTTGAAATCCTGCTGAACCAGGCCATATCATTTGCCGGAGGAAAAAAGGATAGGGTGCTGGTGGTATCCATACCCGATTACGGGGTTACCCCTTTTGGTGCTGAAAAAGCCACAACCATTGACCGCGAACTCCGCCTTTACAATCAGATCAATAAAGAAATTTCTGCCCGCTACGGTGTGGAGTGGACCGATGTTTTTGATATTTCCAAAAGGGCTTCGGAAGATACGGCACTCATAGCCGGCGACAATCTTCATCCTTCCGGCAAAATGTACGATTTATGGGCTGAGGCCCTGCTGCCCAAAGCATTGAATGCTCTGGAAAAATGAGCTGAGCCCTCGGCATCAGCTGAATAATCCTATGCGCCGGGTATGATTTCCGCCCTCAAACTCTGCATGCAGAAAGGCATCCACCATTTTCCAGGCATAATCCGGAGCAGTAAAACGGGCTCCCAGGCAAATGATCTGGGCATTGTTGTGCTGCCGCAGCAAAGTGGCGATTTCGGTGTTCCATGCCAAACCGGCCCGGATTCCAGTAAACTTGTTGGCCGCCATGACCATTCCCTCTCCGCTTCCGCAAACCAGAATGCCGTAGCCGGCTTTTCCCTCCTGAATGGGTTTGGCAACTTTTTCGGCATAGTTGGGATAATCCACTGAATCCTGAGAATAACAGCCCACATCTTCAAAGGAATACCCATGGTCATTCAGTCGATTTTTAAGGAATTCTTTTAAAATAAAACCGGCATGGTCGGCACCCAGATATATCGGTAACATGGCTGAATCTACAACTTCAATAAGGCAAAGATGAAAAAAGCAGATGGATGGTGTCGAAATTTTTTATCCGCTTCTTTTGACCGAAGCCCTTTTCAGCCTGTCATTGATGGCTTTGCCCAAACCCGAATCGGGCACCTGTTCGGCAAAGATGGCCTTACCCGGCATTTGGTCCAGTTCATGAAGGAAGGAAAAAAGATTTCGGGCTGCTTCATCCGGATTGCCTGACCTGCTGAGCACCCTCTGACGGGTGCCGGGAAGCTTTTCCTGCTCATTACTGAATGCGAGATACAAAATCCCGTTTTCCCCGTATTGATGAAGCACTTTTGAAAAATCACTGATATACAGCGGTTTACGGGGGGCATAATGGCTGAGCATACTTCCGGGTACCACCTCCTGATTTTTTTTATTGTCGCCGGAAGCCAATGAAGCAAAGAGCCGAAGGGTCTCCTCGGATATGCCCCCCTGCCTCAATATTTGAATCTCATTTTGATTGTTTATCCGGATGATGGTTGACTCCAGTCCTACCCTGCAGGGTCCGCCGTCCAGGATGTAGGGAATAACATTTCCAAGACTTTGTTCTACATGGCCGGGCAAGGTAGGGGAAAGGCCGCCAAAAAGATTTGCCGAGGGCGCCACCAGAGGAAAAGGCAGTCTTTCAAGCAATTCCAGGGTAAGGGGATGGTCGGGAATCCGAATGGCCACAAGCGGCGAGCCGTGGGTAACGAGGTCCGGAACTTTATGCGACTTCGGCAATAGTATGGTGAGGGGGCCGGGCGAAAAGGCCTCAAAAAGGGCCCTGGCCAAAGGCGGAATCTCCGTGACCAGTTCGGGCAACCGAGCAGTACCGGAAATGTGTAAAATCAGCGGATCGGAAAGGGGCCTTTTTTTTACATCAAATATTTTCAGGATGGCTTTTTCAGAAAATGCATTGCCGGCAAGGCCATACACTGTTTCCGTTGGAATGGCCACCAAATCCCCCTTTTCAAGCAAAGCACCGGCCAATTCAATATCCTTTCCAATTTGGGCCATACATCACACCAATTCAAATGATTGACCCCATTCGGGCAATACAGTTTGTTCGTATCCATTCCAAATCAGGGTACGCTGAAAATCTTCCATCACTTCCGGCTCTCCGTGCACAAGAAACAACTTTTTCAATTCGCCCCCTTGCTGCTGTTCCACAAAGCGCAAAAGCCCTTTGAGATCGGCATGACCTGAAAACACATCGCTCCTTTCTATACGGGCATTTACCGCAACCTGCTTTCCTTTGATGACTACCTTGTCGGCACCGGCCAGAAGTTTGTGACCCACAGTACCCTCTGCGGCAAATCCAATCATGAAAATGGTACAGTAGGGATTTTCAAGGTTTTTCATGACATGGTTTTCAATCCTTCCGCCCTGTATCATACCTGAAGAAGAAATGATAATGCAGGGTTCATGGTAATTGGACAAAGCCTTGCTTCCCTCGAGATCGGGTACAAAAGTGAGGTTTTCGAAATCGAATAAACCATCGTTTTCTTCATAAAACTCTCTGGCTTCGTCATTGAGCAGAGACAGGTGCTTCTCATAAATCCGGGAACTTTTCATGGCCATAGGGCTATCGGTAAAGACCCTGATTTCGGGAAATTTTTTGCTGAACTGAAGCTTATTGAGGGTGTACAGAAGGGTTTGAGTCCGGCCTACTGAAAAGGAAGGAATAATAAGGCGGCCCGGTTTTTCTATAAGGGTGGAGTGGACCACCTTTTCCAGAACTACTTCCGGGGAATCAGTCGCTTCATGGCTTCGGTTGCCATAGGTAGATTCACAGATGAGATAATCCACTTTGGGAAATGGCGCAGGGTCTTTGAGGAGGGGATAATGATACCGGCCCAGGTCGCCCGAAAAGCCGATTTTGGTCCATTTTCCATTTTCTCTGGCTTCTATGAGAATGCTGGCGGCCCCCAGCAAATGGCCTGTATAATAATAGGTTACAAATAAGTTTTCATGAACTCTGAATCTGCTTCCGAATCCAATGGCCACAAAGCGCTCCATCGTTTCCTTTACATGGTGTTCAGAGTACAGATCAGCTGTGAGCATTTTCAGGGTTTTGGGAGCCACTTTTTTTCCCTTTCCATGGATAGCGTTCATTTTTATTTTATGAATCCTGGCCGAATCGGAAAGGAGCAGTTCAGACAGCTCAATGGTGGCTCGAGTGGCCAGAATCTGTCCTTCGTAGCCTTCCTTGATCAGATTGGGGATATTGCCGGAATGATCTACATGGGCATGGGTGAGCAGACAGAGGTTTATTTCGGTAACCTCAAAAGGAAATATAAAGCCGTTTTCCCTTTTGAATTCTTTGGTTTCACGGGTTTGTCTATCTTTTTCAAAATCGAAGCCGCAATCAATCAGAATCTTATAGTCGCCATCCAGTGTCAGCATGTACATGCTGCCGGTGACCTGTTTGCTTGCTCCCCAAAAAGTTAATTTCATAGTATTCCTGCCCCTGCAAAGGGACTGCAATGTTAAAAAAAAGACAGGGGTAATCCTTGCGGGTATCCATTGAATGACAGACTTCTATGGTTTTTGCAATTTTCTGCCTTACTTGTGCTGCGAAAAAAATAACTTCACTATGGACTTACAATCCCTCAAAAACATTCTGTTTCTGGATCTGGAAACCGTTTCAAGTCAGGCCTCTTTTGATAATCTGGACGAGAGGATGCAGGCTTTGTTTGTAAAAAAAATGCGGTTTGTGAAAACGGACCAAAGTCCGGAAGAATTGTATGCCGATAAAGCCGCCATTTATGCCGAGTTTGGAAAAATTCTGGTGATTGGCATCGGCTTTTTTTCTTACAGCGAGGATAAATTGTCCTTCCGGTGCAAGGCTTTGAAAAATGAAGACGAGTCAGCCCTGCTGAAAGAGTTTTCAGGTTTTATGGAAAACCTCACGCAAAAAGGGAGTTGGAAAATGTGTGCCCACAACGGAAAGGAATTTGACTATCCTTATCTGTGCAGAAGACTGCTTATCAACGGATTGCCGCTGCCCAAACTGCTGGATATTATGGGAAAAAAACCATGGGAAACCCCGAACCTGATGGATACCATGGAGATGTGGAAATTTGGTGACAACAAGGCATTTACTTCCCTGGATCTGATGGCAGCTTGTCTGGGCGTGCCCAGCAGCAAAGATGACATAGACGGAAGCCAGGTAGGAAAAGTGTATTTTGAAACCGGCGACATAGACCGGATTGCGGCCTATTGCCAGAAAGATGTGGTGGTGACCGCTCAAGTTTTTATGAAACTCAAGGGCCTTGGAGAACTCCTGCCCGAACAAATTGAAGTCAAGGTATAAGGATAATTCTAAAAGGAGTTTTCAAGTATTCAGTTTTTAGTAGTCGGTTTTAAGTGGGTAAGACAAGTAAAAAGTAAAAAGCTATTCAAGTTTTCAGTTTTTAGTAGTCGGTTTTAAGTGGATAAGACAAATAAAAAGTAAAAAGTAAAAAATCAAAAGCTATTCAAGTTCTCAGTATTTAGCAGTCAGTTTTAAGCTTTAATGCATTGATTTTCAATAAACTAAACAACTTTGAACCTTGAACCTTCAACTTTGAACTTTCAACTTAAATTCAAAAAAACAAATGGGTACTTTGGCTTAAGTTTGCGCCCCTGAATAGAATATGAGTTTACAGTGTGGAATAGTGGGTCTGCCCAATGTGGGAAAATCAACCCTTTTCAATGCCTTATCGAGTGCCAAAGCCGAAGCAGCCAATTATCCCTTTTGTACCATAGACCCCAATGTGGGCGTGGTAACCGTTCCAGATGAGCGGCTTGACAACCTTTCGGCTTTGGTAAAACCGGAAAAAGTAGTGCCCACGGTGATTGAAATTGTGGACATTGCAGGCCTGGTGAAAGGTGCCAGCAAAGGAGAAGGCCTGGGAAACAAATTTCTGGCCAATATCAGGGAGGTAGATGCCATCATCCATGTCATCCGCTGTTTTGATGATCCGAACATTGTGCATGTTTCGGGCGGTGTAGATCCGATTTTCGATAAAGAAATCATTGATTATGAGCTCCAGTTGAAGGATCTGGAATCTATTGACAAGAAAATTCAGAAAATAGAACGGCAGGCCAAAACAGGTGATGCCACGGCAAAAAAAGAGTTGGAGGTCCTGCTCGGATTTAAAAACCACCTGGAAAGCGGAAAAAATGCCCGCAACTTTTCCACCTCACCCGAAGAAAGGGAGGCGGTGGCGGATTTGAAATTGCTGACCGACAAGCCCGTAATCTATGCGGCCAATGTGGATGAGGCCTCGGTGAACACGGGAAATGAATTTTCGGCCAGGCTTTGGGATAATGTAAAAGACGAAGGCGCCGAGATGATCATCGTTTCTGCCTCTATCGAAGCCCAGATAGCCGAATTGACCGACCCGGAAGAGCGGGCCATGTTTCTTGCCGAATACGGATTGACATACTCAGGTCTGGAAAAACTGATCCAAAGCTCCTACAAAATCCTGAACCTGATTACCTATTTCACTGCGGGTGTAAAAGAAGTTCGGGCATGGACAATTGAAAGAGGCTGGAAAGCACCAGCGGCTGCCGGGGTGATTCACTCCGATTTTGAAAAAGGCTTTATCAGGGCAGAGGTGATCAAGTATGCCGACTACGTGCAATACAAAACCGAACTTGCCTGTAAAGAAGCCGGAAAACTGGGGGTAGAAGGCAAAGAATATGTGGTGCATGATGGAGATGTGATGCATTTCAGGTTTAATGTGTAAAAATTAGCTTTTCAAATCCTTACCTCCATGAGCAAAAAAATAGACCTGGCCTGGGCACGCAAGTTTGGCAATCTGGAATTGCTGGCCCGCCAAATGGTGGAAGGATTCATAACTGGCCTGCACCGTTCGCCTTACCATGGGTTTTCGGTGGAGTTTGCAGAACATGTGCTTTACAATCCAGGGGAAAGTACAAGGCACATCAACTGGAAAGTATTTGCAAAAACAGACCGGCTTTATACCAAACGATACGAGGAAGAAACCAACCTCCGTTGCCAGATTTTGCTGGATGTTTCGCCCTCGATGTATTTGCCCAAACCCAACCAGGAAAAGCTGACTTTCAGCATTCTGGGGGCTGCAGCCATCATGTATATGCT
>JBIKMV010000171.1:0-6177 GCA_044359055.1 Catalimonadaceae bacterium
CCTGGAGTTCACACCTATACTGCAAACCCAGCAAACCGGAACACCTCCGATTGCAAATGCCGGTCAACTTATTCCGGTAAAAGACGGCAATCAATGGACAGGCTTTATTCCTTCACCACCGGGCAATGCAACGGTTTTATGGAAAGCGAATTTCGGCAATAGCCTCAACAACGATATTTCCAATTTCTCCTCCAGCCTCGGCTCGTTGCAGTCACGCTTTCCCAGCCCGGTTTTTTTCAGATTTGTAAAAGAAGATACCAACTGGTATGCATTGGCATCCAACGGTGATGCCAAACTATGGCGACTTGCCTTTGGCTCAAATATTCAGAACGACTCGCCTGTGATTACAGAAATACCCCTTCCGGCCGGGACGCTCCTTAACCCCTACAATGCCCAGATTGTAAAATACAAGGACACCACCTTTGTATTCATCGTAAATAGCGCCAATCAGAGCAACAATACCTTCGTGCGGCTCCGGTTCAACCGGGGCATTGTAGATACGCCCAATGTTTTTGTACTGAACAATCCACCGGTTCTCCAGAATTCCAATGGCTTTTTCGGGGTATCCTTCATATTGGACTGCGACAAATGGTATGGCTACCTCATCGGATCCAGCCAACTGTACAGACTTAGCTTTGGAAATTCACTCAACCGGATTCCAACTGCAGTAGCTCTTACCGGAGAAATCACAGCAGGAATCAGTTCGCCCAATGCATTCAATAACCTCCGTGGAATTGCCCTTTTGCAGGAAAAAGGCACCTGGTATGGCTTTATCAATACCAATTCTGCCAACATATTCAGGTTCCGGCTTGCAAAAAATATCCTGCAACCATTGGAAGCAGTAAGCAATCTTGGAACCTTTGGTATTCAGGGAATTGTAGGGCCTTTAAATTATGTATATGAAAAATCTGAGTTCTTTGGTTTGGGAATCAACAATGCCGGAACGGTTTTAAAATTCAAATTTCCAAACCTCTGCCCTGCTACGGTACCTTTTGTGAGGCAAACCAATCCGGGGCCTGAAAGCACCATTTACCGGTCTTCTGGAAAATATTTCATCACCACAACCACCGAAACGGCCTACGGGGGCTACAGTCAGGTTCTCGATTCCGTTTCGATTGCAGAGGCCAATGTGACCAAAAATTGCTTCACTACCGCCCTGAACCATCCGGAAGAACTTTGCTTTGACTTTACATTCAATCCGAGCCTGGCTCAGGCAAATCTGAAAAATGTGGAGTGGGATTTTTGCACAGGTGATTTTGAAGTTCCCCCGGCTTCCATCGGGGTTCCGGCTGCAGCGGTGGTAGGCAACCCAACCGGAAATCAGGTGGTGCAGGTTGGCAGCAACTATTACAGCTTTGTCTGCAGTCCATCGGGTTTATTCCGAATAAATCTGCAGGGCCCTGATGGCGTATCTCCGGCGCCGGTTACCATTTCTTTACCAAGTGGTATATTTAATACAGTCAGCGATTTCCGCATATTTAAGGAAGGGAGCGAATGGTTTGCTCTGCTTGTTTTCCTCAACGGCGAAACCATTGTCAGGCTAAATTTCGGGACGGATATCACAAATGCCAATCCGAATTTTGCCGTCATAAATCTTGCCGGTATTCTCAACAGGCCACGGGGGCTCTCTCTTTTTGAAGACAAGGGAAACAAATATGCCGCCGTTTCGAACCAAAACAACGGGACCATTACCCTTCTCAACTTCGGTATGTCTTACCGCAATATTCCCGCTTCAGTTTCTTTCAATGTACCCGGTTCAATCAGCCTTTTCAAGGTTTCTGTAATCCGGGATTGCAATATCTGGCATGCCTTTCTGACCGATCAGCTTCAGGATTCGATTTACCAGCTCACATTCACCCGGGGGCTTGAAGCTGCACCCATTTTCCGTATGCTGCCCATTCTGAGGGCTTCCGGCATTCAGGCAGTGAAAGACGGCAACAACTTTTACCTCTTTGCAACCAAAACACAGCCAAATTTCAACAATCTCTACAGGTTTAACTTTGGCAGCAGCCTCAGCAACCGCCCCAAAACAGACAGCCTGGGAAATTTTGGTGCCACTCAGGCAACAGGATTCAACAGCATCCAGAATTTTCATATTTATAAAAATGAGCTTTCTGAAAACTTCTTTTTCGGGTACGGCAATGCCAATGCTGTTCTTTACCGGTTAAAATTTCAAAACCGGTGCTCCGCGGCAAAGCCAGTATTCTCCGGGGATACTGTATTTAACCAATCGTATGGAGCCGACGGCAAATACTATTTCGCTGCCACCGCCTTTGATGGTTCGGGCAATCTTTATTCCGGCTTTGATTCTGTGCTGGTAAAAAACCAGGTTGTTGCAGGATTTGAAGTTCCGGGGAACCGCTGCAAGGGCGAACCGGTCCTTTTCAATGACACATCTGTGCCCGGTAATTTTACGAATATTGTTTCCTGGAAATGGAATTTTGGCGACAACAACACAGCATCTGATACTTCGAATCTTCAAAATCCAAATTACACCTTTACACAGCCCGGATTGTATCCGGTAAAACTGGTGGTGCGGGAGCAGTTCGGCTGCGAAAATGAGCTAATACGGAACATCAGAATTGCCGACAAACCCAAACCCGATTTTGAGGCCGTATCCAACGGATTGCTTTGTACAAACGATTCAATCCAGTTCAACGACCTGAGCCAAAGCAGCCTTGATTCGATAGTGGAAAGAAGCTGGGAAGTGCGGCAAAACGGAACCTTGATTGCCGGTTCTGCAAAGAAAAATCCAAAATTCTTTTTCACTCAGACCGGAAATTATCAGATTAGCCTGCGGATAAAAGGCGAAAGCCAGTGCGACAGCAGTCTTACCAAAACCATTACCATTGGAGGAAACGGGGCCCTCGTTTCGTTTACCCATCCTGCCCCTTGCCTGGGAGAGCTGATTTCTTTCAGCCCCAGTATTTCTGGTGCCACCCCGGACTCGGTGGGCTGGTTTGTGGATGCAGCCAAGCTGGCAAGCCAAACCAATTTTTCCTACACCTTCAATTCGGCCAATGTATTCACAGTCAGACTGGTAGCCTATTCAGGGGGATGTGCCAATACTTTTTCTAAAACCATCAAAGTCAATGCCCGGCCTGTATTCACGATTTCAGAAAACACCCCGCTGAAATGTCAGGGCCTGCCTTTTAACTTTAACACCGCCATAAGCATTACCGAAGAAGTGAAATATGCCTGGGATTTTGGCGATGGCACTGAAGACACGGTAAGAAACCCGGTAAAAACATTTCAGAATTCCGGTACATTCAGGGTAATATTGAATGTATCTACGCTGAACGGATGCGATGCCGAAGACACGCTGACCGTTATCGCAAAAAGAGCCCCCCGAGCCGCCTTTACTTTTGACAAAGCATGTAAGGATGAGCCGGTTACCTTTACCAATACTTCCAATGCCAATGGCATTCCGGGTGGCATTATCAGCTACCTGTGGGAATTCGGAAATCTGATAGCCCAAACTTCGGTCCTCGAAAATCCACCACCGGTTTTCTACAATGAGGCCCCGGGCTCGAAAACGGTAAAGCTAACAGTGAGGACAGCTGAAGATTGCCCCAATACATTCACCCGTATCATTACCATAGGCAGTAAACTTGCCGCCAATTACAGAGTAGAAACCGGCTGTATCGGAACCCCTTTCCGGTTTTATGATCAGTCAGACGCAGGATTGGACACTGTAATCCAATGGCAATGGTTCATCGGCGGCCTCAATTTTATAACCCGCAACCCGGTCGTAGAATTTGATTTGCAGGGCACCTATGATGTTCGCCTTAGAGTCCTTTCCAAAGCAGGCTGTACAGATGAAATAACCCGAACCGATGATTTTACGGTTCTCGACTCCGCAAAAGCCGATTTTTCAGTTTCAAATCCGGTTTTCAACAACGGAACCTTTACTGTGGTCTTCAGGCAGCTGCCATCTGCAAATCCGAGTTATGATTATCTGTGGGATTTTGGCGACAGCACAAGCAGCACCTCGGCCAATCCGCCGCCGCACATTTACACAAAAGAGGGCACCTATCTGGTAACTTTAATTGCCACCCGTGCGGGCACCATATGTACAACCCGCGTTCAAAAAGTTGTGAATGCCATCCTTAATCCCGTTTTGGGCCTGAAGTTAAAAGAACTGAAGCTGGGAAGAAGCGGAACACAGACCTCCATGGCTGTACAAGTAGAGAATCAAAGCAATATCGCCCTGAGAAATTTTGATATCATTACACGGCTGGGCAATCTGACAACCCTCAGGGAAAAATGGCAGGGTATTTTGCTGCCGGGGCAGGTAATTGCTTACCCATTAAGATCAGACATCCTCACCAAAAACTCTCAGAACATTGCCTTTATCTGTGTGGAAGCACGCCTTGCCGATCCCTCGCTGGAGGCAAGCCCTTCCGACAACCAGAATTGCCTCTCTGTAGATTCAATGCCAGGGATTGCAGCGCTTTTTCCCAATCCGGCGACAAAGCAACTGACCATTGAACTCAATATTCCACAGGATGACCCATTCGAGATAAGAATCGTCAATTATCTGGGGCGAGAGATGCAAACCTATACCCGAAGTGACTCTGAAACAGGAGCTTTCAGAAAGCAGTTTGATGTTTCTGGTTATCCTCCGGGGGTGTATTTTCTACGCTTTACATCCGGAAGAAAAGAGGAAAGGAGAACCTTTCTGGTCCACGATGAGCGCTGAGATGGCATAAAAAAACCCGCATTGGGGGTGCGGGTCTTTTTGGAAGAAAATGCTTTTAATAATTGCGGCTGAAGTACCGCTGCAACCAGTTGCCATTGATTCGTCGCTTCATCTTTCTGGTGCTGTTGTTTTTTTGAATCCTGTACTCAGATCTTTCAGCCTTGTAGCCTTTGGAAAATTGTCTGGGTGTCAGTTTTCCAATGGTAAAAGTTAAATGATTGCCCCTGTGGTGATTTCCGAAATCAGAACCCTCGGAGACAAACGAAAGGAAAAACATCCCGATAAGAAGGAGGAGAAAATAAGCCCTGGTTTTCATATCCGTAAAATTTAAAAGTGGAAACTAAGGCCTTACACGGATTAGAAAAAAAATGGTTTCACCAGAATAGCCAAATTTTTTTTGGCTATTTGATGTTTATCCAAAATTTTATTTTTTGGAATGATTTTTTTCCGGAATAAATGAAAGCTGAGTCCAGTTGTCATGCTGCCAGGCCTCAATGGCAATTTCCTGGAGCTCTTCGGCCCTGAGGGCATCTATTTCCGAAAAAATTTCTCCGAGACCCTGAACCTTTCCCATATCCATCATGCTCTTTCCGAGCATCAGCATGAGCGACAGGTTTCCTTCTTCGGCCATGGCCAATTGCCCCTTCAACTGCTCTTTGGCATTTTTTAACTGATTGGCAGACAATGGCTTATTTATCAGACTCCTTATTTCTTTCCACACCAGGTCCTCGGCCCTGGCTCTGTTTCGCGGTTCTGTGGCAAAATAAATACTGAAAGATCCCGTATCGAGATAGGGGGAATATTGGGATTCTACGCCGTAAACGAGGCCAAACTTTTCCCTTATGGTAAAATTAAGGCGGCTGGTCATGGCGGGTCCGCCCAGCACATTGTTGAGCAGAAAAAAAGCCAGCCGATTGGGGTGCAAAAGCGAATAAGCCCGGCAACCGAGCATAATATGGGACTGCGAAATGGGTTTCACTACTTCCTTTTTCTGCAGGATGATACCGGAAGGCGCCTGCCTTTCTACCCTACAAAACCGCGGTTCGAGGCTCTCCAGATGGGGTGCTGCAATTTTTACCGCTGTATCCAGATCAAAAGGGCCTACACTGGAAAATATCAGCCGGTCGAAAGAAATATTTTGAGAGAAAAAATCAGTAAAATCAGATTGCCGGATTGCCTCCACGCTTTCTTCGGTACCCAAAATATTGTTACCCAAAGGATGACCCGGAAATAGCAAAGCATCAAATTCATCCTGAATGGCATCGTCGGGCGTGTCCTGATACATGGCCATTTCTTCCAGAATTACCCTTTTCTCTTTTTCTATTTCCTTTTCCGGAAAAATGGACCGAAAGGTGATATCGGTAAGCAAATCTACCGCCTTATCGAAGTGGGAGGCGAGCACCGAAGCATAAAATGCCATCTTTTCTTTGGTGGTATAGGCATTCAGTTCGCCACCCAAAATCTCGAGCCGGTTG
>JBIKMV010000028.1:0-20737 GCA_044359055.1 Catalimonadaceae bacterium
CCACCTGAAAGGACTTTTCCCTGATTTTTCCGGACATGGGTAAGAGAATATTCTTCCAGCAAGGTTTCCAGTTTTTCTTTTTGCTGCTGCCGGGTGAGGCTGGTCATTTCCAAAACCCCTAAAATATTTTCTTCTACCGAAAGCGTGCGGAACACTGATGCCTCCTGCGCCAGATAACCCACACCTTTCTGCGCCCTCTTGTACATAGGAATCCCGGTGATTTCTTCATTATCCAGAAAAATGTGGCCACCATTGGGCTGAATCAGGCCCACAATCATGTAAAAAGAAGTGGTCTTTCCGGCCCCGTTCGGACCCAGTAAACCCACAATTTCGCCCTGGTCCACATGCACGGAGACATCGTTTACAACAAGGCGGCTTTTATATTTTTTAAACAGGTGCTCGGCTCTGAGCCTCATGACAATCGGGGGAATAATCCGGGTTGCAAATCAAGGGAAGAAAGCGGGCCAAAGAAAGAAAAACCAATTTTAATTCCCTGAAAAAGAAAATGTCACGCCTTAGGCGTGACACTTTACTCACATAAAAACCACAATGAAACAAACAATCAAAAACCCAATGCAAATAACTTTCAAAAAATTTTATTTGTTTAACCTTTTTTCAAAAAACCTAAACAAAACTTCAAAAATATTCTCCGGAAATATTTTAATCATTTGAAATTCAATTAATTAAATAAAATTGCTGTTTTTAATTTTTTTTCCTGATTTCCGAAAAAGCTTTTCTTTGCTTTGCATCGTATTGCACTTTAATCATGCCTTCAGTATCCAGGTTTCCTGTTCGTTTTCTTCTAGCCGCTCTTCTGGCCGGCCTGTTTTTTTCGTTTTACCTCCCCG
Organism: Catalimonadaceae bacterium; assembly: GCA_044359055.1. Taxonomy (GTDB): domain Bacteria; phylum Bacteroidota; class Bacteroidia; order Cytophagales; family Flexibacteraceae; genus CAMDMI01. The sequence goes on from JBIKMV010000028.1 coordinate 849, forward strand.
GCAAAAAGAAAAAGCCGGACCCATTTTTATATGCGTATACCCGTGGCGACGGGTCGGGAGGTCTGCATCTGCTATGGTCCGATGATGGCAAAAAATGGCAGCCAATCAAAGGCGGGAAGCCGGTGGTAAAGCCCGGAGTGGGAGATTATGTAATGCTGCAGCCTCATCTCTCCCAGACCCCCGATGGTATTTTTCATTTGGTGTGGGCTACCGGTAAAAACAGGAGAGAAATTGGATATGCAAGGTCAGAAAATCTGGAAGAATGGTCTGTTCAGCGGCTCATCAGGGTAATGGAAAAAGACACATTTGTTCTGAATGTAAGTAGTCCGGAGCTTTGGTACGACGCCGAAAATCAAAGAGTTATGCTGCACTGGTCCAGCACGGTTCCCGGAAGATTCAAAGAAACCGACAAGCAATATGATACCCTCCCCGGAGGCCTGAGTTTTAATCACCGCCTTTACCGCAAATTTTCTTCAGACCTGAAGGAATGGGGTCCGACGGAGTTGTTTTTTGATCCCGGTTTTAGTGCTCGGGACGGGAGTTTGGCCGCAGACAGCGGAAAGATCATGCTCTTTTTTAAAGACAATACCCAAAAGGAAAAAAACATTCAGAACAACATCAAAATGAGCACCTCGGCCTCGGCTACCGGAGGATTCAACCCCAAAAGCACCCTCATCAGCCGTGGAACCTGGGCCGAAGGGCCTGCAGCCATTCGTATCGACAGCCATTTTGTCGCATATTTTTACAAATACCGCACCCGGAAAATGGGGGCCTTTGCAACCAAAAACTTCAGCAAGTGGTTTGATTTCTCTGACAGTCTGTCTTTTCCGAAAGGAGTGGAGGCTGGCAGTGTTCTCAGGATTCCCGAAAAGCTTATGCGCAAACTCAAGGAAGAATAATCAAGCCTTCCGGTGAATTCCTGACCTTACCGAATAGAGGCATAATTTTTGGTGCCCTCTTGCCAATTTGCGGACATGCAGCATAGTATTCGTCTTTTACCCGATTCCATTGCCAATCAGATAGCAGCCGGTGAAGTGGTTCAACGGCCGGCCTCTGTAGTAAAAGAACTGCTGGAAAATGCCGTGGATGCCGGTGCCACTGAAATCCTGCTGCACATCAAAGAAGGAGGAAAAACCTTTATTCAGGTGGTGGACAACGGCAAGGGTATGAGCGAGGTGGATGCCAGGATGTGCTTTGAGCGCCATGCTACTTCCAAAATTGCCCTTTTCGATGATATGCAGAAGCTCAGGACTTTCGGATTTAGGGGTGAAGCACTGGCCTCCATTGCGGCTGTGGCCCGGGTGGAATTAAAATCAAAACAGGACCAGAGTGAAACAGGCACAGAAATCATATTAGAAGCATCTCAGCTGAAATCGCTGGAACCGGTAGCCTGTGACAAAGGGTCGTCTTTTACTGTCAGAAATTTGTTTTTCAATGTTCCGGCAAGACGCAATTTTCTGAAAAGCAATCAACTGGAGCAGTCCCATATTTCAGAAGAATTCAACCGTATTGCCCTGGCCTATCCCAATTTGGGCTTTACCTATTATCAGGCCGGTTCCCTGACCGTTAAAACCAGTCCATCTACACTGGCGAAGCGCATAGCGGCACTTTTCGGCGAATCTTACCGCGAACACATTCTGCCTGTATCAGAAGAGGCGGATTTCTTAAAGGTCACCGGTTTTATAGGAAAGCCGGAAGTATCGAAAAAATCCCGGGGCGAGCAGTATTTCTTTGCCAATCAGCGCTTTATACGAAATGGCTATCTCCACCATGCTGTGGTAACAGCCTTTGAGGGTTTACTGCCTCAGGCAAGTTTTCCTTTTTATGCCCTTTTTCTGGAGCTTGATCCCTCCCGGATCGACATCAATGTGCACCCCACCAAGACCGAAATCAAATTCGACAACGAGCGGTTTGTGTACTCGGTAATCCAGGCTGCCGTCAGGAAAGCTTTGCAAACCAGCATTCTTGTTCCGAGGCTGGATTTTGAGCCGCCTTCTCCCTGGCTAAGTACGGGCTCGCTTTCTCCTGCGGGACAGACTCCGGACCGGAGTTTTTCTTCCGGATTTCAGCCTCAGGTCGGAATCCATGACAAAGGCCAGGTTGCGGGATGGGAAAAATTATACACGCAGGGCACGGGGCAGGAAGAACTGGTGAACCGCTTTGAGCAAAATGTGATTCCCCCTCTGGCCGAAATGCCAAAGCCGGTCTCCCAGCCTGAAAAAAATACGCCCCTCAACCTGCATGGGAAATACCTGCTGGCGCAGGTAAAATCGGGTCTGATGCTGATTCACATGCAGAGGGCATGGGAAAGGATATTGTATGAAAAATACCTGCAGCAGCTCGAAAGCCGTACCGCTGCATCACAGCAATTGCTTTTCCCCCGGAAAGTTGAATTTTCTGTTTCCCAATATTCTGTTTTTCAGGAACTGAAAGATGAAATCAGAGCCCTGGGTATCGATTTTGAACCCTTCGGAGGCCGGGCTATTCTGGTCAGGGGTCTTCCGACTGAGTTTGACCATGAGGATGCAGAAACTCTTTTGCTGAGTTTTTTTGAGCAATTCAGCTGGAACAGCCAGAACCTGAAGTTGCCGAAAAAAGAATCATTTGCCCGTGCCCTAGCCAGGAAAAATGCCGGAAAACAGATTTTTTCACATTGGAAAGATGAAGAACTGATGGACCTGATTCACAAACTTTTTGCCTGCCAGATTCCCAATCTAACCCCCGATCAGCAGCCGGTAATCAAAGTGGTTTCGCCCGAACAGCTCGATAGCCTGCTGGAAACCTGAAGGGCTTCAATCGCAAACAATCCTGTCGTATTCATCCTCAGTCAACAACTGGGTTTTGATCAGCTGCCCGTTTTGGTCAACATAGTTCAGGTGGTAAACCGAGCTCGACTGAACTCTGCTGCCTGCAAAGAAAACCGCATGGCCATTCCATTCAAAGGGAACAATCTCATCGCTGTCTGTGGGTGAAAGTTCGCCCCGGAGGGTGCTTTCCAGACCGACTTTTTTGTCGGCCTCCACCATGTAAATGGTTTCATTTTCACGCTCCGACATTTTGGTGATGCTTTTTATGGCTTTCACCAGTTCCTTGCCGCTTTCGGTCTGGCAGAAATACCAGTAGCCACTTTTCTTAACCAAACAACGGGTTGGATTCCAGTACATAATATCTTCGTACATTGCCGGAATGATCATTTTTCCTGAAGCATCCATCAGCCCGGCCTTGTCTTTCAGTCTTACAATAAAAATTCCTTTAGAAGGCCCGAAGGGTTTGGCAATCGAAGTCAGTTCTACAGGAATCGCTTTTTTTGAAGCCATGTGGACAATGGAGAACATTTTGCCTTTGGCGATACAGATATAATCCTTGTTCAGTGCAGATGCACCGAGCAGGGAAGTTTTTATCAAAATTCGTCCTGCAGTATCGGCAATGCCTGTTTTCCTGCCTGCCAGTACAATGAACCACTGCGGACCCAGCCAATCTATGTGTTCATACAGATAAGGCAGCACCTGATGGCCGTGTTTGTTGAATGCCGCTTTTCGTTCAAGGGAGTCTGTTAGAACCACGAAGTAAGAACTGAGGCCTCCTTTTGGATTCTGAAGCCGGAGGATTTCGGGGTTACGCCTTCCGGATATGGCCACCGTTTTTCCGGATTCAAAAATCAGGTACTTTTTTTCTGCCCTCCGCCCCATGAAACTGTTTCGGAGGAGATGGATGATGGTGTCGTACTGAAAATCTACCCAGGTCTTTCCCGAAGGTTCCAGAATACCAAAACGGTTTCCCGATTTGGCAAGGGCACGATTCCCGCAGGAAATCATATTCTGAAATTTTTCCGGTAAAATATTTCCCAGGGTATCCACCGAAAAACAACCCGAGGAGCCCGAAACAATGAGGCCCCAGGGGCAAGGCTCGTACTTGTCCTGAGGGCCTGCCGGAAGTGGAAAGATTTTGTTCCGGTACAGGAAACTTGCAGCCCCAGCCCCGAAAAGAATCAGCTTGTTTTCGGCCGGTTTTACCAAGCCGGTGTAGGTAAGGCGCAGGTAAGGTGGTTCATTTTGAAGGGTTTTGAGGACCTGATTTTCTTCTGACAGACAATACGCATTGCCTGTGCGAAACACAAGAAACGAACCGGAACTGACCACCTCATCGAGCGGAGGGAGATCTAGTTTCTGGCCCTTGGTGGTGAATAGGATAAGGCGGTTCCCCTGCTGAATGGAAAGCAGATTCTGGCTTAGCCTTGCGATGGATTCGTAGCGGCAACCCAGAATTGGACTCCCTGTCATGGAAATGAGGCCCTGTTTGCCATTTTTATAGGTCCTGAGGATGCCCTCGGCAAACCATTCGGCATCGTCGAATTCGCTTTCCGAAACAGGAAATGAATCGAGTGAAAAAATACTGGCCTTCCTGTTTTTAAATAATTTCACACAGCCCGAGCCGACCGATTCGCAGCGATAATCTTCGGGTATGGAATCGAATGCCGGTTTTATAAAGGTTTTTCCCTGCCGGAGCATCATGCCAAATTTGCCTCTTTCGATGAAGGCAATCAGATTTTCATTCCTCAGATAAAATCTGTAATCAAACTGAAGCGTGGGAAATCCGGGATAGCGGCCAGCAAGTTCGGCGGGATTTTTGGCATTTTTTTCAAGAAAGAATATCCATTCCCAGGCCTTGCTCACATTCGGATTGGCGGGATAGCGGTCTATGAAATGCTTGTATTTTTCGGGTGAATGCTCCAGGGTACTCAGTTCAAAAATCCGGTTCTGGGCCTTCAGCACATAGGGATTGTTGGGATTTTTTTCAATGAAATTTTCCCAGTCGGTAATCTTGCCCTTTTTGGCAGTATTCTCAAATACGAGCAGGTCCGATAATTCCTTTGCCGACCGGGCCTGTTCTGCATCCGGATACTGGTCCAGAAATGCCATAAAAGCCTCGTAGCTGTTCTCCTTTTTTGCCCTTTGGAATGCCAGCGAAACCCTTTTTTGCCGTGCTTCTTCCGCCAGCCTCGACTGGGGGAATTTTTCCAGAAAATACTGGTATGCGGCCTCAGATTCCAGTCTTTCCGCCTGCGAGAATCCCAGACTGTCCAGATAGTCTTTGCGGGAAAAAAGTTCAGCTGAATCGATATTCAGTTTTATATATTTCAGTTTTCCGGAAGGGCTTTCCTTTCTGAATTTTTCTATGGCCGAAAGGCAGAACAGATACGAAGAATCCAGCTTCAAAGTCTTCTGATAGGGACTCAGAAAATAAACTGAAACCACAAAATCGAGCCCGAAATCATCCTCCTTTTTGTTTCTGGCTTTCATGAATATCCGGGAGGCTTCAGCCAGATTGCCTTCCTTTACCAGGGTCAGGGATTTTTTTACATAGGGACTTCCGCCTCCAAGCCCCTGACATTCAATTCTTATAAAAGAAAAGAAAAGAACCAGGAAAATGAAAGAATTCAGGAGCTTGTGCATCTTATTCCGGAGCAGCACCGAAAGAGAAATGCAATTTTATACCAATTCCGGCATCTCTTTCCAAAAAATGTGAGTTTTTTAAGAAAAGAATGGTACTATCAAAACTCCGGGCCAGCTCTACTATCCCGGTTCCGTTTGCCTCGGGCTGCGAAATGTGTTTCTTTGCGCCTCCTTTTTCCAAACAGCACAAAAGGAATCATCGCAACAACGGTATGTCAGAAAGCAAGCCAGCCGAAGAAAGAAGTCTCAATTTTCTTGAAGAAATCATCGAAGCCGACCTTCGCTCAGGAAAGCATCAGTCCATCATCACCCGCTTTCCACCAGAGCCCAACGGCTACCTTCACATCGGGCATGCCTCGGCTATCTGCCTAAACTTTGGCCTGGCCCGGAAGTACCATGGCAAGACAAACCTCCGCTTCGATGATACCAATCCCTCTACCGAGGAGACGGAGTATGTGGAAAGCATCAAAGCGGATGTGAAATGGCTGGGTTTTGAGTGGGTACAGGAATTGTATGCGAGCGATTATTTCCCTGAGCTGTATCTATTTGCAGAAAAACTGATTGGAAAGGGCCTGGCCTATGTGGATGACTCCGGCAGCGAGGATATTGCCCTTGAAAAAGGAACACCTGTAATACCCGGCTACCGGAACCGCTACGCCGACCGGACTCCTGAAGAAAATCTGAAATTGTTCAGAGAAATGAAGGAGGGAAAATACCGAGATGGCGAAAAAGTGCTGCGGGCAAAAATAGACATGGCATCGCCCAATATGCTCATGCGTGACCCCATCCTGTACCGCATCAAGCATGTATCCCACCACCGCACAGGCCATCAGTGGTGCATCTATCCTATGTACGACTTTGCTCACGGGCAAAGCGATTCCATAGAAAAGATTACCCACAGCATCTGTACCATGGAGTTTGTGCCCCACCGCGAACTCTACGACTGGCTTATTGAAAAACTAGAAATTTTTCCTTCCCGGCAATATGAATTTGCCCGCCGCAATCTTTCCTATACCGTAATGAGCAAGCGGAAACTGCTTCAGCTGGTGAACGAAAATCATGTGTCCGGCTGGGACGACCCCCGAATGCCCACCATCAGCGGTATGCGCAGGAGGGGATATCCACCCGAAGCCATCCGCGATTTTGCCGACCGCATTGGTGTGGGTAAAAGAGACAATATGGTGGATGTGGGAGTGCTGGAATTTTGTGTCCGGGAGCAGCTCAATAAGGTTGCTCTTCGCCGCATGGTGGTATTTGATTCGCTGAAAATTACCATCAGCAATTATCTCGAAGGAAAAACCGAAATGCTTTCTTCGGAAAACAATCCCGAAGATCCGGAGGGCGGTACAAGAGAAATACCGTTTTCCAGAGAAATTTTGATTGAAAAAGAGGATTTTATGGAAAATCCTCCCAAAAAATATTTTCGGCTCGCCCCCGGCCAGATGGTCCGGCTGAAGAGCGCCTACATCATCCGCTGCGATGAAGTAAAAAAGAACGCCAATGGTGAACCAGTGGAGTTGATTTGCACCTATTTTCCCGAAAGCAAAAGCGGCGAAGATACCTCCGGCCTTAAGGTGCAGGGTACCCTGCATTGGGTAGATGCTGCTTCGGCTGTTCCTGTGGAAATCAGGGAGTACGACAGGCTTTTCAGGGTAGAAGATCCAAGTTCGGAAGAGGGAGATTTTAAGTCGTACATCAATCCGGATTCGCTCCGCATCATCTCCGGCGCCCTGGCAGAACCGGCTGTGGCCTCGGCCGGCATCAACAACCGATTCCAGTTTTTGAGGAAAGGGTATTTTTGTCCTGACAAAGAATCGCAGGAGGGCAAACTGATTTTCAACCGGACCGTCACCCTCAAAGATAACTGGGCAAGGGAGCAGAAAAAAGCAGAAGTCAGGCCGGGATAGTCTTTGGAAAGAAAGCGAAATTCCTCTTTATTTGCGCCTTGAAAAAATGCACTGCGTAGCTCAGTTGGTTAGAGCACCAGATTGTGGTTCTGGGGGTCGTGGGTTCGAGCCCCATCGTGGTGCCAGAAAAATGCCTCTTCAAATAAAAAGAGGCTTTTTTATTTGTTTCAGGTCCTTTTTATTTGAAGCCATAAATTTAATTTCATGACATTTCCGGAAAACCTCAGATATACTGCCGAACACGAATGGATTCGGACAGAGGGAAACGAAGCCTTCATAGGCATTACCGATTTTGCCCAGAGCGAACTGGGAGACATTGTTTTTGTGGATATCAACACCCAGGGACAGGCCATTGGCAAAGATGCCATTTTTGGGTCCGTGGAAGCGGTAAAAACAGTTTCAGATCTCTTTTTGCCCGTGGCAGGAACCATTCTGGAAGTCAACGGTGAACTGAATACTGCTCCTGAGCTGGTCAATACCGATCCGTATGGAAAAGGCTGGATGGTAAAAATCAGCCTGACCAATCCCGATGAGGTGAACGGCCTGATGGATGCGGCCACCTACAAGGCTTCGGTAGGCGCATAGTTTTTTTTAAATCCCTTCAAAATCCGGCTTGCCTGCGGGCCGGATTTTGTATTTTTATCCGAGTATTTTGCACGGTCGGGTTGAGATGATTCTGCCGGAAAAACAGGGTAAGAATAAGGGCTGAACTTTCCATGTGCCAGAACAAGGAGTTGTAACTCAGACCTTTTCCAATAGTAACAAGCCATATCATGCATCTGGAAACCACCTACCCCCTTATGGAGTCTTTCTATACCCTGCAAGGAGAAGGAAAGCATACCGGCCGGGCGGCTTATTTTATTCGGCTGGGCGGCTGTGATGTGGGTTGTGTTTGGTGTGATGTAAAAGAAAGTTGGGATGCAGAGCGACATCCAAAGATATCGGTAGAGAAAATGGTAGAAATGGCACTGGAAAACCCGGGTCGTCTGGCTGTGATTACAGGAGGAGAGCCATTGATTTATGATCTGGGACCGCTCACAGATGCTTTGCAAAATGCGGGATTTGAAACCAATATAGAAACTTCTGGAGCCTATCCGCTAAGTGGAAAATGGAACTGGATTTGTGTTTCCCCCAAAAAATTTAAGCCCCCCTTGCCCGAAGTTTTGCAAAAAGCCGACGAATACAAAGTGGTGGTGTACCACAAATCGGACCTGGAGTGGATGGCGCAATTTCTGCCTCATTTACCGGCTCATTGTCAGCTCTTTTTGCAGCCCGAATGGTCGAAGTCAGAGCAGATTTTGCCCCTGCTCATTGGTTATGTAAAAGAAAACCCAAGCTGGAAAATCAGTCTTCAAACCCACAAATACCTGAATATTCCCTAAGGCATGCAAACTGAAAACGAGGACGAAATTCTGGCAGAAGAAGAGGAGGCCGGGCTCTATGAACATCACAGGATAAAGGCCGACCCGAAACAAGGTTTGCTCCGGTTGGATAAGTTTTTGGCCATCCGGCTGCCGAATGCTTCCAGAACAAAAATTCAGTTGGGCATAGATGAAGGCCTGATTACAGTAAACGGCCTGAAAACCAAATCGAATTACCGCATCAAGCCTTACGATGAGGTATCGGTTAGCCTGCCCCATCCTCCCCGAAACGAGGAGATTATCCCCCAAAATATCCCCCTGAACATAGTTTTTGAAGATGAATACCTTCTGGTGGTGAATAAACCCGCCGGCATGGTGGTGCATCCTGCATATGGCAACTGGGATGGCACCCTGGTGAATGGACTTCTATATTACCTTAATCAGAAATTGCCCGCCGGATCTGAGCCGGTAAGGCCCGGCCTGGTTCACCGGATCGACAAAGATACCTCTGGTTTGTTGCTGATTGCCAAGGACGAAACGGCCATGATGAAGCTGGCAAGGCAGTTTTTTGAGCACACAGTGGAGAGAACCTATTATGCCCTGGTTTGGGGACATCCTAAACCGGAGGCCGGCAGCATCAACCAGCGCCTTGCCCGCAGCCCGAAAGACCGCCGGCTTATGGAAGTAACCCAAAAGGAAGAAACCGGAAAAACGGCCATTACCCACTATAAAACACTGGAGAGGTTTTCTTACACCACTCTGGTTCAATTGAATCTGGAGACCGGCCGCACCCACCAGATCCGGGCGCACATGAAATGGCTGGGGCACACCCTTTTTGCCGATGAAATGTATGGCGGCATGGCTGTGCTGAAAGGTCCCTCGTTCAGCAAGTACAAAGCCTTTGTAGACAATGCCTTTGCTCTATGCCCAAGGCAGGCCCTTCATGCCAAATCCTTGGGATTTGAACATCCGTTTACCAAAAAATGGATGCAGTTTGATTCAGAACTGCCCGAAGACATGGCCAATCTTATTGAAAAATGGAGGAGGTTTGAGGGGTAGGAGTTGTTGGTGGGGGTTTCAGGTTTTCAAGTTCCCTAAACTCCTCAACAGCTCGTGCTGTACTTTTCCGCTCAGGAAAGAAATTTTCCGGCTGTCAGTCTTTCAAGGGTACTGAGGTAAAAGGCCTCATACTTCGGCAATACCTTCTGAATGTCGAATTGCCGGGCCCTTGCCAGGGCGGCTTTTTTGAAGCGGGGCAGATTCCGGTCTTCCAAAATAAATAGCGCATTGTGTGCCATGTCTTCCACATCGCCCACATGGCTCATCATGCCGCATTCGCCCTGTACAATCAGCTCGGGCAAGCCACCGGTGTTGCTCGATATCACCGGTACTTCGCAGGCCATGGCTTCGAGTGCAGCCAATCCAAAACTCTCCTTTTCGGAGGGCATTACGAACAAATCACACACAGAAAGCAGCTCTTCTACAGCATCGAGCCTGCCCAGAAAACGGACATCTTCGCACATCTGGTATTCGCGGCACAGGTTCTCCATCTTCTGGCGCTCGGGGCCGTCGCCTACCAGCAACAGCTTGGAAGGAAGCGATTTGCGGACTATGGAGAACATTCCGATCACATCCTCAATCCTTTTTACCTTCCTGAAGTTAGAGGTGTGAACTAGCAATTTTTCGCCTTCGGGACAAATGGCCATTTTGAAGTGCTCCTTGGCCTGTTTTTTGAAACGGGACAGGTCGATGAAGTTGGGAATCACCTCTATATGCCGGGTAATTTGAAATGTATCGCAGGTTTCTTTGGCCAGGTCCTGCGAAACAGCCGTAACCCCGTCCGATTCATTGATGCTGAAGGTAACCACCGGTTCATAGCTCGCATCTTTGCCCACCAGGGTGATGTCGGTGCCGTGCAGGGTGGTAATCACAGGAATGTGAATGCCCTGAGAAGCCAATATCTGCCGGGCCATGTAGGCTGCTGAGGCATGGGGAATGGCATAGTGCACATGAAGCAAATCCAGCTTTTCGTGCTTTACCACATCCACCATTTTGCTGGCAAGAGCGGTTTCATACGGCGGATATTCGAAAAGGGGATAGTGCTGAAAGCGGACCTCGTGAAAAAATACATTTTCATTTAAAAAATCGAGGCGGTGGGGTTGGTTGTAGGTTATAAAATGTACCTGATGACCCTTGCCGGCCAGGCCCTTGCCCAGTTCGGTGGCCACAACCCCCGAACCCCCGAAAGTAGGGTAACAAACTATTCCGATTCGCATGGCTGATTTTTCTTGGTTTATGTCCGGGCTGGTGTGTCTTTTTCTTTTTCCTCGCCTTCCAGTGTGCTGAGTTGAATGTTCAGTGCCTGGGTGGAGATGATTATTTCGTAGGTGGAGATTATCAAAGACCCTGCCAAAAGCAAGAGGCTCAAAGCAAAGATAATCTGAGCCGCCAACTGCCCACCGAAATATACAAATGCCATACAAACCACACAAAATAACAGGCTGAGGACGCCCAGTAACTGCATGTTGCGAATCAGGCGCAGGCGATGCTTCAGCGAACGGATCTGGCTGAGGGTAATGTCATCGTGTCTGGCTTCATACTCCCGGTACAGATTCCGGATGAGGGTTCCTAGCGCGAGGAAGCGGTTGGTATAGGCCAGCATAATCAGGGTGAGGGCCGGAAAAAGCAATGCCGGCGTATTGAGGCTGAGTTCAGGATTCATAATTCTATTGACAACCCGAATGGACTCCGCACAGTTTGAATTGCGGCAGGAAAATCCACCTTTTTCAAAGAGTACGGTACCAATCGGCAGCCCAAGTAGGTTCTTTTTTTTGAAAATGCTGCCTGTGGCTTCATAATGTTGGCCGTGAATTCATCAGATAAAATCCTTAGCCTTGCTGAAAATTTTCCTATGAAAGGCACTCTGTTTGCCGGTATATTTTTCTTCTGTTGTGCGGTTGAATGCCTTGGGCAGGACCTGGTCAAATTCAAAAACTCCGGAGAATTGCTGGTAGTAAAAATATTGGATATCAATGAATTGAGGATACGGTACCTGAATGCTGGATCGGAAGAAAAAATTCAGTTTACGGATTTGATTGACAGCCTTTACTCCCAAAATGAACCAGTCGTCCGGATGGTCCTGAAGATTCCTGTGCTGAGTCAGCGGCTTTCTGAATACCCGTTGACTCCGGGCCAACCCAAAATCCCGGACCATAGGCAAAAGGAAATGAACCGGGAAACAGCACCTACAGAAGAAACGCTGGCAGAAGACCTGGCCAAAACCAAATCGGACATGAACCAGATATTGTTCAGCATGCAGGAATCGGGTCATCGCCTGAGTTTGGGCGGAGTTCAGCTGCTGGTAGGTGCGGGTTCGGGAATAGCTGCGGGTGTATTTTCCATCAAGGGCATGCCTAAAACAGGATTGGCATTTTCTGCGCTTTCTTTGGTTTCTTCGGTTCTGGGCTATATCAACATTGCCCGATCGGGGAAAATACTGAACCGGGTAAAGGGAAGCGGGCTGCAGATTTCATTGACCGGCAGCGGAGCAGGCCTGGAATACAGGTTTTAACACTGGTTTTAGGGACATTGGTCTTCCCGGAATCCTGTTCCTTGTTTTTCTTTTCTATGTGGGAGGCGACCTTTTTTGGTTTTCAATTTTCTTAAAAAATGATGAAAAAGGGGTGAAGCTTTCTTTTCCTCTGGTGCGCACATTTCACCATATCTAATAGGATAGCCATACAGGAATGCTTTCCCGGAAGTACAGCATTGTGGCCATGTTCCCAAGCTTGTTGCCCGGACTGCACCTTGCCTTTCAGATATTTCACTAATTTTGCGGGCTATTTTTAATTTAGTATCATTCATTTGAAAAAAATACTGCAGGTATTTGGAAACCAACCGGAAGCAATCCAATCGGATCCGGTCGTGGTCCTGCCGGAGGTTTTTTCTTATGATTTCCGGTGTTCCGGTCTTTGGGGATTGGTTTGTGTGAAATTTCCCACCATAACTGCTCGGAACCGGAAAGAAGAACTTCACCATAAATATTTACCCGGCTATTTTTATGCCAGTCTGCCTAACCCAATCCTTTCGCTTTTTTCGGAATGCGGGCTTTCTTTCAAATTCCTGAAAAGCCTTTGGGGTTCCTGCCAGAATGGTTTGATATGCCATTAAAAATTATTTTTTTCCTGTTTCAAAGTAATCAAAGAAATGAAAAATACAGTTGTGGTTCAGGCCCGGATGGGAAGCAAAAGGCTCAGGGGCAAAACGCTGATGCCGGTTGCCGGAAAAACCCTGCTGAACCGCGTCATCGAAACCTGCCGCCAATTTGAATTTGCAGATGAAATCATCATAGCAACCACCACATTGGAGGAAGACAGCCCGATTGTTTCTTTTGCGGCTCAGCTGGGTCTGCGCAGTTTTCAGGGCGATTCGGTCAATGTGCTTCAGCGCTTTGCAGATGCTACGATGCATCTTGAAGAATCTGACAACATCATCAGAATCACCGCCGATAATCCCCTGAACTGGATAGATGTAAGCCGCAAGCTGCTCAACTTCCATGAGCAGAACCGCAATGATTACACCTGCATCGACGGCCTTTCACACATTGTTTTTGAGGTTATCCGGGTGCGGGCGCTGCGGGAAGCCGCCGTGGCCGGAAATCTTTCGCTTTTCGATCAGGAGCATGTGAGTCCGTACTTCCGCCGCAATCCTACCCTTTTTAAAACCAACATTTTACCTCCTGATTTTGAGGGTCTCCGGCACGATCTGGATAAATTCCTCACCATCGACAGCCTGGATGATCTTGAGCGGTTTGAAAAACTGGCCTCCTCGGTGAACATCAACGGAAAGGTGGATTTTGCGGCCGTTTTCGACTGGCTGGAAAAGAATGAGCTCCATGTCCGGGAAGACGAAAAGGAACTCGTCATTGATTTTTTCGGAACCAAAGTGGGGGATGGCTTTCCTACCTACATCATTGCCGAAATCGGCCAAAACCACAACGGTGATATCCGTCTGGCCAAAAAGCTGATTGATATGGCCGTACGCTGCGGAGCCAATGCCGTAAAGTTCCAGAAAAGAGATATACCCTCGGAACTTTCCAAAGAAGCCTTTGATAAACCCTATGACAACCCCAATTCTTTCGGGCGTACCTATGGCGAACACCGTATTTTTCTGGAACTGGATGAAGAGCAACACCGGGAGTTGAAAGAATATGCCCTTGCACAGGGCATTACATATTTCTGTACGCCCTGCGATGTGCCCTCTTTGGAGTTGCTGGAGCGAATTGGTTGCCCTTTTTACAAAGTTGCCTCCCGGGATCTCACCAACATTCCTTTGCTGGAGGGACTGTCCAAAACCGGAAAACCGGTAATTATATCCACCGGCATGGCCAATTTTGAAGACATTGACGATGCCATTGCTGCCCTAAAACCCGGAAAAGACAAACTTTTCATTATGCAGTGTACTTCCGAGTATCCCTGCAAACTGGAAAATGTGAATCTCCGTGCCATGAAAACCCTACGGGACCGCTATGGCTATCTGGTTGGATTGTCAGATCACACTTCGGGTGTCATTGTTTCTGCTGCGGCATCGGTCCTCGGGGCCCGCATGATAGAAAAACACATTACCCTGGACCGCACCATGAAAGGCACGGATCAGCCGGGTTCTCTGGAAGAAGCAGGTCTGAAAAAACTGGTAGAATACATCCGGGCTACCGAACTGGCTATGGGCGACGGCACAAAGGAATTCAATCCTGCCGTGCTCAGTGCCAAGCACAAACTCGCCAGAAGCATCACCTCTAAAGTGAAAATCCACAAAGGGCAGCAGATTACAGAAGAAATGCTCTGTCTGAAAAGCCCCGGCGATGGAATTTTATGGCGTGACCGTGCACTTGTAGTTGGAAAAAAGGCTCTGGCAGATATAGAGCCTGATGTTACCATTGATACAGGGATGTTGGAATGAAAACCAGCGGTATAAAACTCTTTATTTCGGATATCGACGGCGTCTGGACAGACGGCGGAATGTATTACGACAACGGGGGCAATGAATGGAAAAAGTTCAACACAGCCGACAGCGCAGGTGTGCTGTTTTTGCGCTTGCTGGGCATACATTTCGCCATCATTACCGGCGAAAATACTCTCATTGTGCAGCGCAGAGCCGAAAAACTAAAGGTAGAACACCTTTTTATGGGGATTACCGACAAGCTGAAAGAAGCCATGGATTTGTGCGAAAGGCTGGACATTTCCCTTTCGGAATGTGCCTTCATCGGCGACGACCTCAACGATATGAAATTGTTGGAACAGGTGGGCCTGAGCGCCTGTCCGGCCAATGCACCCTGGTATGTAAAACAAAAGGCCCATTGGGAGCTCGGAGTTGCCGGAGGAAACGGGGCATTTCGTTGTTTTGTTGAAAAATACCTCGAAGGCACCGGCCAACTGGAGGAGGCCATTTCCTTGTTTCATCAGTCAGGAAAAAAAGCGGCACAATGAAAATACTGGTCATCGGGGGCGGGTCAATCGGGAGAAGGCATCTCCGGAATCTGAGTGAACTTGGATTCGAAGACCTCTATTGCCTGAAACGGAGTCCGGACGAAGCCTTCTCCGCTGAACATCATTGCCAGGTTTTGTGCAGCACCGAAGATGTTTTGAAGCTGAAACCGGAGGTGATTTTTGTGTGCAGTCCCAGCGCACTGCATGAAGATGGCTTGCGTATGGCCATTTCCTGCGATGCGCATGTGTTTATGGAAAAACCACTTACACATACTGCAGAAAGCCTTTTTTCGATTTCATCCTTGCCGGAATTGAACCGGGTTTTCTTCATTGGATTCATGCTTCGGTATCATCCCCTTGTTACAAAACTGAGGGAACTTCTGGATGCAGAAGCCATCGGAAAACTGTTTTCTGCCCGGTTGGAGTTTGGTTCTTATCTGCCTTTCTGGCATCCCTGGGAAGACCACCGGGATGGGTATGCTGCCCGAACCGAACTGGGCGGCGGTGTAGTGAATACCATCACCCATGAACTGGACCTAATGCTGCATCTGTTGGGTGAACCCAAATCGGTATTTGCCGCAACTGCCAATACCGGACAACTGGGAATTGAGACCGAAGAACTTTGTGAAGCCATTTTTTCATATTCCTGGGGGCTGGCAGGCATTCATCTCGATTTTCTTCAAAAAGATTACGACCGAAGGATTAGGTTCCTGGGAACGGATGGGAAGCTGGAATGGAACTGGCACGAAAACCGCTTGCTGATGAAAAAGCACGGGAAAAAGGAAGAAGAAATACCACTGGGTCCCTTTGATGTAAATCAGCTCTATCTGGATGAGCTCCGCGCTTTTTTTGATTTGATTGAAAAGAATCAGAGCAAACACCCGCTGGATTTGCAGTATGCCATATTAAATACGAAGTGGATGCTGGGTATGCATCAGTCTTCAAAACAAAAGTCTGTATGGGAAAAATAATCAATCAACTCTTCAATCTGAAAGATAAAACCATTGTGCTGGGCGGCGGTGCCGGTCAGATTGGTTTTTCAATGGCCCTTGCGCTGGCAGATGCCGGAGCCCGGGTAGCCATAGCCGATATTGATACCGAAATGGCTGAGGCCAAGCTGAGGGATACCGATCCGGCGCTGGCTGCACAAATCTCTGTGTATAAACTGGATGTGAGCTCTTCTTCTGCTGTCGGGGAAACTTTGGCCGGTATTTTCGAAGTTCATGGGGCTTTGTACGGACTTGTGAATTGCTTTCATTTTAAGGGAAACACCCGCAAGCTGGATACAAGCAGCAACTTTTTTGCAGGATTCGAAGATTACCCTGAAGAAGCCTGGGACCTTGTCCACGATGTCAACCTGAAGGGCAGTTTCCTGATGAGTCAGGCAGCCATTCCGTACATGAAAAAATCAGGAGGTGGTGTCATTGTCAACATCAGCAGTACCTATGGAAATGTAAGTGCCAACAAAGGCATTTACGGAAATTCCGGTATCAACTCACCTGTAGCCTACGGCACATCCAAGGCTGCTTTGATAAACCTTTCCCGCTACATTGCCACACATTTTGCAGATTCAGGGATTCGCTGCAATACCCTTAGTCCCGGCGGGGTTTACAACAATCAATCGGAAGAGTTTCTGAAAAACTATTGCACCCTGACCCCCCTGGGCAGAATGGCTGTTCCGGAAGATTATCAGGCTGCCATTGTTTTTCTGATGTCACCGGGTAGCGGCTACATGACAGGTGCCAATCTGATGGTAGACGGCGGCTGGACCGCCTGGTAAATTTTTTTTGCCTGTTCCCAAGTCCTGACTTTTCACAAGAGAATTCTGATTTTATCCATGCGCTCCCAATTGCTATCGGTTCGTTTCCGTTTTTTATTCCTCAAAAAGCTCCGGTATTTCAAATCATTTTTCAGAAACAGCCCTGCAGGAAGCGAAGGCAAGGGCCGGATTCTGCTGTATGCAGGTATTCCCAATATGTACCTGAGCCCATATGAAATCCTGTTTTATCACCTGTTGAAAAAGAGGGGATATGAAGTGGATTATGCGGTGTACGATGAAAAGGTTTCCATCAATGAATTGATAACTGAGGAGGCCCTGCGAAAAAAAGGAAAGGACGCCCACTGGAATCCGCTTGTCAGAAACGGAATGAAAATGCTTTCCTCGGCAGGAATCCACCCTCTGATCATCCCCGTGAACACAGAGGCCCTTGAAAAAATTATGCCTCCCAAGGGTGCACCCGCTGAAGAATATTTCAATTTTTCTTTGGATGGAATCCATTTGGGCCACCATGTTTCAGGCGTAATTTATCGATTTTACAAGTCCACCACCCTAGGACCCGATGCAGCGGAAATTGCCAGAAAGTTCCTTTCCACCACTTTATCCAATTATCTCTTTTTCAAAGAGCTTTGCAAAAAAAACCGGTACCATTCTGTGCTGTTCTCACACGGGATTTATTGTACCTGGGGGCCATTGACGGATTATTGCCTTCAAAACTCAATTCCGTTTGTTTGCTACGACAGGGGCAAAACCAAAGAAACCCTGAATATAAATTTCAGTCAGCCGGCCCCGGTTTGGGATTTTGAATCCGCCTGGATCCGGTATCGGGACAAACAATTAAACAAGGAAGAAAACCACCTGGTAGATGCCTATTTCCGGGAGCGGGAGTTGCAGAAAGGAGATGTTTTTGCCTATAATTTTTCGCCCCGCAAGGCCGATGTGGATGCATTGAAGGCCGAACTCGGCATACCTGCCGGCAGAAAAGTGGTCACCATTTTTTCCAATCTGATCTGGGATGCTGCCAATGTTTCGCGGGATATTGCCTTTCCCTCTGCACTGGAATGTATTCTGCAAACCATCCGGCATTTCAGCGGACGGCAGGATGTGCAGATTTTGCTTCGCTCCCATCCTGCCGAAAAAGTTTTGGGCACCAGCGAAACCTACAAAAGCCTTGTGCTGAAGCACTTTGCAGAGGGATTGCCGGAGAATTTTGGCTTTTTGGATTACGATGTCAATTCCTACAATGTCCTGGATATTTCCGACATCGGGGTAGTCAATACTTCCACCGTTGGCCTTGAGTTTGCCATGGTGGGAAAGCCCATCCTGCTGATTTCAGAAACGCATTACCGGGGAAAAGGATTTACCTATGATGCCGAAAACCGGGAACATTATTTTAAGACACTTGAAAGCCTGATTGAGCAGCCCGACTTGCTTCCGCAGCAAGTTCAGCTAGCCCGAAAATACTACTATATGATGATGTACCTGTATCAACACAAACTTCCGCTGGAGTTCAAGGGAAAAAACTTTCTTCGCTATGCTTACCCTGATTTTGCTGCCCTGAATGAGGAAGACAATGAAATCAGGCAAATTCTGGATGCCATAGAATCGGGCAGAAAGGATTTCATCTTCTGGGATTAGTGTCACCCAAAATTTTACCTCTGCATGGTTTTGTGCGCTCAAAAAATCCGGAAAAACCCCTGACAGATTCAGCAAAATGATATTACGCCTTGTTTTTTTTCTTCTTGCCAACTTTCTGGCCCTGGCAATCGGTGGATATTTTACAGGACCCGGTGTAGCTTCTGACTGGTACGCCGGACTACCCAAAGCACCTTGGACGCCCCCGGGTTGGATATTCGGCTTCGCCTGGAGTTCCATAATGGTTTGTTTTGGCTTGTATTTGGCTTTTCTCTGGGAAATTTGCACAGACAAGGCCGTTTTGCTTTGGCTTTACAGCCTGCAATGGTTGCTGAATGTCATGTGGAACCCTGCCTTTTTTTATTTCCATCAGGTGGGTCTGAGTCTGATGGTAATATGCGGACTCAGCCTGATGGTTGCCGGTTTTTTATGGAATTACCGCCGCACTATGAAGTGGAAATCAGCCTTGCTCCTCCCTTATCTGGTCTGGCTGCTGATAGCCTGCTCTCTCAATGCCTATATCTGGCATCACACCTGAACTTCCCGAACAGACCAACACTCCCCGGCTCAGGCGGTATCCAATCGCATAACCAGCATACCGGTCATCAGTTTGGGCTCAACCCATGTGCTTTTCGGCGGCATAACCTCGCCGGCATCTGCTACCCTTTCGATATCGTCCATGCTGTTGGCCGGAACCATAAAAATCCAGCCGGCTTTTTCTTCATTCAGTATTTCTTTCAGCCGAATGGCAGATACATCTCCCCTCAAAAAAGCAATTCTGCTGTCAATACGGGTATTTTCTATTCCAAACAAATCAGGAAAAATTTCCGATTCCAGCCGGGCCACTTCCAGAGAATGGGCAAATCCTGTTCCGGAGAAGGCTGATCCGGGTTTTATGGCAAAGCAAGCTGAAGAAGACATGGCCACAATGGAGCTTGTTTCCGGGTTGGCGGGCAATTCCTCCAGTTTGTGAATCTCCCAGTTTTTTTTTCGGCAGATTTCTTCCAGCCGGTCTGCAGGTGCCGAAGCCGTAATGACACGGTGGAAGGATTTAATGGACAAACTTTTCTTGTCCATCACCAGAGCCATTATGCCATTTTTTTCAGGATTCATGCCCGAATGCCGAATGTGGAGGCATGTGGCCGCGCAGCGGTGATGTCCGTCGGCAATATACAAACGGGGCATGCGCGCAAAATCTTCCCTGATCTGTCGGATTGCCTCTTCTGATGTGATCTTCCAGAGAGAATGGCTGCGGCCAAGGGAATCTGTGA
>JBIKMV010000172.1:0-6132 GCA_044359055.1 Catalimonadaceae bacterium
TCCTGAACGATACCCTTTGTCTCCTCAGGTTGCGGAGTACTGGGATGCTCTCCAGAGGAAAAGCGGCAATTCCATACCCATCGATGTTGCTCGTATCTCTTACCGTTGCAGTAACACCGATTTTGGAAATGTTGAAAATTCCAATGGTTGTATCGTAATTGAATTCAAACCGGTTGCTGGTTGCTTGAGCGGTAAGGCTTTGGCCGAATGTGGCCGGAAAATTGAGTACGGTAATGGGTGGCGTAAGGCTGAAAGGCGCCGAAGAGAAGGGTATTCCCGGAATGGGGGGGATAGAAAAGGCAAATCCGTTGGCCTTAAAAGAGGTTGAGGATTTGTTGAAATAGGTGAAGCTACCTGCACCCACCTGGGCAAGATTGGCAGCGGTAAAATTTGTGGCAAAGGGTGTCGCAGCAGGATTCAGGAAATTTATGGTATCTAATGTATTTTCAGGATCCATACCCTGAAAGTTATAATTCTGGGAAGCACCTGCCGGAGGAACTGCAGCGTTCCAGATCAGGCCATCTTCAATAATCTGGTCTCCAACAGAACCGATATCAGCAGCAGTAAGAGAAATCTGAGCAAAGCCCTTTACAAGGATAAAGGAGCATAAAACCGAAAAGAATATTTTTTTCATTTTTATTTCATTGAAATCTTTTGTGGCACAAAGTAAAATCAAAATTTTGTGATAATCTTGAATTTTGAGTCAAATCCGGTTATGAGTGAAATGGTCAGGGGTCAGTTGGCAGATATCCATAAAAGAAAAATATATCCTGCTGAAATTCAGGTAGACAATGGAAAAATATCCGCAATCAGGCAAATTGAGGAAGCACCGGATTGTTTCATTATGCCCGGTTTTGTAGATGCCCATGTGCACATAGAAAGTTCCATGCTGGCACCTTCTGAGTTTGCACCACTTGCTTTGCGGCATGGCACCCTGGCCACGGTGTCTGATCCACATGAAATCGCCAATGTTCTTGGAAAAAGGGGGGTGGAGTGGATGGCAGAAAACGGGAAAGATGCGCCCTTACACTTTCATTTCGGGGCGCCTTCCTGTGTGCCTGCCACAGGTTTTGAAACCGCCGGTGCTGAATTGACTTTGGATGAAATCCGGGAACTTTTTGAATCAGGCACCTGCCATTATCTGGCAGAGATGATGAATTGGCCGGGCGTTTTGTTTGAAGCAGAGGATGTTATGGCCAAAATCAAATTGAGCAAGCAATTGGGAAAACCCCTGGACGGACATGCGCCAGGGCTCCGGGGCGATCAGGCTAAAAATTATTTTAAGTCAGGAATGGAAACGGACCATGAATGCTTTAGTCTGGAGGAAGCAATGGAAAAGGCGGCTTTAGGGGTTAAGATTTTGATCCGGGAAGGAAGTGCGGCACGCAATTTTGATGATTTGATTGAAGTAATCCGTCATTTTCCGGAACAGGTGATGTTTTGCTCCGACGACAAACATCCCGATGACCTTGTACTTGGGCATATCAACCAGTTGGTTTCCAGAGCGTTAAAAAAGGGATTTGATCTTTTCGATGTACTTAGAGCTGCCACTTTAAATCCGGTTTCGCACTACAAATTGCCATTGGGTTTGCTTCGGGAGGGCGATCCGGCAGATTTTGTATTGGTAGAAAATATGAAATCGCTGAAGGTGATTCAAACCTGGCGAAAGGGAACGCTGGTGGCTGAAAACGGGAAGGCTATTTGGAACCCTGCGCCTCTAAGGGAAAAGCCAAACCATTTTCTGGCACACATGCCCGAAGAAAGTGCATACTCAAGTTTTTCCTCCCAATCGAATTTTACTCAGGTAAATTGCATGGAAGCCATTGAAGGGCAGTTGATTACCAGGAAGTCAACAAAAAGCCTGCCTGTGCAAAATGGTACCATTCAGGCTGATCCCGAAAAGGATGTTTTGCATATTTCTGTGGTTAACCGTTATCAGCAATTCCCGCCTGCCAATGCCTTTATCTCGGGTTTCGGTTTGAAGGAGGGTGCAATAGCCAGTTCTGTTGCCCACGACTCTCACAATGTTGTAGTGGTGGGTACCTCAGCATATTGGGTAAAAAAAGCAGTGGATCTGGTAATGAAATCCGAAGGGGGAATTTCATTGGTGCATCCGGGCGAAGAAATGGTTTTGCCATTGCCCATCGCTGGTTTGATGTCGGATAAAAAAGGGGAGGAAGTAGCTGCTCTCTATGAAAAATTAAATGAAGCCTCCCAAAAGATGGGTGCCCGGCCCAAAGCACCTTTTATGCTGCTTTCTTTTATGGCTCTGTTGGTCATTCCGGAATTGAAGCTGAGCGACAAGGGATTGTTTGATGGTCTTAAGTTTGAGTTTACGAAAGTTGAAATTTGATTATCGGCATAGAATTTCCGCATCAGGAAAATTGACCGGAATGGATTTCTCTCTATTTTGCCCGGAAATTAGAATCCCGGTTTATATTTTATTGCATTTATGAAAATACTGGAAATCAGGGCCATGAATGGGCCAAACTATTGGTCTATCCGCAGGCACAAACTTATTGTGATGCGGCTGGACTTGGAAGACATGGAAGAACGGCCCAGCCATACCATTCCCGGTTTTGCAGAGCGACTCGAGGCCATGTTCCCCACAATGTATGCGCATGAATGCAGCGAAAACAAACCCGGTGGCTTCTTCAGTCGGGTGAGGGAAGGCACTTGGATGGGCCACATCGTGGAGCATGTAGCTCTGGAGATTCAAACTCTCGCCGGTATGGATGTGGGCTTTGGGCGAACCAGAAGTGCCTCTGAAAGAGGTGTATACAATGTTGTATTTTCCTACATGGAAGAAAAAGTCGGTATTTATGCCGCCAAAGCAGCAGTTGAAATAGTGCAGGCCCTTGCCGATGGCAGGCCCTATGATCTTGCAGCCGACATACAAAGAATGCGGGAAATTCGGGAGGATGAGCGCCTTGGACCTTCTACCGGAAGCATAGTGGATGAAGCCGCTTCACGGGACATTCCTTTTATCCGCCTCAATCGGCATAGCCTTGTTCAGTTGGGATATGGCATCAACCAAAAGCGCATTCAGGCTACCATGAGCGGCCAAACCAGCAGCATTGCCGTAGAAATCGCCTGCGACAAGGAGGAAACAAAAAATTTGCTGGATGCAGCCAATATCCCTGTAGCCAAAGGGATGACCGTGTACGACGAAGACGATCTGAAAGTTGTAATCGACAGGGTAGGTTATCCGCTGGTAGCCAAGCCGGTAAACGGAAACCACGGAAAAGGGGCCACCATAGGCATTAAAAATTGGGATGAAGCCGTGCAGGCTTTGGCTGCAGCTAAAAAATACAGCCGGGCGGTCATATTTGAGCGTTTCATTTCGGGATATGACTACCGCTTGCTGGTCATCAACCACAAATTTATTGCCGCAGCAAAGCGGACTCCCGCTGCTGTTATTGGCGATGGAAAAGCTACCATTCAGCAATTGATAGATGAGGTAAACAGCGACCCCAGAAGAGGTTATGGCCATGAAAAAGTACTTACGGCCATTAAGGTAGATGATATGACCCTCAACATCCTTACCGAAAAAGGACTGACGCTCGATTCTGTTTTGCCTGCCGGAAAGGAACTCTGGCTTAAATCCACGGCCAACCTCAGTACAGGAGGCACTGCCGACGATGTGACCGACTTGGTCCATCCCGAAAATGTATTTATGGCAGAGCGTATTTCACGCATTATCGGACTGGATATCTGTGGCATTGACATCATGACACCGGATATCTCCATTCCGGTTGCTGAAGCAGGTGGCGCCATTCTGGAGGTGAATGCCGCTCCAGGTTTCCGAATGCATATTGCTCCGACCGGTGGGCTGCCCAGAAATGTGGCTGAGCCTGTAATTGATATGCTCTTTCCCCCCGGAAAGTCTGCCCGGATACCCATTATTTCCATTACCGGAACAAACGGCAAAACTACCACAACCCGACTGATGGCCCATGTGGTGAAAAACATGGGTTACCGGGTTGGATTTACCACCACCGACGGCATTTACATTCAAAACATCATGGTAGAAAAAGGCGACTGCACCGGTCCGAAGAGTGCTGAGTTTGTCCTGAAAGACCCCACTGTGGAATTTGCAGTTCTGGAAACTGCCAGAGGAGGTATCCTCAGATCCGGACTTGGATTTACCAAATGTGACATTGGCATTGTCACCAACATTGCCGCCGACCATCTCGGCCTTAAAGACATCATGACACTGGAAGACCTCGCAAGGGTGAAATCTGTGGTCGTGGAAAGTGTGAGACCGGGCGGATACGCCATCCTCAATGCCGACGACGAGCATGTGTATGCCATGCGCAAGGGCCTCGATTGTAAAGTTGCGCTTTTCAGCATGGAGGAAAACAATCCGCACATTCGGGAGCATTGTGAAGCCGGAGGGCTTGCCGCCATCGCCGAAAACGGATTTGTTACCATATCCAAAGGCACATGGAAAATCAGGGTGGCCAAAATTGTAAACATCCCTCTGACCTTTGGAGGGAAGGCCATTTTCATGATTCAGAATATTTTACCTGTGGTGATGGCGGGATATTTAAGGGGATTTTCTATCGAAGACATCAAAGCCGCCCTCGAGACTTTTATACCCTCACCAGCCCAGACTCCCGGTAGAATGAATGTATTTAACTTTCAGAAATTTACCGTAATCATTGATTATGCCCACAATCCGGCCGGATTGCAGGCTTTGGGTAAGTTTCTCGAAAAGGTAGAAGATTCGCCCAAGGTGGGCATCATTACCGGGGTGGGTGACAGGCGGGATGAGGACATCAAGGCCCTTGGTGCCATATCGGCAAGGATTTTTGATCAGATTATCATCAGGCAGGACAAGCACCTGAGAGGAAGAAGCGATACCGAAATTGTGGATTTGCTGGAGCAGGGAATCAGGGAAGTTAACCCGACAGTTTCTGTTAAAGTAATTTACAAGGAAGTGGAGGCCATTGAATATGCCATAAAAAATGCAGTACCCGGAAGTTTTATCGTGGTCTGCTCAGATGTGGTGGCTCAGGCAGTGGATGTTGTCCTTCGGCTCAGGGAAGAAGATGCCAAGCTGGTCATCCGGCATGAGGATATTCCGAATCTGAGTATTTGAGGCTATTTCTGAATTGTTCTGCCTGGTTTTATAATTTTTCCCCGGGAATGCAAGGATAAACCCGGATCCGCAATAGAGATTTCTAATGCGTAGCCATAGCGAATTTTGTCAAAGGGAGTTCGAAATTGGATATTCCACAAAGGAAATTACGCCTTGGTGAATCATGGTTTTTTTGCGTCAAATGCTTGATAACATGAAATTCTGTGAGGTATAAAAAAAGCAATCAGAACTACCTTCACAAGGTTCCAAACCGGGCCTTCTGACCCGGAATTATAAAACGCTGTTCAGTATACTGTGCACATGAAGAATTCATTCCTTAAGGCAACTCCTTTCACCAACTCCGGACAAAACCAAATCCCAGAATCAGGTTTCGGCTGTTGGATGACGCTGATGACAGTAATCGGGCAGACATTTCCATTCGTCGGATTTCGGTGCGAATGGACCAGCCCCTTTGCAAGTGGTATTGCGCTGCCAGCCAGAAAGCAGGCTGAATAAGTCGGGGTTTCTGTTCTTCCCGGTTGGTAAAAACCCATGACCAGACAGTTCCGGCCCGAAGTTCCAAGGAGCCTATCAAGGCATAACTGGCTTCCAGTCCTGCACCCGGCAACAGGTAAACTGTTTCTTTGGAATATGTGCCTGGCTGTAGAACTGGTGCTCCGCTGATGCCATCAGCGGTTTGAATCAGTTTCACAAGAGCCGATGGCCCCGGCTTTGTTTGGAAAGTCATACGCCGATGCAAAACCGCTGTTTCCAGCAAAGGCAGCAAGGCGAATTTCGATCCGATTGGGACCCTCATCTTGAATTGTAGATTCCCGCCAAATACCGGCCTTACGGATACCGGAGATTGTAACTCCTGTTCAGAACCGGTTTGTTCGGCACTTTGAACGGATAATTGATGTTGCACATAAAGTCCGCTCAATCCCAGTTCAAAACCAAATTTCCTTTTCGCCAATTCTCTCCGGACGGAATCTTTGGGAGTAATGCTCAGATTTGAAGTCGAGTCTACTTTCCGAAGAGCCGCAAAATCA
>JBIKMV010000173.1:0-6114 GCA_044359055.1 Catalimonadaceae bacterium
TATTTCCGGTTGTGCAGTTCAGGTAGGTATAGGCCAGAACAGGAAAAGGAAGGCATACCAGATTGGAACCCTGAGGTGCCAGAAGCAGGGTCGGGCGGTCGGTCTGGTTATCGATATTGAAGGAAGCCGATGTCTGTGCCGTTCCGCAGCCCGGTACGGTATGCGTTACGGTATACAAGCCGGCACCCACTACTGTAGGACTGATCGGAACGTTAATAAAATTGGTACCCGTGGTGGGGGTGTAGCTTCCGGAAGGAACGAGAACCTGTGCACCGGAAACATAATTAACGGTATAACTTCCCACGCCAAGATGCGTAGATATGGTTAACCTAACCGTCAACCCGGTTGTGCCGCTGCCAGCACATCCGGGAACCACCACTGGCTGTACAGGAGGAGTGGAGATTGCCGCTGGAGTCATACTGGTAAAACAACCAGGGGCCACCGTGTAGGTAGCGCTCAGATTACCCCCTGCTGCAGCAGTTGTACGCTGTACATTCACCACATTGCTTGTGGAAGATACAGTGGCAGCCGTGCCTCCGTTCAGGGTATTGCCGGCACCTGTTACCGAGTACGAATACTGGGTCGTACCGGTGGGCGAAAAGGTTACCTGGGTTGGAGTTCCATTGCGCGGAATACACAGAGGAGAAGGCGTGAAGGAGATGGTAGACGGCTTGATGTTCAGGGTGTAGGACTGGGTGGTTGGACAGCCCGCAAAACTAACGGGGACCGAATAAACTCCCGGAGCGGGGTTGTTCGCTGTAATAAGGCCCGTTGCCCCGAAGGTGAAACCGGGAGTGGCCGTCCAGACCAGGTTATTCTGAGAGGCATTGGCTGCCAGGGTAGCCTGCGAAGTTCCGTTTGGAAACAGGCAAGTGGGCGACAAGGAAACGGAAGCCGGAACGCTGTGCCTGCGGTTTATGTGGTAGGTATACTCCTGTGGCAGTCCGCATGAGCCGGTTACGGTAAGAACTACCGTTCCGGGCTGGTTGGTAATATTGGCAATGGTCAGGGTGTTGCCGGTTCTGGTAAAGGGCAGCCCACCTGTGGTGGCTGGGTTGGTATTCCACCCGTTAACATTGGTAGGATTGTTTCCGTTATAGGTGCCGAACCTCCATGTATAGGTCGCTCCGGCCTGCTGGGTAACCGTAAAGGTCAGGGTTCCGGTTCCCGCAGTGGTGGTGGGGATGCAGATGGAGGGCGTTAAAATGGAAGTGCTCGGATTGATGGTTGCGCTAGCGGCACCACTGAGGGTTACGACGGGCACACCCGTTGCCTGAACCAGCTTCAGTTCGGCAAAGGCATGGGCACTGGTGTTGGCTATGGCCGGGTCAACATTCACCGCCCCGAAGTAGCAACGGATAGCACCCGAAGGAGGAACCTGAGAGCCGGTCCGGAAGGTAAAGGAACTCAGATCACTGGAAGTATACAGCGGGTTTCCATTGGTTGCCGGCGCATAAATTCCGGTAAAACCGCTTAAGCGCCAGGTATACCGGTCGATTCCGATGCCGGCGTTGGGGTTATCTACCATGGTTTCGTCGACCGAAAAGGTATAATCGGTATTGGGCTGCAGACAGGTAGGTCCGATTATCTGCGAAACGGTGTTATTTCCAATACCGGTTGGGGTAATCGTGTAGGAAAATTTCTTCAGCAGATCGATGGAATGAATGGCCGAAATCAAAATTCCGGCACAGGCCCCCGAGGATGCTGCCGGATAGGTATAGGTCAGCGTAAGCCGTCCTTTGCTTTGTCCCCGGTCGTTTGGAAGAAGACTACCTCCGGGTCCGTTCCGGAAGGTCTGGTTGGTATTACCTATCCGTACGGTTGTGGTGCCCTGCCCGCCAATAATGGCCAGATCGCCTCTGGCATCCCACACCAGATTGGTGGCATTGGCTGGGAGGTTGACAGCCGTAATCGTTACCGGATTTGTGGCATTGGTTGGAATGTTGTCGGCAATGGGCGACCAGGGAAAAGCATACACATGCTGGGTCGGAACAGGATCGGGGTTATTGGCCACCGGTAGGTTTGTTGAGGCCGGTTGCAAAACACCGGTCAGCAACCTTTGAAGCGGAACATCTGCAACGAAATTTTGAGAATATGCCTGAAAGCTCAGGGTGGCGGCAACAAGGATACCGCCCAACTTGAAGGATTGGTTCATCTGAATATCAACGATTGATTGGCGCACTTTTTAAACCCAGAAAAAGAGTGCAAATATTTTTTCTTCCTCACTAAGCCGGGAAGGGGTTCAGGCTCAAAAAAACCAATCGTCAAAAAATGCCTACCTTTGTCGCCCCTCAGCGGTGGGGTGGCTTGTCTGGCAGATGGTTCTCTTGGGAACGGCCCGCCAGCAATCTCCCATTGCCGGCAAGCTCGTCCTCTGGGCGGGCTTGTTTTTTTTTCTTTTCTTTTGGTCAGCGATTCATGTTTTGGTTGGTCTCTAAGAAACTTTCTTAAAGTTTTTCAAACCTAAACCGAATGATGATACCAAGGATGCCTTCCGCCCGTTTTGGGTATTAAAAATCGTATTGCCCGAAATTCTATTTTCAAACCTTTTTTCCATAGAAAGCTAGTCTCCGGGCTCAGGAAAGAGGCTGAATCATTATACCCCGCTTGTCTGAAAATGGAAGGTTTTTTTTTCTCTCGATAAAATTTGGGTAGAAAAAATAGTATTGCCTTTTTTGGAAGAACGCTGGCTTTGGCGCTCCTTTCGAAAAATTAAACAATGCAAGTTGCCTTTGTGAGTACATGTCAAACCTTTTATCAAACCATCACCGATGTTTTGAAGGTTCATTATCCAAGTCTCCATTTTACCTATTTTGAAGATTTTGAGGAGTTTGCCAAAATGCCAACACAAATTTTTGATCACTTAATGGTTAAAATTTATAATGATATAAGCGAAATTTCCGGGCTAAAGCGCATTCAGCACAAAAATCCGCACATGGTGGTAATATTGATGACGCACGGAACTGATGTTAAAATTTCAAAACCGGTTACGGGACATATAGATTTTATTTTCAAAGACAAAGAAATTCTTACTAAGCTGGATCATTATTTTCATGCTTTCTTTTACAGACATGCCAAACTTCCAACCCGAAATCCAATTATAGATTTGGATGCACAAACTTATATCCAACTAAAACCTCATTTTTCTTTTCTTTTATACCAGATTTCTCAGGGACTTACTGCCAGGGAGATTGGGGAAATAATCCACAAATCGCCCCGAACTGTGGAGAAACAAATTGAGGTTTTGAAGAAAAATTTCAAAGTGGGATCCAAAGAGGAGTTGAAGAATTTGTGCCTCCGCCTAATGCAGGCCCCGAAGCGCCCCACCTGAACCGCAATCCTGTGAGGGTTAGGGCCTTTCGCCCCTTCTTCCTTCTGAAACCGGTTCCCTGAAAAATTTTGAGCTGTTTCCTTTTGCCTTACTTCTTCAGCTCCAGATATCGGATGCCACTGGGGTAGCGGGCCGAATGCACCACCTTGAGGCGGGCCTTCTGAAAATCCTCAGGCTTGGCGGTATATATGTTGGTGAATTTCTGCGGGTTCAGGTCCACGAGTGGAAACCAGGAGCTTTGCACCTGAACCATAATGCGGTGGCCGGCCTTGAAAGTATGGTTTACATCATTGAGCTGGAATTTTACTTCATTGATTTCATTGGGCACCATAGGTTCCGGTTTTTCGAGGCTGTTGCGGTATTTGGCCCGCATCACATCTCCGCGTACAAGCATTTGATAGCCACCCATTTTGCTGCCGCTCTCGCCCTCTGAGGGCTGATCGGGAAACACATCGATTACCTTTACTATAAAGTCGGCATCATCGCAGCCGGGAATCACAAAGAGATTGGCCGCTATGGATCCGGTCATGGTCATATCTTCCCTGAGGGGGGCGGTTTCAAAGGTCAGTACATCGGGCCGGCGGGAAGCAAACCGCTGGTCTTCAACCATATATTCCTTGGTCATCTGCGTGGTTATGGCATTTGTGAAAGGAACAGGTTTGGCCGGGTCGGCGGTATATTCGGTGTGGTTGTTGCCGGCAGTGAGCCCTTCCATAGAAAAAGAAAGCTTTCCTCCCGGGAAAAAATACAGGTCTTTTTCTTCTGCCTCTCCGGGTGGCCAGTTTTTGTAGGCTTTCCAGAGGTTGGTACCGGTTTCAAACACATAGGCTTCCGGCAGTTCCAGTTCTGTGTCTCCTTTCAGATGGTGATTGAAAAACTCGTATTCGATTTTGTTGCGGTAAAACAGGGATGTTTTGCTGTCGAATTTGATGGGGCCGAGGCTGGAGCCGTCTGTCCGGGCCCATTGTCCATGGCTCCAGGGTCCGAGGGCAAGGAGGTTGGTATTTTTGGGGTTTTTATTTTCGATGTTTTTATACAGTTGAAGAGAACCATACAGATTTTCGGCATCGAATAGCCCGCCCACGACCAGGGTAGCAGCCTTTATCCCTTTGAAGTGCTGAAGCGCATTTCTCTCCTGCCAGAAGGCATCGTAGTTGTCGTGGGTCATCAGCTCGTTCCAGAAAGGAATTTCATAATTGAGATACAGCCGGTTGGCATTTTCGAGAGGTCCCATTTGTTTGAAAAAGTAGTACCCATCTTCTGTGCCATGGTTGAAAGGTGGATTGCTTTCGATGGTGAGCGAATTCCGGACTTTTCCGAAGGAACTGAAAAAATTAAAGGCATGCGGCAGAAAAAAGGCCCCGTTGTGGTGAAAATCGTCTCCCGCAAACCAGTCCATCACAGGTGCCTGTGGCGAAACGGCAAGCAGATTGGGATGATTGGACAGGGCCCCCATGGCTGCATAAAAACCGGGATAAGAAATGCCCCACATACCGACTTTGCCGTTGTGGTTTTTTAATTTTTTCAGCAGCCAGCTGATGCTATCGAAGGCATCGGAGCTTTCGTCAATGTCTTTGGCGCCTTTTTTTACAGGCTTATAGGGCCTTACATCCACAAACTGACCTTCTGACATGTATCTGCCCCTCACATCCTGAAAAACAAAAATATAGCCGCTTTTCTGCAGCATCTCATTGTGGCCCAGCTGGGTTTTGTACTCATCGGGACCATAGGGACCTACGCCGTAGGGTGTCCGCTGCATGAGAATGGGATAATTCCTGGACTTGTCTTTTGGCTCGTACACCACGGTAAACAGCTTTACCCCGTCACGCATGGGGATAGAGTACACGGTTTTGGTGTAATTTGCCCTTACATCAAACGGCGGATTTTGAGCCTGTAAGACAATGATACACAGCAGTTGTATCAACCCAAAAACTACCGCAGCCAATCTGATTTTTTTCATTCGTTTTCTTTATGGGCTTGCTTTTTTTCCCGGCTCAGCCGGCGGTAGGAATTGTACACCGCCACACTGGTAACCAAAATAAATGCAATTATAATGTATTCTACATAGTTGACGATTTGCGGGTATTCCCTACCCAGAAAAAAACCCAGCAAACACAGGATATTCACCCAAAGCAGGGCTCCGCTGATGTTGTACACCGCAAACCGGACCGGGTTCATGCTTATGATGCCGGCCAGAATAGGGGCAAAGGTGCGGATTACAGGAAGGAAACGACCAATAATCAGGGCATTGCCACCATATTTTTGGAATGCTTCTTCGGTGTTGATGATGTATTGCTTTTTGAAGAAGAAGCTATCCTTTCGCTTCAGGAGGCGGCCGCCCAGATATTTACCAAAAAAATAGCCTGTATAATTTCCTGCAATGGCAGCTGCCGAAAGGCACACAATAAGCATGGCTACCGGAACCTTCAGGATTTGCAGACCGCAAAACATCCCTGCTGTGAAGAGCAGATAATCACCGGGAAGAAAGAAACAGAAGAAAAGACCGGTTTCGGCAAACACAATCAGGGTGACCAGGGTAAGTCCGCCTTTTGTAATGATATCATCAGAGTTGAGAAGCAGCTGAAAATAGGACCAGAGTTCCTCCATGCGGCCAAAGGTATGCCAAAAAGAACGGATACTGAAAGGCCCTGCTGCCAGAGTAAGGGAGAATCATGCCCAATGGCTAAAAGTTTTTCTTTTGCAAATGCCTAAAAAAAGCGTCCCTTGATGGCGTATAATGTTGTATTACAATGGATTAGCCATATTCTTCCCATGCCTGACCG
>JBIKMV010000174.1:0-6109 GCA_044359055.1 Catalimonadaceae bacterium
ACCCGATGTACCCCTGACCCGAATCGTGGTGGTTATCAATGGAAAATTGAAAAGCACCACAGGCTGGACCGGATGCAGTTATGAAATTTTCAATGAATATGCCCGCTTTCTGCAGGCAGAAGTAAAAGCCCTGGTATCTGAACAGGAGGGAAAAAAAATCCCCTGAACCGGCCGTCTGCTGACCGGAAATTAAACCATCAGGCGCGCTTTCGAATTTCATATTTGACAATCAAACCGATTGTTTATTGAATTTTTTATAATTTTGCGCCTCGTTTTTAAAAATCTTTCAACAAGAAAGCCGTTTATTTCAATTTTTATTAAATTGATAACTACCGGTTTAACCCTATGATATTGAAGAAAAACTTGAAGCTTGTCCTTATTTTTATTCTGATTCTTAAGTTCATTGGAATCAGGCACGGGGGGCAGGCCCAGCCACACCGGGAGAAAGAAAAATTCAGGATTCCGGTTACAATGCCCTGCCTGCCCGATTCCACCCCTGTATGGTACCAAATTCCGGCATCTGCAGATAAAAGCAATTTGAGCAGCGAAAAAGGCGTACGGGACGAAATCATTTCCTATGCCATGAATTTTCTGGGCATCCGGTACCGAAGTTCCGGCAAATCGCCCAAAATCGGATTCGACTGCTCGGGTTTTACGGGTTACATATTCCGAAACTTCGGCATGCGCCTGAAAGCCAGTTCACCAGCCCAGGCCATGGAAGGAAAGAAAGTACCTCTCAGCCAGGCCAGAGAGGGTGATCTGGCATTTTTCGGGAGAAAAGGAAGGAAAGGCAAAATCCTTGTGAACCATGCTGCTATCGTCATTTCCAGGCCCGGCGAGCCGCTTGCCATCATCCATTCGGCATCCAATAAGGGTATCGTCATTACCCGGGTGAATGAAAGCCGCTACTGGCGCAATTCCCTGCTTTTTGTAAAAAATGTCCTGAGCAAAAACTCATAAAAACTGCCTGCTGCGGCCTTTACAAACAACCGGTTTCAGGACAAAAAAAAGACCGGAACTTGTCCGGTCTTTGAATATCTGTTAGATTCATTTACAACAACTTATACACCAAACCTACAGAAAGAACCCGCCTGAACTGTATGCCTGGCCCCAGGGTGGGCTCGCTGTTGCCGGATACCTTTCTGAAAAACTTGACATCATCGTCGTATATCAGGCTGGTAGAAAGGTTTACCGATATCATTTTGTTTACAGTAAGAACCAAATTGTTATCCCAGAAAACATCCATCAGAGCCGGTGTTTTGTAATTCATAAATAGTGTCAGAGTGGTCTGATAATTTACATTTTTCATCAGGTCCAATGAAAGTTTTGAACTCATGTAGGCACCAAACTCAGAGCGCAGGTTCTTGCCTGGCGAAACCCCGAAAGCCCCCTGGTCGGAGAGGGTTTTGTTGTTCACTATGGTCATCCTGGAGGTTACGGGCGACAGAAAGAAATAGAACTTGTTGTCCGGCTTAAACTCCATCCCCAAAGATCCTACCACCCAGGCCGGCGAGAACAGGTCAGAAATCAGAATCTCCACCACCTCCTTGGTTTTGGGATCCTGATACAGATAACCGGGGGCAAACTGGGTTCTGAAATCGAAAAGTGCAGAAGCAAACATCGATTTTTTCATCTGATACCCATATCGGGATGTGATAATAATACGGTCATCGGTTTTTCGCACCGGGTATTTCTGGTCTTTGAGCCGCGTGAGGCCATAGCCCGCTTCGAAATAATTGTCCCATGCGTGGTTGCCGTTTTTGTAGTTGGCAAATGCCGTAAGCAGGGTAGTAAGTGTGGTAGCCGCCTGTCCCCCACCCTGCCAGTCGCTCAGCCCGATATCCGACATAGAGGCCGTGATGGTGGAGCCGGTTTTCCATTTTTTCAGGGTATCATATTCAGATACTGTTTTGGCAGCTTTCAGGTCGGCCTCAACTTTGGTTTTATCCAGCTCCTGGGCAAGGGCAAGACCTGTCCCCAAAAGGAAAAGTCCGGCCGATACATACATTTTCTTCACTTCTGATTCTGATTTATGGTCTGTGGTTGTGTTTATTTTTTCAGCAAATCACGGATTTCGGTCAGTAATTTTTCCTGAGCAGAAGGCTCAGGAGCAGGGGCTTCTGCCGCATCGGCATTTTTGCGGGCAGCGGCGTTCATCCCTTTGATCAGCATAAAAAGCACAAAGGCCACAATGATGAAATTGATGGTGGCTGCCAGAAAGGAACCGTATTTGACCGAACCAAATACCACCAGCTCTTCCAGCTTGGTAAGGTGGGCCGCTTCCAGGGCCGGCTTCAGAAGAAGGGGCGTGATGACATCGTCGAT
This sequence comes from Catalimonadaceae bacterium, assembly GCA_044359055.1. Taxonomy (GTDB): domain Bacteria; phylum Bacteroidota; class Bacteroidia; order Cytophagales; family Flexibacteraceae; genus CAMDMI01. Next base: position 2,326 of record JBIKMV010000174.1, read on the forward strand.
GAGGGAACTGACAATTTTTCCAAATGCCCCTCCGATGATCACCCCGACTGCAAGGTCTACTACATTGCCCCGCATGGCAAATTCTTTGAACTCTGATATAAAACTCATTACAGGCTTTTAAAATGGTGAATGATGGGCAAAGGTGAAAAATAAAATTTCAGATTTCAAAATCACACGGTAAGAAACGGCCGAAAATAAGTCCGGCCATAAACTCCTTTTTTTTATCCGGAATCTTTGTAAAAGATTGCCCTGCCTGTTTGTTCAGGCTTCGCTTGCAGCAGGAGGAGGAATTTCCTTGATGTGCAGATTGGGCGAATCGCTTTCAATTTTACCATCCCGAAGCCGCACAATCCTTCTGGCATAGGCGGCAATGTCCTCTTCATGGGTCACCATGATGATGGTATTGCCCTTTTCGTTCAACTCCTTGAACAGGGTCATAATATCGTAACTGGTTTTGGTATCGAGGTTACCTGTGGGCTCATCGGCCAGGATAATGCTGGGCTTATTGACCAGTGCTCTGGCAATGGCCACCCGCTGCCGCTGACCACCGGAAAGTTCATTGGGTTTGTGGCCTGCCCGATTGCCTAGGCCCACATCTTCCAGGGTTTTCCGGGCTCTTTCCATTCTGTCTTTTTTAGAAAATCCGGCATACACCAAGGGAAGTGCTACATTTTCGAGCGCAGAATACCTGGGCAAAAGATTGAAAGTCTGAAAAACAAATCCGATTTCCTTGTTCCGCACAGTGGCCAGATCCGACTCCGACATGGTGCTCACATCGTTACCATTGAGAATGTAGGTACCGGAACTCGGGGTATCCAGGGCTCCTATGATGTTCATGAGGGTCGATTTTCCGGAACCTGATGGGCCCATAAATGCCACATATTCGCCTTTTTTTACCCTAATGTCCACCGACTCCAGAGCTCTGATGGTTTCCTGCCCCATCCGGTATGTTTTCGAAAGGCCAATGGCTTCAATCAGGATTTTTTCTTTCATGTTTCACCAAAACAGAAGCGGCAATAAAAAAAGGTTTAATCCGGATTGCAAACCATTCCGTCACCAGAGGCTGCAAAAGCCCTGCCCAGTGGCAAAAGGGCGGTACGAAAGGAAAAACCGGAACATCAGTCAATCAGATTGAAAAGGCGTCTCCAGCGGATGCCATCCAGTCCGAAATGATTTTTGGGATCTATGGAGAGCCATATCATCCAGGCCTTGCCCACAATGTGGTCTCCAGGAACAAATCCCCAGAATCGGCTATCTTCTGAATTGTGGCGGTTGTCGCCCATCATCCAGTAATAATTCTGGGTAAAGGTGTATTCCCGGGTTTCTTTTCCGTCAACAATCAGTACGCCATTCCGGGTTTCTACTTTTTCATGGCCTTCATACCTCAGGATGGTGGTAAAATATTTCCGGATGTTTTCGGCATCCATGGTCAGCTTCATCCCCTCTTTCGGTATCAGGATGGGCCCGTAGTTGTCTTCATTCCACTTTCCGGCAGTATCAAATGCATAGACCCGGTCGTTGGGTACACCGGGAGCCATAGACTGGATTTCTACCTTTTTTATGAAATCAAATCCCTTCAGTTTTTCCACAGCCTGATCGGTAAGATGAAGCAGGTAAACATACTGATTGGTAGACTGATCCATTCCGCCCGTGATGGGAGCATTCTGGTCTTGCTTCGGAAAACCATCATCATAAGTGGCCACACCGAGTTTTTCGAAAAAGGTTTCTGAGAGGGCCGTCGTGGAAGAAATAAAATACCGGTGCTGGAGCAGAGGAGGATTCTTCACCGGCTTTCCGTTGATGTACACCTGACGCTCTCTGACTTCCAACAAATCGCCTGCCACGCCCACACAACGCTTTATGTAATTGGTTTTCAGATCGGTGGGATAGGTGGTATCGGCGGGCCAGTTGAAAACCACACAATCACCGGCTTTAACCTCAGAAAACCCCGGAAGACGAAACTGCGGAAGCTGAATCCAGGTGAGATATGATGGAATCTCGGTTCCCCAGATTTTCTGATGCGTCAGCGGAACCTGAAGTATGGTTTTCGGGGTGCGGGCCCCATAATGGAGTTTGCTCACAAAAAGAAAATCTCCTACAAGGAGAGATTTTTCCATTGAGGGAGTGGGAATGGTAAAGGGTTCGAAGAAAAACCACCGCACCAGCGTGGCCACCACCAGAGCAAAAACCAGGGCATCGAGCCATTCCCTGAATACCCCTTTTTTCTTTGGCTCCTGCTCTAGAGAAGGAACGGTCCAGTTTTCCGAATTGTTTTCCATGTCTGAGGGAAGAAAATCGGGCCATATTTGCCCGGTTTCCGGTATAACTTGTTTTGATTTGCGGGGCAAAAATAGCCAAAGCCATGAAGCCTGAAAAAGAATCTTTACACGACCCCGGTGCAGCCCTACATCCTTTGGAAAAAGGCTGGGCCGTGGTGGATCTGGGAAGCAATACTTTTCAGTATGTAGCCGGCATGAACACGGGTGGACAAATCCGGATGCCTTGGAGAAAAAAAACCGGCGTGCGACTTGGCATGGGCGGCATGGGTCAGAAGCAGATTTTACCTGATGCACTGAAAAGGTCAGTTGAAACACTTCTGGATTTCAGGCACGATTTCAGCCGAATGAATATTCCTGATGAAAGGGTTCTGCTTTATGGAACCAGTGCCTTCCGCAATGCCGGAAACTGCAGGGATGTTCTGGAAACCATTCACAGGGAAACGGGCTACCGGGTAGAGGTTATCAGCGGCGAAAGGGAGGCCGAACTGATTTTTGAGGGCGTGGCGGGTTCGGGTGCTTTGCATGACAATGAAAATCAACTCATTATAGACATAGGTGGGGGCAGCGTGGAATGTATTCTCTCCAGGGGAAATAAGCCTCTGCTAAAGAAGAGTTTTGAAATCGGAGGCCTGCGGCTGATGGAAAAATTCCATATTGAAGATCCCATGCCTTTAGAATGTCAACTGGCTCTGAAAAACTATGCATCATCTGCCCTGGAGCCCCTTTGGGCTGATTTAAAGAGCATAAAAATAGCCACGCTGCTGGGATGTTCCGGTTCATTCGAGACCCTGGCAGCCATAGAAATGGCCCGGCAGGGACATTTCATTGAAAATCCTGAAGAAATGGGCTGCCTGACTCTGAACCGGCAGGCTTTTGATCATTGGGCGGGTCAACTGAAAAATATGAATCTGGCCGAAACGCTGCAAATTCCCGGTATGTTGCCCCTGCGGGCCGCTATGATGGTTTCTGCAGTCCTTCTGATTGAACTTCTGCTCGAAAAAATACAAGCACAAAATATCCGGCTCTCCACATTTTCGCTGAAGGAAGGAGCACTTTTTCAAAAACTAAGGAACAATGAAGAAGCCTGAATTTACAATCTTACCCGCCACTGCATCCGATTATCCCGCCATTCAGCAAATGGCCTGGGAAATCTGGCCATCCTGGTATGCCAGCATCATTTCCATGGACCAGATTGAATATATGCTCCGACATTTTTACTCCCCTGAGGGACTTGAAAAACAGGCAAAAGCCGGGCAGCATTTTTTCCTTGCCAGAGAAAACCACAAACCGGTGGGTTTTCTGGGTCTTTCGGCCCTGTCTAAAGAAGAATGGAAGCTGGACAAGCTCTACCTGCAGGAAATAAAAAGGGGGAAGGGATATGGCAAAATGATGATGGATTTCGCTCTGGACCTTACCCGAAAAAACAAAGCCGGCAGTTTGATTTTGAATGTAAACCGGTTCAATGAATCCCGAACTTTCTATTTCTCAATGGGCTTCCGCATCCG
>JBIKMV010000029.1:0-20560 GCA_044359055.1 Catalimonadaceae bacterium
ACTTTCATACAGCTGCATGATTTCCCTGAGCGACAGGTTTTTACCGCTTATTTTTTCATAAAAAGCTTCCAGTGAAGGCCCCGAAATTATCTTCTCCACGCAACCCGAAAGACCGCAGTAACAGGGGCCTCCGCTTTCATCGAGGAAATTGTGGCCCCATTCTCCCCCTATGCCATGTCTGCCATTGATTACGCGTCCATCTGTCACCAAACCTCCGCCTACCCCCGTCCCCATGATGATGCCAAACACTTCTTTGGCTTGCGGTGCCTTTTCCCTTATTACACCGAGTGTGGCCTCGGCAAGGGCAAAGCAATTGGCATCGTTGGCCATATAGACCGGTATTTTCAATATTTCAGAAAGGTCGCCAAGGAAAGGTTTTCCATTCAGGCAGGTGGTATTGCTGTTTTTGTGAAGCCCCGTGGAAGGGTCCGAAGTTCCCGGGGTGCATATCCCAAGAGATTGGGCTTTTGTGCCGGATTCACCCTCAAGGTTTAGAAGTAACTTTTTGATATTCAGGATTATATATTCGTATCCTTTTTCCTGTTCCGTTGGAACCCGCTGCCTGCAGAGCACGGTTTTGGGATTCTGGCTTCCCAGCACGATGCCCTCAGTTTTTGTTCCGCCAAGGTCTATGCCAAAAAGGGCTTTGGAGCTCATTCTATCACTTTTCTATTGAGTTTTTTAACCCTGTTCAATTCCAGGAATCATGCATTTCTACCACATGACGGTAGGTTTCAGCAATTTTAGAGGGAATAATTTTGTCCCCTTTTCTCCTGGAAATCACCATAATCAGCTCAGCCCCCAGAAAAAATATCCATGATGAATAATTGATCCAGACGATGAGAAGGATAATGGAGCCGGCTGCTCCGTATAGTGAGGTGAGGTTGGTGCTTCCCAGATAAAAACTGATGAGGTATTTACCAATGAGAAACAAAACAGAGGTAGTGAAGGCGCCGATCCAGATATTTTTCCATTTGATGCGGGCATCCGGTAAATACTTGAAAAGCAGGGCGAAAAGCAGGGTAGTGGTCCCCAGGCCAATGATGAGCTGCCCGGCTTCAATCAGTGTCAGGGCGTTTTCGGCCATAAACTGGGACAAATAATCGCCAATGGCCACCCATACTGCATTTACTACCACCACAGCAAGGAGCAAAGCTCCGATTATCAGCAACATACCCAATGCCAGCAGTCTTGAAAGTCCAAAGTAAATCAGGCCCTTGTCTGCCCGGATTCTTACCATGAAAATGGTGTTGAGCGAACTCTGCAGGGCGGTCATCATCACGGTGGCTGAAAAAATCAGCAAGGCAACCGAAACCCAGCCCGAAAGTGAATCAGGTTTTCCAATGTAGGCATTTTTTACCATGGTTTCCAGTCCGTTGGCGGCCTGAGGCCCGATGATATCGTGGGCATATTGAAATATGAGATCTGAAATATTCTGGTCTTTGTAAATCAGACCCACCAACCCGAAAACCACCACAAAAAGCGGGGCAATGGAGAAAAGGGTGTAATAGCTCAGTGCAGCTGAAAGCCGGAAACAATTGTCATCGCTCCAGGAGTTGAATACCTCTGCGAGAAATTCCCATGCTGTTTTGGCTTTTTTTATCATTTTTCTTTTCGCTGCCTGCGATTTCAGGCAAAGGTAATCGGGTAATTGGATTGCAACAGAATTGAGCCCCTATATTTGGCCCTTCAAATATTTAATATGAAAAATATTCAATCCGTTGCCATCCTCGTTTTGAGCCTGGCTGTTGCCTTCCTTTTTTACAGGCAGTTTACCGGTTCTCCTGCAGATACTGGCACAAATCCTTCAGGATCAAAGCCAAAAGCTTCTATTCTGCTTCAGCCGGATTCGGGCAATGCATATGGCAGGGTGGCTTTTGTCAATACCGACAGCCTTCTCGAAAAGTTTGAGAATTTCAAAAAAATGCGGGCTGGATTTGAAAAAAGGAGCACCATTGCGGAAAACGATATTGCCAACAGGATGCGCATGCTGGAGGCTGAATACTTGGAGGTGCAGAAAAAAATTCAATCGGGCGTGATGACAGAGACCCTCATAAAGGATGCGGAACAAAGCCTGATGCGCAAACAACAGGAGCTCGCCATGCTTCGGGATCAGAAAACCTCCCAACTGATGGAGGAGGAAAAAGACATGACCCGCAGACTGAATGACCAGATTTTTGATTTTATGCAGGAGTTTGCCCCGCAGCACGGATTGAAATATGTATTGGGCTACACCCGCGGTGGTGGAATTCTGTATGCTGCTGATAGTTTGGATATTACTGATGCTGTTCTGGAAGGATTGAACGACCGGTACAAGGGCAGATGAGTCGCTTCGGGATTGGGTTTCTCTCTTTCTTCCTGCTGATCGTATTGGTCAGAAATCCTGTAACGGCTCAGCAAAAAACAAAGCACCCGAAAGATGGTATTCGCCCTGAAAGATGGTTTTGCCAACTGGCCATTCAGGATAAAACCATTGATTTTTTTCTCAGTGAAGTACGCTCAAAAGGAGTTGTGCCAAACTTTATTCTGGCCAATGGAAAGGAAAAGATTGAATTGAAATTCAACAGATTAGAGAGAGATACCCTGTTTTGTCCTGTTTCAGTTTTTGATGCAGAATTGGTGTTGCCGCTTCAAAAAGGGAGAGAGTTTCAGGGATATTTTCTTAAAAATAATGCCAATAAAATGTTTTTTAAAGCATCATCAGGCTGGGAAATAGAGAAACCACCGAATCCTGTTGACCCGGCTGTTTCGGGCCAATGGCGAATCAGGTTTTATGACAATGGCATTCAGGCAGATAGCGGGCTTTTGGTGCTGAATCAAAAACAAGATTCACTTTATGGCACCATTCTGTCAGAAACTGGCGATTTCCGGTTTCTGAACGGAAGGGCAGGGGAGAATAAGTTTTATTTGCAAACCTTCGATGGGGGGCATACCTACCGGTTTGATTTTCAAAAAGATGGAAGTAAATTTAATGGTAGGTTTCTGTATGGTCCTGCAGGATATCAGGATGTGGTTTTGGAGAAATCTCAAAATCAATCACTTAAGGATGGATTTTCTTTGACAAGCCTTAAAAAAGAGGAAAAATTCAGTTGGTTGGCAAAGGACGATAAAGGAGACAAAATTGATAATACAGACCCCCGATGGCAAGGAAAAGCTCTGGTTATTCAGGTGATGGGCAGTTGGTGTCCGAACTGTCTGGATGAAACCCGTTTTCTGACAGAAGCCTGGAAATCAAAGCCTTCAGATGTTGAGATTGTAGCCCTTGCATTTGAAAGGAAACCCGGAATAATGGCTGCCTATGAACGCATCAATGCGGTAAAAAACAGGTTGGGTGTTCCTTATCCCATTTTCTGGGGCGGAATGTCGAAGAAAGATTCTGCGCTGAAAGCCTTTCGTGGCATTGAAAAAATTCTGGCCTATCCAACCACCATTTTTGTAAAAAAAGACGGTACGGTTTACAAGGTTCACAGTGGATTCTCCGGCCCTGCCACGGGAATCCATTATGAGGCCTGGAAAAAAGAGTTTTCTCTGATTATGAGCGAATTATCCCGCTGATATTAAAACGAATTGAGCCTGATGGAAACGCCGGCCGATAGTTGAAATTGCGACAGAGAGAGGACACCTGAAGGAATACTACCCTCTGAAAACTGATAGCCTGTTTCTGCATGAAGGTGAATGATTTCATAAACCGGGAGGTTGATTCCAAGGAAAGGTCTTGCAGCAAAAAAACCCTGGTTTACATCGGTATATTTCTGGACCTTAGAGTAGTATTGACTTTGCAGCTGGTAATTAATGCCTGCGCCTATACCTCCGTAAATAAATCCCTCTTTATCAGATGATAAGTACTTTCTGTAGCTTACTTCAGGCATAAATCCGTAGATGGTGGTTGTGGCATTGGCTTTTTCTCCGGTTTTGGTAAAAAACTCACCATAATTGTAAAACCAGTTGCCCCGGATTCCAAGCCCAAGGTTGTTTTGAAAATAATACATAAATCCAAAACTTAGCAAAAATCCATTTTTGAATGGCTTGCCAACTTCGGTGGTTTGCAGACTGAGGTCGCTTTGGCCCGGAGGTAAAAAACCTGTGGTAAAATTACCGTTACGGATTCCCAATCCTGCATCTGCAAAAATGAAAACTCTGGCCTCTTCATATTGCTCCTCTTTTGTCGGGTCAGGCTTCACATTGAATTCTGATTCCTGAACCCTGGTTTTAATTTCCTGAGCGGAAGCAAAAAGGGCTGAAAAACAAAAAATTGAAAGAAAAATTCGCTTCATGATTTCTAAACTGGTGGCAATAATCTGCACGAAAATTCAAAACACCACAGGTTTACATGAAACAAATTTAAAAATGTAATATTTTCACCAATCCTCCTGAATATTAATCTGATGCAAAACCTTGATCTGTTATTTGATTTAATCTCTCTTTATTTGCACCATGGTTGGGGATTTTTGTTTCCTCTGCTAAGACAAATTATTGTATATCAGTATTTTATAAAATGATTTCGGGCCGCTGGATTTTCTTTTTTATCTTTTTCCTGTGGCCTTTTGCCCTTTTGGCTCAGAACGGCCCTGAAGATGCCGACTGGAATCCGGGTTATCTGGTCACAAATGAAGAAGATACCCTTTATGGCCCGGTTTCGATAAATTATGCCAGCGATCTGGTTCAGATCAATGAGGAAAATACCGTAAAAACTTTCGGGCCCAACCAGATAGAGTTGTTTTATTACAAAGAAAACGCCGGTTCAGAAGAACGGTATATCTACACTTTTCCCTTCCATCCCTATTCTGATTTCAAGCCTCAGAAGTTTTTCGAGATGCTCTTCAGCGGAAAGTTTCTTTGCCTTCTGGGCAGAGAAATGATTGTTTCTGAAACTGTCCCGGTTTACGATAATTTTACCTACCGGAATTACTTTGTTACCCGAACCCGTGAGGTGCTGGATTTGTATTTTATGTTTCCGGGAGAAAAGGTGAGGGCTTTTTCAGGCAGCAAAAAGGAATTACTCAGTCTGTTATCAGATAAAAAAGAGTCAATGAAAAAATTTATAGGAGACAACAAACTCGACTCAGCAAAAAAAGAAGATTTGTTATTGATTGTCAGAGAATATAATCGTTTAAAAGCATCATGAGCCAAAACAACAAACCGCTGATTCTGGTCAGCAACGACGACGGCATTTATGCCCGTGGAATAGAATCTCTTGTGGATTTTGTCCGTGATTTGGGTGAGATTGTGGTTGTTGCACCAACTTATCCGCAGTCGGGCATGGGCCATGCCATCACCATACACGAGCATATCAGGCTCGATAAATCCAATTTTTATGGCGACATAGAAGCTTATGAATGTTCGGGAACCCCGGTAGATTGTGTAAAGCTCGCCAAGCACTTTATTCTGAAAGACAGAAGGCCGGACCTGGTATTGTCCGGTATCAACCATGGGAGCAACAGTTCGGTCAGTGTTATTTATTCCGGAACCATGTCTGCTGCCATAGAAGGTGCCATGGAAGGAATTCCTTCCATCGGCTTTTCACTTTGTGATTACAACCACGACGCCAATTTCGAGCCATGCCGCTCGTATGTGCGCCAGATTGTGAAAGCTACATTGAATGAACCCAGTTTCCCTGACCATACCGCCCTGAATGTAAATTTTCCTGACCCCGGGAAATTTGATTTTAAGGGCATAAAAGTTTGCCGGCAGGCACATGCCAGATGGCAGGAAGAATTTGAAAACCGCAAAGACCCCAGAGGCAGGGATTACTTTTGGCTTTCCGGCAATTTTACCAATCTGGATAAGGGCGAAGATACCGATGAAGCGGCTCTGAATCAGGGTTTTGTTTCCATTGTTCCCTGTCACTTTGATCTGACGGCCTACAGTATGATGGCAAAAGTGAATGAAATGTTTGGCCCGCTGTAGTCATGGTTATTTATGCTTTGAAAATTAAATTCTCTGTTTTTTTAGAATATTTTCATTTTAATAGAAAAAATCATTTTAGTATTGCATCATTGTCCTGCCTATGACCAAACGCTTACTCTTCGCATTTTTGTTTCTGTCGGCCTTTCAGCAATCTTTTTCACAAAGTCTGCAGCTGATACAACTGGATTCTGTCCTCGCCAACGGAGACCCCTTTCAGATTCTTGAGGCACACGCCAAAGTACAGAATATAACGGCAAACCCTGTAAGGGTGCTGGTGAGCAGGGAAATTGTTTCTTTGTCGCCTGACCATGTCAGTTATTTTTGCTGGGGGGTAAACTGTTATGCACCATTTACCGATCAGTCTCCTGATACCCTTATACTTGCATCTCAGCAGATAAATACTTCCTTCAAAGGATATATTGATCCTTCCGGAGGGAATGGAAATTCCTCAGTCAAATATTGTTTTGTTAATGCAGATGCCCCTGCAACCGACAAGAGTTGTTTTCTTGCCAGATACGCCTCAGGTACAGCCGCTGCAGGAAAAGATATCAGCGACAGAAAATCCGGTGTAAGAGCTACTTATGATCCTTATAACCGAACCATTTCTGTGAATGTGGCTGGTGGAAAAATTCAGACATGGAACATGTTGGGTCAGAAAATGGACCTTGATTTCAGGTATGATGGCTCAGGCATGACGGCCGATGCTTCAATGCTGAAAACCGGCTATTACTTCCTTTTCGGTGCCAATGAAAACGGTCCCTGGAGTGCCCGGGTGGTCGTTACGCGTGGAATTCCTTAGTAGCTTTTTGTAAACCTGCCGATTGCCTTCAGAATGCTGTTTTAATCTCCGCATTTTCTCAAAGGCCAGTTGATTCCTGTTTTGTTCCATCAGGATTTTTGTCGATAAAATGGTTTAATATTTAGGTTTTGCCATTGTCATTCAATTCCATATTTATTTTCAATTGTCTTTTCATCCTAAGCTGCCTTTGCAGCTTTAATGTGTCGGCTCAGTTTGACGGTAAAGCCGGAAGTCCGGGCTCTGAGGCCATTTTTGCTGACAGTTCCATCATAAAAAACTGGGCCAATGGCTGCAAGATAATCAGAGGCCGCAAAAATATTTCCCAACCTGAAATGGGTTTTGCTGAATCGGGAGACGAGTTTTCTGCTACCGGAAAGGCAGGAGAAAATGGTGTGGTTTCTCTTGGCGACAGAGGTGTTGCCATATTAACTTTTCCAAAGCCCATTGCCAATGGCCCGGGTGCCGATTTTGCTGTTTTTGAAAATGCTTTTATAGATAACTTCCTAGAGTTGGCATTTGTGGAGGTCAGCAGCGATGGCAACCGTTTTTTTCGCTTTCCTTCTATTTCCAATACCTCCACTCTGCCTCAGATTGGCCCCTTCGATACCCTGAGTGATCCCTCTCTGATCAGGAATCTGGCAGGAAAGTACAGGGCCTTTTTCGGAACACCCTTCAATCTGGAAGAACTGAAAGATTCCATTGGTTTGGATATCAGCGCCATAACCCATGTCAGGATTGTGGATGCAGTGGGCAGCATCGATCCGCAGTGGGGTAGTACAGACAGCCGTGGCAGGATGGTGAATGATCCCTTTCCAACTCCATTTGAAAGCGGCGGCTTCGACCTCGATGCTGTAGGGGTAATCCATGAAAGGGTGGAAAATGATGCGTCTCTGTATTTTTTTCCCAACCCAACGGATTCCCGGATCCAACTTAAGGAAAACGCGTATGGCATATCTGAATTTTATCTGGCCGATTGGTCTGGAAAAAAAGTTAATTCCTCCGCAGGTTTGACAATGGACCTGAGTTTTTTGCCCGATGGCATTTATTTCGCCATTTCTGAAACTACAAACACAAAAAAACTGGTTCAGAAAATCTGGAAAAAGAAATGATTTTCCTTTGACTCTGCTAAGCGAAAAGGGCTCCTTTTTTCTGATTCGAACCGGAAAAAACCTTGTCAGGACAATATTAGCAAATTCAATTCCTCTACATTTGCGGGCCTGCTTTCTGCATTAACGGCCTTTGAATTCCACGCCATTGACACAGCGTTTCCTAAGATTTAAGATTCTGGACATCTACATTTTCAAAGATTTCCTGAAATCGTTTTTCTTTATTGTACTCATGCTCACGCTGGTAATTTGCATGATAGATGTGGTGGAAAAAAACGATGATTTTATAAAAACCAAGCCTGGTCTGTATCGCCTTCTTTTTCAGTATTATGCAAATTTCTTCCCCTACATTGCCAATGTTCTGAGTCCGATTACGGTATTTATCGCTACTGTTTTTATGACTTCCAGGCTTGCCGCCCGTACTGAAATTATTGCCATGCTCAGTTCAGGCATCAGTTTTCTCAGGCTGCTGGTTCCATATATGGCAGGTTCTGCCTTGCTGGCCTTGGGTATCTATTTTCTGATCGGATATGTCATCCCCGTGGCCAATAAAAAGCGAATCGCATTTGAAATGGTTTATGTGAAAAACCCCTTTCATTTTGACGGACGAAATACCCACATCAAGACCGGTCCGAACCAGTATTTCTACATTCAATCCTACAACAACCAGACCCAAGAGGGGTTCAACTTTACGCTTGAAGAAATTGAGGGTACACGCCTCCTGAAAAAAGTGAAAGCCGAACGCCTGATATGGATAGATTCTCTGAACAGGTGGCGTATGGAAAAGGTCCGCATTTTTGACTTCAATTCCAGTCAAGCCATCCTAAGTTATGTAAGTTCAAAAGATACCACGCTCAATCTGAGGCCAAAAGATTTTGAAAGTCAGTACATGAAATATGAAACCCTCACCAATACGGAATTGTCTTCCTTTCTTAAGGATCTGAAACAGCGGGGTGCCGACAATACCGAAACCTATGAAGTAGAGCAATACCTTCGGTTTACCTATCCTTTTTCCATCATCATTCTTACTCTGATAGGGGTCATTTTGTCTGCAAGAAAATCCAGGGAGGGGGCTGGTTTTCAGATTGCCATGGGTTTTGTTCTGGCATTTGTGTATATAATTTTTTACATCACCAGCCGGACCATTGCCCAGGCGGGCTCACTCGATCCCCTGCTTGCCTGCTGGCTTCCCAATATCGTTTTTTCTGCAATAGGATTGGTTCTTTATAAATCTGTTCCCCGCTGATGCAAGCTCCAAAACCCGGTCTGAAGGACTATCTGCTGCTGCATCTGCTGATTATTTTCTGGGGAGGAACTTCTGTTCTCGGGGTTTTCTCCTCTCTGCAGGCGCCATATCTGGTGGTTTATCGTACGGGCCTGGCTTTTTTTACCCTTAGTTTGATTTTGCTTTGGAAAGAAAAGTGGATTCGGCCCCGGGCCTCTCATTTTTTGTGGATTTTTATGGCCGGAACTTTTACTTCTTTTCATTGGACCACCTTTTTTGCTTCTGCACAAATCAGCAATGTCAGTACCTGCCTTGCCGGTATGTCCACTACTGCACTCTGGACCTGTTTGCTGGAGCCTGTTTTTACAGATAAAAAATTCAGCTGGGTTGAAGTCCTGTTAGGAGCCATCGTTTCTGCCGGCCTCGTCCTGATATTCAATTCTGACTTTTCTATGGCCAATGGACTTATTATTAGCTTGTCATCAGCTTTTTTCTGCTCCCTTTTTACCATTATCAACCGCAAACTGGTGGCCGTATACAGCCCTTTGCTTATTACAACCTATGAAATGGGCTTTGCATTCGCTGCCAGCTTTCTGGTCCTGCCGCTACTGTTCAGGCTTGAATTTATTCCCGGAATTTCCATCCCGCTTCCGGTCAAATGGGACTGGTTGAATATTGCCTTTCTGGGATGGATTTGCACTGTATTTGCCTACACCGTTTCAGTGAAGCTGATGAAGAAATTTACTGCTTTTGCCATGAACCTCACAGTTAATCTGGAGCCTGTATATGGAATACTTCTGGGTTTGCTCATTTTTGGCCAAAAGGAGCAAATGATGCCTGGCTTTTATTTTGGATTGCTGCTTATTTTCAGCGGGGTATTTATATATCCTTTTCTGAACAAAAAATCGGCAAACTGAACAGGGACATCAGTTTGGACTATCAGCACTTCCCGGCATTTGATTTCAGGCAGAAAAACGCTCCGATATTTTGAAATCCGGATGAAACCCCTCATATTGGGACCTGTTTTTGGAGTTTTAGCAGATGGGAACAGGCGAGCCCTGGAAAGATAATTTATTTAATAAGCCTTTTTTGGGGTATTTTCAATGGGAATGGGTCATTCTGGTAATAGCCGCATTGTTGTTTATCCCCTTTTCAGGAAATGTGCATCTTTTCGACTGGGACGAAATCAACTTTGCAGAATGTGCCCGTGAAATGCTGGTAACCGGGGATTTTAGCCGGGTTTACATCAACTTTTTACCCTTCTGGGAAAAGCCCCCTTTGTTCTTTTGGCTTCAGGCTATGGCCATGGAAGTATTCGGGGTTGGAGAATTTGCTGCCCGGCTGCCAAATGGTATCTGTGGAATGATAACCCTTTTTTCTGTTTTCAGGTTAGGTAAAAAACTATACAACAGTACCTTTGGTCTTATCTGGGCGGGCGTTTTTGCAGGCTCGGTTTTGCCTCATCTGTACTTTCATTCCGGAATTATTGACCCATGGTTCAATCTCTTTATCTTTCTGGGTATTCATTTTTTTATCCTCTACGGCTGGGAGAAACAAGGATATACTATTACAGGATTCGACAGAAACAGGGTTTTGTACATGTTCCTGAGTGGTACTTTCATCGGTCTTGCTTTGATTACAAAAGGTCCCGCCGGGCTTCTTATTTTTCTTGCAGTAATCGGCTTGCGACTCATTTTCAGTCGTTTCCCATACCTTATTAAGGTCAGAGAAGCCGGTATTTTTCTTTCAGGCCTGGTTCTTTTTTCTTCTTTGTGGTATGGTTATGAATATCTCAAAAATGGTTCCTGGTTTTTAAAAGAATTTATCCTGTACAATTTCAGGCTTTTCAGCACTCCGGATGCCGGCCATGGTGGATTTCCCGGATATCATTTCGTTGTTCTGTTTTTCGGGTGTTTTCCTGGTTCGCTGTTCTTTATACACGGGCATTACAAGTCCGGCAAAGACCGACACCATCAATCTGATTATAAGATATATATGCTGATTTTATTTTGGGTGGTGCTTATTCTTTTCTCCGTTGTTCGTTCCAAAATTGTCCATTATTCCTCCTTGTGCTATTTTCCTCTGACCTATGTGGCCTCCCTTTCGGTTTATTCTATTTTTCATGGTGACTGGAAGATGCCCTCCTGGATTCCTGCATGTATTTTCTTTATCCTTTTGATTTTAGGTGCTGCTGTTTTCTCATTCCCATGGCTTACAGAAAATACCGAATTGCTGAAGCCACTCTTCTCGGCCGATCCTTTTGCCCTGGCCAATCTGGAAGCACGGGTCCGGTGGGATGGCTGGGAGAAATATGTTGGCCTCTGGCTTTGGGTGCTCTGTGCAATTTGTGTTTTTGCTTTTGCTAAAAAATATTTTGCACTGGGCTTTCAGGTTTTGTTTGGGGGAATGGCCTTGTCGGTGGTTCTCATACTTTGGGCTCTTATTGGCCGCATCGAAGCATTTTCCCAGGGAGCAGCCATTGATTTCTTCAAATCTATCCAAAAAGAAAATGCCTATTTGGTGACCCATAATTACCGCAGTTATGCCCAGTATTTTTACAGCAGAGTCGGCCCGGAAAACAAACCTGCACTTTTTTCGGGTCGTGACCTGAGTGAAAAACTGAACAACTGGAAAGACAGCCTTTTGCTCAGTTCCCGCATCAGAAAGGATGTTTACTTGGTATCCAAAATCAATCAGACCCAGGGCCTGGAGAGATATCCTGAATTGAAGAAAATAGGTTCCAAAAACGGTTGGGTATTTTTTGTAAGAAGAATAAATGCTCCCAAAACCTTGGAAAAAATCGAAATTTCAAATTGATTTTCAAATCATTATGATTTTGATAGGGAAAAAATAGTTTTTTTTATAACCATCGTTAAACCTCCTGCATTCCAGAATCCTCAAAGCCGCAAAAAAAATCATCATCATGAAATCCATCACTTATTTCAATCTCAGCATCCTTGCCCTTTGCATTACGGTTTTCAGCTGCCGCAAAGACAAAGAAAACGATCCCGATACCTTTTTATCTGATCAGCGGGTAGCCCAGGACGACAGCCGGGCAGAAAATGAAACGGAAGACATCGAAGGCATTCAGGACGAAATCATGTCCCAATCTTCTGTCAATTTTGGCCGGGTGGCAGCGGATACTAGTTTTAAATACGAAAGTTGCGCCACCGTTACCATCGTAAGGCGCTCCGGGGAAAATCCCGGAACAATCACCGCAGATTTCGGAAGCGGTTGCGTGGGTGCCGACGGAAGGACCCGCAAAGGGAAAATCATCTGGACCTACACCGACCGCATAAGGAAGCCCGGAGCCATTGTGGTTACTACCTTCGATAATTATGCTGTAAAGAATAAAAATGCAGCACAGTTCATCATGGTGGGCAATAGCAGCAAAAAGACCACCACCAATACGAGTCAGGCCGAACCTGTTGCCGATGGAGCCACCGTTACATTTACCCGTAAGCCGGAAATGAATTTTACCATTGAAGATGGTATAACCTTCTCTCAAACAGGAACAAAATATGTGGAAGTGAAATTGGGTGTGCTGGGTGATCGCTGGGATAATATTCACATCCTCAAGGCGGGAAGTCAGGTAACCGGAACCGACAGAATGGGAAGGAATTTCACCAAAACGGCCATTACCGATGTAGTCAGAAAAGCCGAGTGTGCAAAACTTGGTTTTTACAAGCCGGTTTCCGGACAGGTAAAAATTGAAAACGACAGCAAAACCAAAGTTGTTGACTTCGGTGACGGCACTTGCGACAGCGAAATTACTGTAACCATCAATGGCAAAGTAAGAAAAACCCGCTGGTAAAAATTTAATTCAACTCAACCCACCCAAAAAGCCAATCCGATTTCCGGGTTGGCTTTTTTGTTTTCAGCCTGCTTCCCGTGGAAATTGAAAAAAATCATTTCTCATTTTCGTGTTCCCTCCGTAACATTACCTCTCTGAATTTATCTCATGGAAAGTCAATCAATCCCCAAAAGGAGAATCAGGAGTGTTGCTGTTTTGGGTTCCGGCGTAATGGGAAGCCGGATAGCATGCCATTTTGCCAATATAGGAACCAGAGTTTTGCTGCTCGATATTATCCCGCCCCAGCTCACTGAGCCCGAAATCCTTGCCGGACTAACTTCAGAATCACCTGTTTTCAGAAACAGAATCGTAAATGATTCATTAAAAGGAACCCTGGCGGCAAGTCCCGCAGCGCTGTATCACCCCTCTTTTGCTTCCCGGATAAAAACAGGCAATTTCGAAGACAATCTTTCCGAAATTGAGAACTGCGACTGGATTCTGGAGGCCGTTGTAGAAAACCTTCAGATCAAGCAAAGTTTGTATGAAAAAGTAGAAACATGCCGCAAGCCTGGAACCATTGTGAGTTCCAATACATCCGGTATACCGCTTTCTATGCTGGCAAAGGGCCGCTCCGACGATTTCAGAAAGCATTTCTGCGGCACCCATTTCTTTAATCCTCCCCGATATCTTCCTCTTCTGGAGATTATTCCAACCTCCGAAACCAATCAGGAAGTATTGTCTTTTCTGGAGCATTACGGTAAATTTTTTCTTGGAAAAACCACTGTCATTTGCAAGGATACACCGGCATTTATTGCCAACCGAATCGGGGTTTTTTCAATGCTGGATGTCATCCAAATCCAGGAAAAGCTGGGCCTTTCGGTTGAGGAAATTGACAAACTCACCGGACCAGTCATAGGCCATCCAAAATCGGCTACTTTCAGAACTGCAGATGTGGTCGGGATTGATACCCTTGTAAAAGTAGCCGACGGATTGAATATGGCTCTGGGCACCAACCTTCTTATGGTGCCTGACTTTGTCCGCAAGATGCTAGAAAACAAATGGCTGGGTGATAAATCAGGGCAGGGATTTTATGCCAAAAAGGTGAATGATAAGGGCGAAAAAGAATTCTGGACCCTTCGTTTTGCAGACCTCAGCTATCAGCCTCCCCAAAAAGCACGGTTTGCAACGCTTGAGGCAACCAAAACCATAGACCGGCTCGATATTCGATGGAAGGTTTTAATTGAAGGACAGGATAAGGCAGGTGAGTTTTACAGGCAAATGCTGGGCGGATTGTATTGGTATTCAGCTGCTTGCGTGCCCGAAATATCCGATCAGTTTTATAAGCTGGATGATGCACTGGAAGCCGGTTTTGGATGGGAAATGGGACCCTTCAAGACCTGGGATTGTATGGGTTTGGAGGCAGGGCTTGATTTAATCAGGGCAGTCGGTAAGGAAATTCCCGCCTGGATATCTGCACTGAAAGAAAAAGGAAAAGGGAGTTTCTATATTTCAGAAAACGGAATCCGGCATTTCTGGGATATCCAAACAGAAAGCTACCAGCCTATGGGTGGCCTTTCGGGTGCTATAATTCTCGATGATACCCGCAGAAATAAACCTCTTTTCCAAAATGCAGGCAGCACACTGCATCATCTCGGGGATGAAATTCTTTGCCTGGAGTTTCATACCAAAATGAATACCCTTGGTTCGGAGGTAGTAGACGGTCTCAACAGAGCTTTTGACATGGCAGAGCAGCATTATTTCGGACTGGTAATTGGCAATCAAGGGCCCAATTTTTCTGCCGGAGCCAATCTGGGCCTTGTTTTTATGTATGCCATGGAGCAGGAATTTGAAGAAATTGATTTCATGATCCGGCGGTTTCAGCAAACGGTTATGCGGGTGCGTTACTCATCCGTTCCTGTTGTGCTGGCGCCACATGGGCTTTCCCTCGGCGGGGCCTGCGAACTCACCCTGCATGCAGATGGTGTGCAGGCAGCAGCCGAAACTTATATGGGCCTGGTAGAAGTGGGAGTAGGAGTTATCCCCGGAGGAGGTGGAACAAAAGAAATGGCACTCCGGGTTTCTGACAGGATGCAGGCAGGAGACCCCGAAATCAATACCCTTCAAAATGCATTCATGAACATTGCCACTGCAAAAGTCAGCACATCAGGCTATGAAATTTTTGACATGGGATATATGAGAAAGGGGGATAAAATATCGGTTAACAAAACTTTTCAGCTGGCCGATGCCAGGCAATTGGCTCTGAGTCTGGCCCAGGCAGGTTATACACAACCTATTCAGCGTAAAGATATTAAGGTGCAGGGAAGGTCGGGAATGGCAACTTTTTCAGCCGGCATTTATGCCATGAGGGCAGCCGGTAGAATCTCCGAACACGACCAGAAAGTGGTTGAAAAGCTGAATTATGTCATCAACGGGGGCGACCTGAGCTATCCACAGTTGGTTTCAGAGCAATACCTTCTCGATCTGGAACGGGAGGCTTTTCTATCTCTTACCGGCGAACGCAAAACACTGGAACGGATTCAGAGCTTACTTTCCGGTGGCAAGGTGATTCGCAACTGATTGGGTATTCCGCTCAGATTTCAAAAAAATTCTTTCCATCTTTTATGGAATTGAGGCTCAGATGATGGAGTGATTTCATCCCGGTTCCAGAATCTGATATCCTTCAGCATTTGATTGTCTGCGGGCAATTCAGGGTCATGGCCGAGTGCGAGATTTCCCCCGGTTTTTCTGACAGAAAAAAACAACTCTACGGCATGGATGTCATCACCAATGTGTTCATTGAAGAGAATAAATTCCACCGGTTCCACTTCCAGGCCGGTTTCTTCCCTGAATTCCCTGATCAGGGTGTCGGCATAAGATTCTCCGAACTGGACTCCGCCGCCTGGTGGGTTCCAAAGGAAGCCTGCCGGACCGAGCCCTTGGTGCTTTACCATCAGGAGCCTGTCTCCCTCTTTCAGAATCCCACAAATCCTTAATCTCACCCGTCCTCCAAATCTTTCTTTCCAGTCCTTTTCCATTTATTTTGAGGATAATTTTTTCCGGCTTTTTGCAGCGCAAAGATGGGGTATTAGGTTTGGGGCTTCAAAATTCAATTCAATGAAATATGCATCGGTAAGAAAGGAATATCAGGAATTTACCCTGATGGAAAATGATCTGAAAGAGAGTCCTTTTGACATGTTTGAAGAGTGGTTTTTATTTGCCCTGAAGACCGATCTCGAAAACGCCAATGCCATGGTATTGTCCACGCTGAGTTCAGAAGGATGGCCTCAGGGCAGGGTGGTTCTGCTCAAGGGCGTAGATTCCGGCTTTGTCTGGTTTTCCAATTACCAATCAGCCAAGGGGCGTGACCTCGATTTTTTGCCCAAAGCTTCCCTGACTTTCTGGTGGCCTGCACCCGCCAGGCAGGTTCGGGTTTATGGAAATGTTGAAAAAATTTCCGAAAAGGAGTCTGTGGATTACTTTCTGAGCAGGCCGCGGGGCTCTCAGGCAGGAGCCCTTGCCTCCCTTCAAAGCTCATTAATTGAATCAAGAGACAAGCTTGAAAGAGATTTTCAGTCTTTTCTGGAAAGACCGGAATCTGAGCCTTTTATGAAACCGTCTTACTGGGGCGGATATCGCCTGCTGCCTGAATACTTTGAGTTTTGGCAGGGAAGAGAAAGCCGTTTACATGACCGTCTGTTCTATAAAAAAACAGACAATCACTGGACCACCGGACGACTGTCTCCTTAGGTGCATCCGAAAGGGAATATTTTGTAAAAATAAGCTGATTATTCAGCAGTAGTTCTGCTGCAATAATTTGAAAATTAATACTATAATGAGGTTTTGACTTTCTCCTGATTATTCTCCTGACTTAGAATTCTGTTCTTCATCTGCATCAGATGCACTTCAGGTTTGAACAGATTTTCATAGGCTATGGTAATGATGCCTTCCTGATTAATGAAATAGGAAACCCTTTTGGTAAGCAGACCGAAGGGATAAACGGCATCATAAAGCCTGCAAACCGTTCGCATGGGGTCACTTAAGAGTGTAAAGGGGAGCTGATATTTTTTTGCAAAACGGGCCTGTGTATCCTCCGGATCATGCGAAATACCCACAAGGCGGATATTTCTCTCAGAAAAGAAAGGGTAATGGTCCCGGAATTCACAAACCTCTGCGGAGCAACCTGCTGTAAAGGCTTTGGGATAAAAAAACAGAAGAATCTGAGAATCTTTCAGGGCTTCCCTGAGCTGAAAGGTTTCATTTTCCGCAGTCTGGAGAGTGAAATCAGGGGCATGGCTGTACAATCGGAGCGGCATGAATCCTTTGGGTGTTTGCCTGTAAAACCATGAGGTTTTGAAATAGTTTAAAATCTTTTTCAGACTTGCTTTTTTTTCAGAAGATTTAAAAATATTCCCGCCATTACCATAGCCATTCCAAATATTGACATCCACTCAAAGGTCTCATTAAAAGATAGATAACCAAGACCCAGAGCAAAAATTATACCAGCATAATTGAGGAAGGTTACATGTTCCAGGCGCTCCAGTTGGATGGCCCTTGTCATGCAAAATTGCCCACCCTGAGTACACAATCCCATGATCAGAATAAGTACCCATTCTATTCCTGCTGGTTCAACCCAGTTGAAAATACAATACAAACCGCTGACAGGAATGGCGAGCATTGGAAAGTACAGTATAATTACCAAGGGGTGTTCGTTGGTGTTGAGTTTCCTTACGGCATTGTAGGCCAGGCCCGAAAACATGGCCGAAGTCAAACCCATCAGAAGGTAAAAAAGGGAAACCCGGCCGTCAAATCCTTTCATCACAAATACTCCTGCAAGAGAAAGGAAAAAGAACAACCATTTCCAGGGGCTCATTTTTTCTGAAAGCAGAAATGTGGCCATAATAGCTGTAAAAACCGGAGAGGTATATTGAATGGAAACGGCTGAGGCCAGGGGCATTTTCTGAATGGAAGAAAAGTAAAGCCAAAGTGCCATGATGCCGGAAATACCTCTTATAATCAACCATTTATGATTGCTGCCGAAAAAATGAACTCTTGCCTGATAGATCCCTGCTGTGCAAATGACAAAGGAAATGACCGATCGAAAAAAAATCAGTTCCAGGGCCGGCAAATGGGAAAGTTGCTTAACACATAAATTCAGGATGGCATAGAATCCTGTAGAGGCAAGCATGAAGCTTTTTCCCTTGCTCCAGTTCAACATGGCGCAAATATGGCAATCTGATCGGGTTATGCAGGCAACCGTTTCCCTTCCAATTTCCTTTATTGCCATTTCTTTAGCTTCGGTTTCGGCTGGCCGATTTCATTTTTCCTGAACCGATGGGTTGAGAGAAGGCTGAGCGACCCCATCCTATTATATGCTTATCATGCCGTTCTTATTTCCTAATTTTGATGCTCAAATCGCAGGGCTTGAATACAATTTCTCAGATTTATATTCTGATTTCCAAGGATTTCCGGATTGAGTTCCGGCAGAGGGTATTGCTTTCGACCTTGCTTCTTTTCGTGGCATCTGCCTGTTTTTCTCTGTATCAGGTCTTTTTTGCAGCCCGGGCGCGGGTCAATCCTCTGGTTTGGATTGGCCTTTTCTGGGTTCTGGTTCTTTTCTCATCCTTTCAGGCGGTAAGCAGGACTTTCAACAAAGAAATGGACCGTCTTTTCTGGTATTATTATTTCAGGGTGAAGCCGGATGTCCTCATCCTCAGTAAGTTGTTGTATCATTTCCTGATTCTGAATTTCATTGCCTGGATGGCGCTGTTTTTTCTCTCTGTTTTTTTTAAAAATCCGATTCCCGATTTCGGGCTTTTTGCCCTAACAGTAGAACTTGCTTGTCTGGGTCTGGCCTCCGGATTGACCTTGGTTTCGGCCCTTTCAGCAAAGGCTGGAAAAAATGCAGGCCTTCTTCCTGTGCTTGGATTTCCCCTTATTTTACCTACACTTTTATTGGTTATTAAGCTTTCTGTCAATGCTTTGGATCAGCTGGGCTGGGACCTTGCCCGCCCTCATATTTTTTCTCTGCTTGCTCTGGATACAATAATGGTGGCCCTAAGCTTTATGCTATTTCCTTACCTTTGGCGTCAATAATTCGAAAAACTTTTGTTTCAGGATTGGGTTTCAAATTTCGAGATATGAAAATTGCCTGGTGGAAGTGGCTGACCATTGCCCTGATGTTGTATGTGCTGGTTATGGGATTTCTGGGTCCTGTTCCCCGGCTGAATATTTTGAACGAAACCATCCGCAATCTGTATTTTCATGTACCGATGTGGTTTGGGATGATTCTTCTTTTTGCGGTTTCAGTGGGTTATTCCATTCACTATCTGGCTACCAACCGGATTGAATCCGATATACGGGCCCTTGGTTTTGTTGAAACCGGAGTTCTGTTCGGTTTTCTGGGGTTGGGTACCGGCATGTTATGGGCAAGGTTTACCTGGGGAGAATTCTGGAGCAACGATCCCAAGCAAAACGCCTCCGCTATTGCCCTCATGATTTACCTAGCTCTCCTATTACTCAGAGGCAGTATTTCAGGAATTAAGGAAAGAGCCAGATTATCAGCGGTGTATAGCATATTTGCTTTCGCTGTTCTGATTCCCCTGATATTCATTCTGCCCCGCTTCACCGATTCGCTGCATCCCGGAAATGGCGGCAATCCCGGCTTCAATCCGTATGATCAGTCCGGAAAATTAAGGCCTGTATTTTATCCTGCGGTTTTCGGATGGACCCTACTCGGTGTGTGGATGTCTGACCTTCTGATCCGCTTCAGAACTTTAAAATTTAATCAATCAGAAAATGAAAGGTAAAATATTCTGTTTCTTTCTTCCTCTCCTCATGGTCTTATTCAGTTCGACCGGATTTGCCCAGTCTGATGGAAGCCCTGAAATGGCAGACCTGCTGCGAAGCAATGGCAAAATCTATGTGGTTCTCCTGACGGTCCTTATGGTATTTGCAGGAATGATTGCCTTTCTTTTCTCTCTGGAAAAAAGAATTTCTAAACTAGAAAAAAATCTGGAAAAGAAATGAAAATTAAGCCTTTACATATTGGTGGCCTGCTTGCTATGGCCATTGGAGTTGCAGTGATAGTTTCAACTTCGGGCGATGCCAGTACTTATGTATGCTTTAAGGAAGCAAAAGAAATGGCCAAAGAAGATGAAAATGAGAAAGTGCATGTCGTAGGCTCTTTGCCGAAAAATGCCTCAGGTGAAATTGAAGGGATGGTATACAATCCTCAGGAAGATCCCAATTACTTTAGTTTTTACCTGATGGATGAAAAGAAGGAAAAGCAGGAGGTTGTTTATTTCAACCCAAAACCGGCTGATTTTGAAAGGTCTGAAAAGATTGTGGTTGTAGGAGAAATGAAACAGGGCAGATTTGTTGCCGATAAAATCCTGATGAAGTGCCCTTCCAAGTATCAGGATAATGAATTCAGGCCTGCCGAGTCAGCGGGAACCTGATTATAAAAACCACTCTGAAGGAAACTTAATTTACAGACCCGGGCAGGGGATGTTTCTGTACACGATTCTTTTCCTGCACTTTTCGTTGATCAGCTGATAGCTCATTGTGATTTCAAAGGTTCTTCCGAACGCATTGATTTGGGAAGAAACAGGAAAATCATAGCTGAAACCCATACGAATCAGGCCATAGTCGGTAGGAACTTTAGTTGCCAGCATCAGACAGAGGGCTTCATGATTCAGGGCATTTGAAGGTGTTTTTACCAGTACGGGAAT
>JBIKMV010000175.1:0-6085 GCA_044359055.1 Catalimonadaceae bacterium
CCGAAAGTGGGTCAGCAATATGTGTACACCAAAGATAAAAACCTGATTAAGAAGGAGTACTGGTGGAACAAAAAGAAAAACAAGGAGGAAGACAAGAAATCGAATCATCTGGCAGGAATCAAAGCCCGTGACCCTTCAAAGCGAAAAAAGGAAAAAGATCTGGACATTGAGGAACCGGAAGAGGATAAGGAAGAATAAAGCCGGAGATTAAACTATTAATCTTTCGAATAAATTACAAAAGGGGTTATTTTGCAGCCATTATAAAAATTAGAATCTGAATGGCCGAGAACGAAAACATCATCCCGATAAATATTGAAGAAGAAATGCGCACTGCCTACATCGATTATTCGATGTCGGTGATCGTGAGTCGTGCGCTGCCCGATGTGCGGGATGGCCTCAAACCGGTTCACCGCAGGGTGCTTTTCAGCATGGACGAACTGGGAGTAAACTACAACAAACCTTATAAAAAATCTGCCCGTATCGTAGGGGAATGCCTGGGTAAATTTCACCCCCACGGCGATACCTCTGTGTACGATACCATGGTGAGGATGGCTCAGCCCTGGTCGCTGCGCTATCCCCTGGTAGACGGACAAGGAAACTTTGGCTCTATAGACGGCGACGAACCGGCAGCCATGCGATATACAGAAGCAAGGTTGCGCCGGCTTGCTGAAGAACTGCTGTCTGATATCAAAAAGAATACCGTCAATTTTCAGCCCAACTTCGACGATTCCCTGGAAGAACCCACCGTGCTTCCGGCCAAATTTCCAAACCTTATCGTAAACGGCTCCGCCGGAATTGCGGTGGGTATGGCCACCAATATGGCCCCCCACAACCTTACCGAGGTGATAGACGGCATCAAAGCCTACATCGACAACCGCGACATCACCATACAGGAACTTTGTAAATTCATAAAAGGACCCGATTTTCCTACTGCGGGCACTATTTACGGGTACACCGGCATCAAAAATGCCCTAGAGACCGGCCGCGGGCGCATCGTAATCCGCTCCAACTACAAAATGGAAACCTCCAAAACCGGTAAGGAGCAGATTGTTTTCTATGACATTCCCTATCAGGTAAACAAGGCTGCCATGATAGAGCGCATTGGGGAAATGATCAACGACAAGGTGCTGGAAGGCATCTCCGATGTGCGGGATGAATCGGATAAAGACGGTATCCGGGTGGTATTTGATCTGAAAAGAGATGCCAATGCCCAGGTGGTGGTAAACACCCTCTACAAACTCACTGCCCTGCAAACCTCCTTTAGTGTTAACAATGTGGCCCTCGTAAAAGGAAAGCCCATGACGCTGAATATGAGGGACATGATCCAATACTTTGTGGAGCACAGACACGAGGTGGTAGTCCGCCGCACTACCTACGATCTGAACGAAGCCGAGAAAAGGGCCCATATCCTGGAAGGACTCCTCATTGCACTCGACAACCTTGATGCCGTAATTTCCCTCATCCGAAACTCCATAGACCCCGAAGAAGCAAGAAACGGGCTGATTTCGAATTTCAATATGTCTGAAATTCAGGCCCGTGCTGTACTCGACATGAGGCTGCAGCGCCTTACCGGACTCGAAAGGGATAAAATCGTGGAAGAGTTTCAGGAAATTCAGAAACTCATTGCCCGATTGAAAGAAATCTTGGGCGACGAGGGCATACGGATGGGCATCATCAAAGAAGAACTGGACGAAATCCGCGAACGCTACGGCGATGCCCGCCGGACCGAAATCGTACATGCCACTGACGATATTTCCATCGAAGACCTGATTTCGGACGATGAGATGGTGATTACCATTTCGCATCAGGGCTACATCAAAAGGACCCCGCTCACCGAATACCGGGTGCAGGGAAGAGGAGGCGTAGGTTCAAAAGCCACAGCCGTAAAGGATGATGACTTTACCGAACACCTTTTTGTAGCCACCATGCACAATTACCTGCTCGTATTTACCAACTCGGGCAAAATGTTTTGGGTAAAGGTGTATGAACTGCCCGAAGGCAACAAAACTGCAAAAGGCCGGCCCATTCAAAACCTCATCAACATAGAAAAAGAAGACAAAATCCGGGCGGTAATCAATGTGAAAAGTCTTAAAGATGAAGACTATATCAACAACAATTACCTGGTAATGTGTACCGTGAATGGTACCATCAAGAAGACCACCCTGGAGGCATTCAGCCGCCCCAGGCAGGCTGGCATCATCGCCATTACCATCAACGAAGGCGATCACCTGCTGGATGTAAAAATGACCTCCGGCAACGATGAAATCATCATTGCTACCTACAAAGGAAGGGCAGTGCGATTCCCCGAAGCCACAGTAAGGCCGATGGGCAGAGGTGCAGCAGGCGTAAGGGGCGTTTCGCTTGCCGGAAAAGACGACCATGTGGTGGGCCTGGTAAGCATTGCAGACCGCAGCCGCACCCTGCTCGTGGTTTCTGAAAAAGGATACGGCAAACGCACCTATCTCGTTGACCCTGAAGATGGTAACGATGTATACCGCATAACCAACCGGGGCGGCAAAGGCGTTCTTACTCTGAATGTTACCGAAAAAACCGGGAATGTGGTAGGCATATTGGATGTAACCGATAAGGATGACCTGATGATCATCAATAAATCGGGCATCATGATCCGGACCTCGGTTTCCGAATTGCGGGTGATGGGTAGAAATACGCAGGGCGTTCGGTTGATCAGGTTGAATGATGAAGATGAAATATCCTCCATTGCCAAAATAGAAAAAGAAGAAGAGGTAGAAATGGAGAGTCCAGAAAATCAGGAAAATCCCGAAACCCCATCAGAATCAGGCGAAACATCTGAAAACCAACCCGTTGAAGAATAGTTTTTAACCAAAAATACAAGAAAAATGAGAAAGCTTCTGTACGCAGGCTTGTTTATGTGGAGCACTTCGCTGCAGGCCCAAAACGATGCGGTTACCAACGCCTTTCTTTACAACAAAGACGGCGAATACGACAAGGCCAGGTCGGAGATCGACCGTGCTGCTGTTCATGAAAAAACCAGAGACAAAGCCAAAACCTGGTATTTCAGGGGGATGATTTATGAGAATATCATGGCATCGAAAAATGAAAAATTTAGAGAAAAGGCACCGGATGCAGGAAAGCAAGCCTATGAATCTTACCGTATGGTAATGCAGCTTTCCAAAAAAGGCGATGAGTATTTCGATCAGGCGGCTGCTAAAATCCAGCTGCTATATAATAGTTTCCTGAATGAAGGTATAGCCCGCTATCAGGAAAAGAAATATGCAGAGTCGATTTTGCCTTACGAACTGGCTCAAGCCATCAAACCTGCCGATACCACCGCTTTTCTCTATGCGCTGTATTCTGCCGAAGCCTTGAGCAATTACGAACAATGCAAATACTACATCCGCAATCTGATAAAGCTGGGTCGTGTTTCACCCGAATTTTTCCTTTCTATGAGCCGTCAGGCTTCCAAGGCAGGAAAAAAAGATTCAGCCTTGGCCCATGTAACCGAAGGAAGAAGCTATTTTCCAACCAGTTATGATCTTGCCCTCGAAGAAGTACAGTTGTTTTTTGAAAACGGCAGGGGAGCTGAAGCCAAATCAAAGCTCGAAGCGGCGGTAAAAATGGACTCCAGCAATGCCCAGCTTTTTGCCATTCTCGGCAATTTGTATGATCAGGAATCGGCCGATACCAAAAAAACTCCCAAAGACCGAGAAGCCTCCAAGGCAAAAGCCCTTTCTGCCTACAAAAAAGCCATCAAAATCGACCCTATGAACCTGGAATCCAATTTCAATATTGGTGTTTACCACTTCAACCGGGGTGCCGACTTGTTAAAGAAAGTAAACGACATGGATATACCTACTTACCAGAAAAAAGGCAAAAGCATGGAGGCAGAATCAAACAAAGAATTTGCCAATGCACTTCCTTATTTTGAGGCTTGCTACAAGAAAGATCCCAGTGATGCAGGTGCCCGTAAATCGCTCAAGAGTACCTACATAAGGCTGAATCGCCAAGGCGATGCCGACAAAATTCCGGATTGATAATTTAATTTTCGACTATAAAAAAAGCCACCTCGTAGGGTGGCTTTTTTTATGCTGCCGTCTTTCAGAAGCCGGTGTTTCGGAATTTGGATTGCCGAGGCCTGTTTTTTGGAATGGATAATCCCGGATTACAAGCCCAGCCATCCGGCCCCCGATGGCCAATGGATACCTTTCAAAAAAAAATCCCGCATCGCTGCGGGATTCATTTGGCTTATTTTTTCAGGGTTATCCAGCCGTTGCGCTCCAAACCTTTGTCAGGCACCCGGAACTGGAAAAAGTAGACACCTTCGCTCACATCCTTTCCATCCCAAAGGTTGTCTTCGCTGTAGTCATTCTTTTCGAAAACTACCCTTCCCCAGCGGTCTACTATTTTCAGTTGGTTTTTGGGGTAGAGCTTCAGATTCTTTATCAGCCAGCTGTCGTTCTTACCATCACCATTGGGTGAAATGAAATTGTAGAAAACCAAAGGGTTATCAAATTTCACACAAACGGTGTTGGAGTATGACTTCTCGCCTCCTCCGCCCTGATTGGCCACAACACGCCAGCACTGGTTAAAACCATCGCCCGCTGCTTCATAATACCTTTCAGGATTGGAAGATGATGGGGCATCATCAAAAAAGCTAAGACTGCTTTCATCATCTACTTTGCGGAGTATGCTGTATCCTGCCGTTCCGCCAGGCCAGTTCAGCATGGGATTCCATTTCAGATTGATACCATCTTTTTCAGGAAGCGGCTCTGCTTTGAGCAGGATGGTATTGAGCACCTTACTCTCGATGCCCTTGTTACAGCGGTTTTTGGCCATTACCCGGTATTCATTGGCTTTGGCTGCCGTATTCCCTGGCTGATCAATATATTGATTTTCAGTCAAAGCGAGATTGCTCTGAATGGTTTGCCAGGAGGAATTCGAACTGCCAAGGTCTTTTCTCTGAATGGAAAAAACCGACTGATTGAGCGCCCCGTCCTTCATATTGAATTTCAGGATTACACGGCTTTCATCATTCTCAAGCAAGGAAACATGGCTGAGAACCGGTTCTGAAGGATCGTAAATCAAAGGAACAAGGAAATCATTTGTACAACCGGCTGTAGTGGTTTCCTTTAGACTGAGTGAGTAAGGCCCAACGCTGTTCCATGTCACAGCCAGGAAGATTTGGTTGGTGGCAGTATTGGGTGTTCCACCGGAGATTGTCCAGTTGAAAGATGAATTGGCAAAACCGGGTGCAGACTGAGCAAAAAAGGGCTTCGACAAATCATTGGGACAAATGGTAGAGTCAGACAATCCCGAAAGACCCGGCCTGGGTATGGGATTGCCCCGCACCAATTTAGAAATGGCTTTACCCACGCAACCCTTGTTGGTGGTTTCTACTACAGAAACGGTGAAGTTTCCGGTATCGGCCCACAAAACCGTGATGTTGCCCGTACCCTGACCGCTTACAATACCGGCAGTAGGGCTGATGGTCCAGTTATAGGCTGAGTTGTCGTAGCCGGCCAGTGCATACGGCCTTGTAGCACCCGGCCCGGCACATACTGATACATCGCCAGACATGGCAAGGGTACTGTCGGGGCTGCGGTTGATGATAACCCTCAGGGTATCAGACCTGCCGAAGCACTGTATTGGGGTTCCCGTGATGGGATCTACCGTGCTGCTCTGCTGCTCAATCCAGATGGAACCGATGCCGTTGGTTATGGTCCAGTCTACAGTTACATTTCCTGTGGTAGATGTTTGAGATGGCAGGCTGGTTCCCAGCGAGTTCCAGGTATAGGTAGAACCGGCAGTTGGAATGGTGCTGTACAGTTTCTGTGCCCTGAAGTCGGAGCAAATCACACTATCACCCAATGGCTTGGATGGTTTCAGATTTTGATTTACGACCAGCTGAAGTGAATCTTTTTTACCCACACAGCCAAATTCATTGGTCGGAAGAACCACAATTTTGGCATTGGGGTTGGGTCCGTTCCAGTTTACGGATATGGCAGCACCATTGCCACCGCTTACCTGTGTACCCCCGCTTACGGTCCAGTTGTAGGTATTGCCTGCCGGCGAATTCAATACAGCATAATTTACATTGGGCGTAAAT
>JBIKMV010000176.1:0-6044 GCA_044359055.1 Catalimonadaceae bacterium
ATTTTCTAACATATTTTTTCTCAGTATATATTACTGCAGCTAAGCTTTCTGACCTTGATTTTGAATAGTAAGCCGCCCATTCTGCTGCTTTTTCCAAAACTGGTTTGGGTATGGAAGCGGCTTTGTTTCTCCGTATGATTACATGACTGCCTGCAGTATCCCTTGCATGGAGCCAATAGTCGTCTTTGTGTGCCAGGCGCAGCATTTCATCATTGGCTCGGGCATTTTTACCAATCCAGATATCGAAATTCATAAAAGAGCGCAGGTGATAGGGCTGGGTTTCTACATCCTGCGTTGAAAGCCCTTGCACATTGATGAATGGCTTCAATTCTGACCAATGCGCTGCATCCTGAATTTTTTTGCATATAGTTTCATTCTGTTTCAGATTTTCTTTCCATTCCCCAAGGCGCACTTCCAGCTGTTTCAGGTTTTCTTTTTCTCCTTTGGCCTTTCGATACAGTCGGTTCGCATTGTCTATCACCGAAAGGTCTTTTTTTAATTGGATTTCAATATCTTTCTCTTCTCCAAAAAGGGGCAATTTTACCCCTTCGGCACCTTTTGGAATCTGTCCGGCGTAGGCCATCAGCAAATCTGCCTGTATCTTGAAACCATCCGAAGCGGTTTGTTTATTTATTTGAGTTTCGGTTGCATAAATCTGCTCCCTGATTTGGATTTGCTTTTTCTCCCATGCGCCCAGACAGGTTTTTTTATCCTGCTCAAACCGGTTAATGGTCCAGTATGCCCGCTGATAGCGGTTGGCTATTTCCATCGGGCTATAGCTTTCCAACAGAATTCCTTCCTTTGGAAAAACACTGGTCACAGCCATATTGTCTCTCAGGCAAACAAAAAGTTTCCCTTCTGATAGTTGATGTAAAAAGTCTCTGAAAAGGACTTTTTCCTCCGCTTCCGGCTTTTGTTTTTTACGCCTTTCCCACTCCATCCAATCCTCTTTCCCCAGCATAGGATGATGCAATTTCAAAATTTGGGAATCCGGAGAATATTTTCCAAAGTGTGGCAATAGTTCATTCAGATCTGAAGGAGGGACCGATTCCAAGTCCTTTTTCAAGTGCTGATTGAAAATTCTGAGGATTTTGGTTCCGTTGTGGAGTAAAACATTTCCCCTGTTGCCATACAATTTAAAACAAAGCTGAAGCCCGTTTTCAAAAACCAGATGAAAACTCCTGTCAAATAAAACGGGCTTAATCAGTAAAATTTTTTTTCCTGTAATTTCTGGAAACAGGTCTGCAGCATTGGCCCTGCTGCGCTGAAATGACTCAGGAAAGGAAAGTAAGCCAACACCCTGCTGGAGTTCGGCTCTTATAAAAAAGGGCAATCCATTTTTCAATTCCAGCTCCAGAATCAGTTCATCCTTTTGCTGCGAAAAAGCTGCAATCAGCGAGGCATCCCTCAAAACAACTCCAAGTTCCTCTGCCAGTCTGTAGATGAAGAAATAATGATGAATCATGGCATTAACGATTGGATTAGCAAAGTCATAGTCTAACCCGGACGGCTACATGATTTCATCACCATGCCTCCATTACTGAAGATGGTAATTGAAATTGCTTTTTATGATGGGTGCCTTCCCGGTGAAGCGCTTGCGGATGTAATACCAGAAAGTTGCCAGACTGTTTTTTAGGGCTTTTTCTGAAATACTGGGAGATGGTGCTCTGTAGTGAATGGGAACCTCCATGTACCTGGTTTTCCTGAGCAGATACCGGATTTCGGTCTGGTAAAAGTGGGCTTTCGACTTAAGTCCATAATCCAGAAATGCCTTTACCACATTGGCATGGAACCCCTGAAAGCCGGATGTCATATCGCTCATCGAAGTGCCCAGAAACAAATTGGCAAGAAAAGTACCGAAACCGGAGATAAACCTTCGTGAAAAAGGTGAGTCTGCATTGGAGCCCCCGTTGATATTCCGGCTTCCAAAAGCGCACTCATTGCCTTCATTCAAGACCCTGAGAAACATAGGAATTGCTCTGGGGTCATGTGAAAGGCCGGCATCCATTTCAATAATGAATCGGTGGCCGGCATCCAGTGCAGCCCGATACCCGGCCAGATAGGCATCCACCACATTGCGGTTTTGCGGGGCCCAGACCAATGAAAACCGGCTGTCCTGAGAAGACAGATTTTCACACAATTCCCTTGTATTGTCCTTGGATGAATTGTCAACTACAAAATAAGCTTTACCACTCCCCAGTTTCTCCAGAACAAAAACAAGAATGGTGACCAGGTCATGGAAGTCTTCCGATTCGTTTGCCATCGGAATCACAACTGCCCAATCGTTATTAAAATACATGGCAAATGATTATTCAGAGGCAAAACTAGACATAATTTTCCCTTCACGCTCATTTGCCTCTGTTTTATGACGGAAATGATTCTAAAAGGCTTTTTAGAAAATAAGTGAAGAAAATAAGACAGAAGCCCATAATCCTGTCATACTCAGAAAGACACCCAAAGCCTGAGGCTTCAGGTATTGGTCCATCGATTCAGGAGTCCGGCTTTTTAAAACTCCAAAGTAGCTTTTTAGAATAAGAGCAATGCCAGGCACAAGAAATAGAATATCCGCAAACCGGCCATTGAAAACAGAAATAATTAAGCAGGCAATCCCTCCGAATACCAGCAGACTGTGGTAAAAAATGGACTTCTGCGGTCCCAAAACAATGGGCAGGGTGATTTTTCCGGCTTCCAGATCCGATTCGGTGTCCCGCATATTGTTAATATTCAGTACTGCAGTACTCAGAAAGCCAAAGGCGCAGGAGGGCAGAATGAGTTCATTCGTAAATGTATGGGTATGCAGATAGTAGCTGCAGGAAACTGCCACCAGGCCGAAAAAAACAAAAACGGAAACATCCCCTAGGGCCATGTAACCGTAGGGTTTTTTTCCGTTGGTATAGAAATAAGCCGCCCCGATAGACAGCAGCCCTGTTGCAAAAAGGGGCAAAGCATCGGCCCAGTCCGAACTGAAGCTTAGAAAAAGAAGGCAGATGCCGGATAAAAATGCACCCAGGGCTGTAACAAGCACAGCCATTTTCATTTCCCTAGCGGATATTTTTCCCGACTGAACAGCCCTGCCGGGCCCTTTCCTGCCTGCGTGGTCGGCGCCATGCAGGCTATCGCCAAGGTCA
Source organism: Catalimonadaceae bacterium (assembly GCA_044359055.1). GTDB lineage: Bacteria > Bacteroidota > Bacteroidia > Cytophagales > Flexibacteraceae > CAMDMI01. Next base: position 3,129 of record JBIKMV010000176.1, read on the forward strand.
TTGGCAAAATTGGATAAAACCTGAAGAAACAGGGTGGTAATGAAAGTCAGAAAACAAATGGCAGGTTTGAAATCATGATTTTGCCAGGCAAGCAGATTGCCCATACCCGTACCCGAAAAGGCAAGGGGCAGGGTTCTCAATCGTGCCGCCGAAATCCAGATTTTCAGTTTTGATGTCAGATTATTCACTTTCGAACCCTCCCGCAATTGGGAATGGGTCCGAAAGAAACCCAAAAAATGACAATCCTGTTTTTTCATGATTAAATTTAGTGGCAAAAACAGCCCGGTGATGAAGCATTTTACAGAGCCATTATTTGTATTTATCGATGGGTATCGGCCGCTTTCAGAAAGTTTATACCAAGTGAAAAAAAAGCTTTAACATTGCATCCCCTTAGATTTAAGCTACCCGATATATTCGTTTTTTAAAGAATTGATTTGGTTTAGCATAATTGATGAAGTCTTTTGTAAACAATCATTTTCTCTCCGGTAAGGAAAATTTCCGGTTTATTCTTTTCGTAATCTCGGCATTTTTACTGATTATCATTGCCGCAGCAAACAGAAACAAGCCGGTTCAGATTTTACCTGCTCAGAATCAAATGATGGATGCCAGACCCAAACAATCGGGCAATCAGAAATTAAATAATTTTCCAAAGGACAATAATCAAAAAGAAAGGACCTGAATCGAAGGCCTTTCTACCTTTGCGGCCTATTTTACTTTTGAACTTTGGCCGATTCCAACTTTATAGATTACATCAAAATCAATTGTAAATCCGGCAACGGGGGTGCCGGGTCTGCACATTTTTTCAGGGCCAAAGGGGTGCCAAACGGTGGTCCGGACGGTGGTGATGGCGGAAAGGGTGGCGATGTTGTCCTCAAAGCCAATCCCCAGCTTTGGACTTTGCTGCACCTGAAATATACCAAACATGTAAAAGCAGGTCATGGAATGTCGGGCCAGTCGGGCCGGAAAACAGGTGCTCAGGGCGAAAATCTCATCGTGGAGGTACCTTTGGGAACTGTCGCAAGGGATGCCGAAACCGGTGAGATCATGGCCGAAGTGGTGTCCGAAAATCAAAAGTATGTGCTGCTTGCCGGAGGCAGGGGAGGGCTTGGCAACGACCATTTTAAATCACCCACCAATCAGGCACCCGACTATGCACAGCCGGGTGAAACCGGACAGGAAAAATGGATAATTCTTGAGCTGAAAGTTTTGGCCGATGTAGGCCTGGTGGGCCTCCCCAATGCCGGAAAGTCCACTTTGCTTTCCGTTATTTCAGCCGCCAAACCAGCCATTGCCGATTACCCATTTACCACTCTTGTTCCCAATCTGGGAGTGGTGAAACACCGCGATTTTCAATCTTTTGTAGTGGCTGACATTCCGGGTATCATCGAAGGTGCTCACCTGGGCAAGGGCCTCGGCCTTCGTTTTCTCCGACATATTGAAAGAAATTCCATTTTACTATTTATAGTTCCTGCCAGTTCTCCGGATATTAAGGCAGAATACCAAATGCTGGTATCGGAACTGGAGGCCCACAATCCTGAACTTGCTGAAAAACATAGAGTTCTGGGCATTTCAAAGATGGATTTGGCAACGGAGGAAGACATGGAGCAGATAAAAAATCTGAAACTTGATATTCCTGTGGTAGCCTTTTCTGCTGCCAGTCAGCAGGGCATTCAGACCCTGAAAGATACCCTCTGGGGAATGCTTCAGAATGGATGAATCAGCTCCGATAATCAGTAAAATCGTAGTGCTCCTCTTTTCGAATAAAAAAGATGATATTTTTGAATGGAGGATTTCAGTGCTACGGCAGCAGATTAACTTTGCATTGAAATGGAGAAAACCGGTTCTTTTCAGATTCTTGGCCTGATGTCCGGGTCCTCGCTCGACGGACTGGATCTGGCACATTGCCATTTCGAAAAGTCAGGGCAAAGCTGGAAAGGAGAAATTCTGAAAGCCCACACTTTTCCCTTCCCGGAGAAACTGGAAAGCCAACTTCGCACAATCCGGCAGACTTCTTTTGCCGACGCAGCAGAAACCGAAGCCGTATTTGTTCGGTTTTGTGCCGAATCTATCGGCCGTTTCATTTCAAAATTCAACCTTGAGCCCATGGCCATAGCATCCCATGGCCATACCGTTTTTCATAAGCCGGCCGGTCGGTATACCCTGCAAATCGGCAACGGCGGTTTACTTTCCGGCATGCTGAATCGGACGGTAGTGTCTGATTTCCGGACTCTGGATGTCGGCAATGGCGGTCAGGGGGCGCCACTGGTACCGGGTGCAGAACATTTTCTTTTTTCTGACTTTGATGTCTGCCTCAATCTGGGAGGTATCGCCAATGTTTCATTTCCTGCCGAAAATGATTTACCGGCCTTCGATATTGTACCGTGCAATCAGTTGCTCAATCTGGCGGCATCCTGGTGCGGCCTTCCTTACGATAAGGATGGATTTTTGGCAGATAAAGGCGTAACCATTCCTGAACTGCTCCATGCTTTGGACCAAATTACCTATTACAGGCAAAAACCTCCGAAAAGTCTCGGAAATGAAGATGTTTTCAGCACCTGGATTCCCTTGATGATGCCCTACCGCCACCGGCCTGAAGATGTTTCGCACACCCTTTGTCTGCATATCGCAAGCCGCATTGCCAATGAAATAAAATCGGTAAAAGCAGGTGGAAAATTATTGGTTACCGGTGGAGGAGCCTTTCACAATTTTTTTATGGCTTGCCTGCGCAGCGAATTGGGCAGCAACTGGCATATACCATTGCCCTCTGCCGAAATGATTGGCCACAAAGAGGCCTATTGCTTTGCATTTTTAGGCTTACTCCGCCTTCTGGAAGAAAAAAATGTGTTCAGAGCCCATACAGGGGCAAAACAAGATCTGGTTTCGGGGGCAGTTTATGGTGTGCAATGGCTGAAATGG
>JBIKMV010000030.1:0-20325 GCA_044359055.1 Catalimonadaceae bacterium
CTCAATTTTTTCAACATTGTCGACAGAGTTGTCAGCTTTTACAGCACGGTTGGTGGTACTGTCCGGATTCAGTCTCCAGGGCAGGGTTTCAGATTGATTGCTTTCGTTAATCAATCTCATATCCAAATCATTAACAAGCATTTTTAAGCGACTGTTGTATGCCGCAGGGCCAGGGGTTCCGGCTACATCAGTCCAGCAGAGGGTTGCGGTAAGGGTTTCGTTTCCTTTTGCGGTTATGGTGTATTCCTTTACCTGCAGATTATTCAGCTGGTCTTCTACTATTGCACTGAATACGCTGTCGTTGGAGATAACCGTTGCGGCTTTTCTTGTATTCATCAGGCCCCATCCATAGCGATAGTCAGGTCCGGGAAAGGTCCAGCATTCATCTGCTGTATGGATTACAAGACCCTTCAGGGTGGCAGATCGCATTTTACGGCTTTTGTGGGTATTGCTGTAATGCTCCTGAAGCAAAAGGCAGGATCCGGCAACTGAAGGCCCTGACATAGAAGTACCACTAAGGGTAACTGTCTGAGTATTGGATGCTGATCCGGTAGAAGTTACATTTACCCCGTTGCCCACGATATCGGGCTTAATCCGGCCATCATCGGCAGGGCCCCAACTACTGAAGGTTGACATGACCACTCCATTTGCATTCACATAGCCGTTGGTAAGGCCATTTACAGCCCCTACTGTCAAAATATTTTTGGCAACCGAATAGGTAGGCAGGCAATCGTAGGGGCCGTTGTTGGGAATGTTCGGGTCACTAGGGCCACCTCCTCGGGTATTTCCGGCAGATTTTACTATCAGATAATAGGGCGCATTGAAAGACATTCGGTCCCAGGACTGAGCCCGGCTATTGTAAAATCCAAATCTGTAATCGTATGTAGGATTTATCGAGGCATTGCCATTCCACTCCCATTGATTGTTTGTTTCATTAAACTCCCATCCGCAGATTTCTCCGTAGGAATGATTGGAGACCATCAGACCCTGAGAAGCCCGGGATGCCATTTCGCCATCATCGTTATTCCAGTCGTTGGCCAAAAGTTTCGCCTTGTAGGCCATTCCTCTGAGGTTGACACTGCCAACACCACCGGCAATCAAAGTTCCGGCCACATGGGTAGCGTGCTCGCTTAAGGCGGTAGTCCCATTGTCGGCTTGTGTTGCCCGGCCCTCAAATTCATTATGGGTTATTAAGGTTCGTCCTCCGTCCCACTCTCCGATGGTAAAACCCCTTCCGGACAGATTGAACCGATTCACTGCCGTTGTGGATGGGTAAACACGGTTGGTAGAAATGGTAGCAGAAGCAGTAGAGTTGTTGTCTGTCCGTATGTAAACGGGCTTCCCAAATTCATCGATGTCCACCATGGATACAACCTTTCCACTTGGAAGATAATGATCTACAAGAAGATTGTTTTCTTTGGCGTAGGCCTCTACTCTGGCTTTTCGTTCCAGGTAGGCTGTAGAAAACTCGGATTCGAGTTTTTTAAGCTCGTCTACATTGGTGTTTTGCAATACCTTGTCTTGTCCAAATCCCCGAAAACAAACGGAAAGAACAAGCATTGCAGGTAGTGTAAATTTCAGCATTGCCGGATTATTAAATGGTTAAGATAAAAAATTCAAAATTTAAGGCCACAATTTTACAAACTCAAAATACTCTTTCAAAAAATGAGCCACATTTAACAGAAAATTCCGGATGACCGGGTAAATCAAAAATAATCATTGTCACATGTACGGACCAGAAACGCATTGTTGGCTTTGCGGGTTGTAAAGTTCCTAAAATAATTTCCAGACCAATGGCTATCAAGTTCAGAAGTCAAAGGAAACAGATGCCTGAAAGGAAAACATGAAAACCGGATTAAATTCATATTCACGATTTAAATCAATGGGAATTATGGCATAAATTATCCGGGAACCACCAAAGCTGGAACCTAGTCATCAAAAAAATCAAGAATTGAAAACCAGATTTTTTCCCAGGGCATATCGTAAGACCTTAAATTTGCAGAAAATTTAAACCAACGCCCGCCGGGTCACCTGCTATTATGGAAATTCGATATGCCACCCATCCGGATGATTTCATTCAATATCCCACAACCCGATTGAGGGAGCTTTTCCTCATGGAAAACCTGATGAAGGAAGGCCGGGTGAAATTTGTTTACAGCCATTACGACAGGCTGATTTCAGGCGGGGCAGTCCCTACGATTCATGACATTGAACTGCATACCTATGAACCCCTCAAATCCGAGTATTTTCTGGAAAGAAGGGAAATGGGCGTCATCAATACAGGCGAGAAAGGAAAAGTTGTAGTAGATGGTGTGCCCTTTGAGCTCAACAACAAGGAAGGGCTTTATATCGGAGTGGGCTCTGTTTCGGTCAGTTTTATTTCATACAACAGTCAGAAGCCGGCCAGGTTTTTTATCAGCTCTGCACCTGCACACAAAAAATTTCCCACCAAAAAATTCACCATGGCCGAAGCGGAATGCATCAAATCGGGCAGCACCGAAACAGCAGACCGGAGGAAGGTGTATAAATTCTTACCCGGCTTTGGGATAGAATCCTGTCAGTTGATGATGGGACTGACGCTGATGGAGCCGGGAAATGTTTGGAATACCATGCCTGTACACACCCATGAAAGGCGCACAGAGGTTTGTTTTTATTTCGACCTGCCAGAAAATCAAAAAATTGTTCATCTGATGGGGCAGCCCCATGAAACCCGGCACCTTATGGTATCCAACGAGCAAGGCATAATCTCACCGCCCTGGAGCATTCAAAGCGGTGCAGGTACACACAATTATAGTTTTATATGGGCTCTGGCAGGAGAAAATAAGCATTACGACGATGTGGATGAAGCCGATATCCACTATCTGAAATAAGAGTCAGAAAGGTTTTTGGGCTCTGGTCATTTCTCTTTTTCCGGGAGGACCCGGAAGCCTGAATACTTCAAAACTCGCAGCCTTCATATTTCTTTTTACCTCCCCTTTGGCGCAATAGGTAACCAGGATTCCACCCGGATTCAAGGAGCGGAAGGCCTGTTCAAAAGCCTCAATGGTCCAAAGTTCAGGTTGCGAGCCCGGAGCAAAAGCATCATAATACAGCAAATCCAGCTCGGTAAAGGGGTTTTCTTCCGGCCATTTTTTCCTGTGCCATATGAACTCGAATCCCGGACTCAGGTGAGTTTTCTCCTCCGGTGGGGCTTGAAGCAGATTGATATAGGAATCAGATGGCAATCCGGGAAAGGCGGATACCACCCGCCGGATTATCGGTTCGGACAAGGGAAAAGCTTCCACCGCAGCATACCGGATTGTTTTTCCCAGACGAGCGCCCTCTGCCAGACTCAGCATGGCATTCAGTCCGGTACCCAAACCAATTTCTCCGATGTGCATTTCCTTCAAACCCGGTTCAGCAAAGCGAAGGCCATTCTCTATGAATACATGCAGCGATTCGGTCATGGCACCGTGCCGGCTGTGGTAGGTTTCCTGAAATCGGGAAGAAAAAAGCGTAAGGGAGCCGTCCCCTGTTTGTTGCACGGTAAGCATAGTTTATGAAATGCGAATGCAAAGATATATAGAGGAATGAAGCCTTGCAGAATGCAAAATCTGCTATCAGCCTAAAACCGCGGAGGTAATCAAAGGTACAGGATAACCCTCCGGCATTGGCTGATGATTTGCTCTGATGCAAGCTGCCGTCATACCATCAGATTTCTGAAAATGAAGGGAAGGAAGGTGGGCAATTTCTGGCAGCCACTTCCGGATGTAGCGGCCTTCGGGATCATACTGACCTGCCTGTTTCCAGGTATTGAAGTATCGGTTTTCCCGCGGGTCAGCGCCTACGCCGGCCACATAGGTCCAGTTGCCCCAATTGCTGCTGCAGTCGTAATCTATAAGCTGACTCTCAAAATATTGCGCACCCCAGCGCCAGTCTGTTTTTAAGTCTTTGGCCAGGAAGGAAGCTACATTCTGACGACCACGGTTGCTCATAAATCCGGTTTCATTCATTTCCTTCATATTCGCATCCACAAAAGGATTTCCGGTTTTGCCCCTTGCCCACAGCCAAAAGACTTCCCTGTCCTTCTTCCAATTGGTCTTTTCATTTTTAAGGCCCTGAAGGGAAAAAATTGAAGGTCCATATTTCCGCGACATAAACTTGAAGTAATCACGCCAAAGCAGCTCAAATACAACCCAATAGGTAGAGTCATTCGCCAGAACTTTTTCCTCATAATGCCGGATTTCCATAAAAATAGTCCGAGGAGAAATGCAGCCGAGGGCCAGCCAGGGGGAGAATTTGGTTGAATAATCTGTACCCAAAAGGCCATTTCGAGTTTCCTTATATTTTTCCACCAGGCCGGTTTCCCATAAATAGTATTGAATGCGCTGCAAGCCGGCTTTTTCTCCTCCCCGGTAAGGACAAGCCTTGTTTTGAGTGGAAATGGAAAAATCTGAGCTATTGGCCTCAAAATCAATATTCAGCGTGGGAACAGCTGCAGGTTTGGGGAAAGGCTTACGGATGTAGTTGAGAGGCTCCACTTCCTTGCGAAAGCGGGTAAATACATTGGGAAGGGCCGAAAGCGGAAATGGAAGTTCATCAGGATGAATAAGCGTTTCAGTAAAATAGCCGTGAAACTGGCATTTCAACTTTTGCAGTTTTTGTTCTGTTTCCGCTTCTTCAGCCATTTCATCATGGGTAAAGGAAAGGGAAGTAAAAACATGCCCAATTTGGTAAGCAGCAACCAGGTCCGGAATAATTTCTGAAGCTTTTCCTCTGAGAACCAGCAAGTCAGAGCCCAGCATTTGCAAATCACTTTTCAGATTTCGGACCGATTCATAAAGGAATTGCAGCCTGTTTTTGCCTGCCCTTTGAAAACCCAGCGGATTTTCTTCAAACAAGTAATCCTCGTAAATAAAAACCGGCAATATGGCCGAAGACCGCTCCAGACATTTCCAAAGGGCCTCATTGTCGGTAAGCCGGAGGTCGTTACGAAACCATAAAAGGGAAAGTTCCATTCAGAATTTTGAAGCAAATAAAGGGCAAAGCCGCCGTTCCAGTTTATTAAAAAATGATCCGGTTTTCTTCAATTTTTAAAAAATGTATGCAATGTTGCGAATTGCTGAAAATCTTAACAATTTGATAAATAAGCCGATTGAAATGCTTCCAAATTTTTTTTAAAAAAATTTCACCCGGTTTTAGGTACAGGTACACAGGCTACCCTTTCTTAATCCAAGTCAAGGCCTCAACTTTGGCCCCCTTCAATTTTCAGGGGGAGACAGACATTTTTTCGACTTTGATGCAGAACCACAAACAAGCCTGGGAAAGTTGCCTTCAACTACTTAGAAATCAAGTAGATGAAAAGGCATTTAAAACCTGGTTTGATCCCATTTCCCCCGTTTCACTTCACGGTAAAAACCTGACCATAGAGGTCCCAAGCCAGTTTTTCTATGAGTGGCTCGAAGAACACTATGTAGGCGAATTGCATCAGGCCCTCAGCATTGTAATCGGAGAAAATGCCAGTCTGGAATATTCCATAGTGGTTGACAAAGGAGATCAGTTCAACAGGCCCAAGCATGTAACCCTGCGGAATAAATTTTCAGGTCAGGCCCGTGTTCCTGAACCGGCGGAAAACGGGGCCTTCGTGTCCTCGGGTGGATATGCAGGCAAAGCAGCGGGGTCAGTGCCGGACAATGGAAAGTCTGCTTTTCACCTTCGTCTGGAAAAAGACCGTCTTTTTGATGAATCCAACCTGATTCCATCCTATAATTTCGAAAACTTTGTAGAAGGCGATTGCAACCGTCTTGCAAGGTCTGCAGGTTTGGCAGTAGCCAGCAAGCCCGGTATTACCTCCTTCAACCCTCTGATGCTGTATGGCGGCGTGGGATTGGGCAAAACCCATCTGATGCATGCCATCGGAAATAAAATCAGAGAAATAGACCCTGCCCGAAAGGTGATTTACATTTCTTCCGAGAAATTTACCCATCAGTTTATCGAATCGCTGGGAAAACATGCGGCATCTGACTTCACGGAGCACTACATGCAAATGGATGTCCTGATTGTGGATGACATTCAGTTTCTGGCAGGAAAGGAAAAGACCCAGGAAATATTCTTCCACATTTTCAACCATCTTCAGCAAGCAGGAAAGCAGATTATTCTAAGTTCAGACTGCCCGCCTAAAGATCTGAAAGGAATGCACGAAAGGCTGATTTCCCGCTTCAAATGGGGCTTAACTGCCGACCTTCAACAGCCTGATTATGAAACCCGTATGGCCATTATCCAGAAAAAGATGCAGAATGATGGTCTGCACATGCCCATGGATGTGGTGGATTATCTGGCACAGCACATCGATACCAACATCCGCGAACTGGAAGGCGCCATGATTTCTCTGATTGCCCAAAGTTCTCTTAACAAAAGAGATTTCAATCTGGAACTTGCCAAGAAAATCCTCAATAACATTGTGGAGCAATTTGACCGGGTGCTGGACATTGACAAAATTCAGAAATCGGTGAGTCATTTTTTCTCGGTTTCTGTTGATGACCTGAAAGATAAAACGCGGAAAAAAGAAGTGGCAGTGGCCCGGCAGGTGGCCATGTATTTTGCAAAAGAATATACAGGATATTCCCTCAAGCAAATCGGTCATTATTTCGGGGGAAGAGACCACAGTACCGTGATTCATGCCATTCAGTCGGTGCAGGCTTTGATAGACAAAGACCCTACCTTCCGGAAAAATGTAGAGGAACTGAAGCGGCATTTCAAGGCTGCATCCTGATTTTTCTTTTATTTCGGCCTTGCATTTCAGGTTTGATATCGGGGAAAAACTTTTTTTCTCCTTCAATCCGATAATGCTGATTCCGATGAAAAAACTACTTCTCCTTTTTTTTCTTTACACCCCTTTTCATAGGGCATCCGGGCAAACTGAATGGATCAGGCGTGCCGGCGGACAAACACCTGACCTGGCCAACAGTTTGTGGGTTGACCGTGACAAGAATGTATTTGTAGCGGGAAGCATCAGCGGAAAGGCCAAATTTTACAAAACAGAGGTGGAAAGCCGGGGTGGTGGCGATGTTTTTGTTGCCAAATACAACAGGAGCGGCAACCTTATTTGGGTAAAAACTTTCGGAGGAAAACTGGACGACTTTGCCAGTGCCCTCACGGGCGATCCGGATGGCAATCTCTACCTTGCAGGAGTTTTTACCGATTCTGCGGCTTTTGAAGGGCAAATCCTTAGCGGCAAAGGCACCGACCTTTTTGTTGCCAAACTCAATCCTGCGGGACGCCTTGTCTGGGTCAGTAAGATGGCAACCAAGGGAACTGCCCTTATCCAAAGCATTGCCGTAACCGATCAGGGCGGAGTTTTCACGGGTGGATTATTTTCCGGAGAATTTAGTGAAAAGGAAAAATTACAATATGGCCAAACCGATGGATTTGTGTGCCGGCTGAGCTTGCAGGGAGAAGTTTCATGGGTTAAAATTCTGGGAGGACCGGGATTTGATGAAATCAATCTTCTCAAAACTGACCCCTGGGGAAGGGTGCTTGCAGCCGGGAATTTCGATCAGTTTTTTCTCCTGGAAGATCAGACCTTCGAGGGGCAGAGTTCCAAATCAGCCTTTGCCATCCGAATGGAATCTACAGGAGATGTTTTGTGGACCAAAATATTCTCAGGAAAAGATGCTGAGATTCATGTATCAGATGCCACAACCGACCCCGATGGTCAGGTTTATCTTTGCGGAAAATTTAGTGGTGAAACCGCATTTGAATCCACGCAGGTTTCCTCAAAGGGGCAGTCGGATATTTTTGTGTCGGCGATTTCGAAAAAGGGAGAAATCAAATGGGTTTCTCCATTGGGAGGAAATGATGTGGAAGACGCACTTTCCATCTGTCTCAGCCAAAATCAAAAAAGCATTCTTGTCAGTGGATTTTTCAACCGGTTTTTGGAGTCGGGCCGAAAAACACTTTCTGCCGATTTTCCCAATCAGTTAATGGCCGGCCGCTGGGACCTCCGCGGCAATCTGGATGAATTGAAGAAGCTGGAATTTCACTCTGATTTTCAATTTACCGGAAAATTCCTGGATTCTTCCGGAAATCTGTGGCTTGCCGGCACCTTCACACAAAAAGCCCATTTCGGGAAGACCAGTCTGGTATCCGGCGGGGAGGAAGATATTTTTGTTGCCGCCCAATCTGCATCAAAAATCGCCCGGTAAGTAATTTTGAAGGTATTTGCAGTAATCCGGCTCAGGGCGGTGCTGTTGTATTCACCCATCGCAAAATGTTTTATCCATTTGGCTGAATCGGCTGAACTGCTAAATAAGTCGGATAAAATATATTTTTTTACCGCTGCATGGCATGTTTATTGCTGCTTAATTTTGAAAATTAACATATCATACCCAATATTGCATTGTGGCTAAATCAACATTCTTTCTGACAAAAAAATCGGGAAGAATTGAGTAATCAGAAAAAAAATGTCTTGCGGCGAAATAACAAATCTGATTTAAAACATTGAATTTCAGATTTTTAAAACTCCTAATCTATTGCATCAGGCTTTCAATACTTGCAAGTCCTTTCTCTGTTTTTGCCCAAAATGAAAAAGAAAAAGACCCCGATTCCTACAAACTAATGGGTATGTCAGGACAGATTTCTGACAGCCGTTTTTTCTCCGGATTCACCTTTGCATTTCCCAATGTGAATGTAAAACCCTACTTCTCAGATCTTGAAATTCTGAAAAAGATTCAGAAATGGGAAAGGCGTAAAAATTTCACCAAACTACTCCCGGCCATGGAGGAATATGTAGGAAACTTTGGCATCCAGAATTTCTACAAAGACACGAAATACTTGTGGCGGCTTGCCCAATTGTATGAAATTCAGGGAGAAAACGAGAAAGCAAAAGCCATGTACCGGCTTGTTTTGAAGCATCATCGCTTGCCCCGCAATAGGGAGGATACCATTTTGCACTACTACCGGGCCCTCGAGCGAGATGACAAATCCACTTTTATCCCCATAGACCATTACTACAAACTGGTTGATTTCAGACGGAATATTGATACCCTTCGGCCTCCAACAGGTGTCCTGCTGAGTATGGGTCCTGAAATCAACAGCCGTTACCCCGATTACGGACCTGCGGTGGCCCGAAATGAAGACACCCTGATTTTTACATCAAGGAGAACAAGGCGAAAAGAAAGCTCAGTTTTTTTTCCTGAAACGGCCAACGAAGACCTTTACCTGAGCAAAGGCATTGAGGGTTACTGGGATGAGGCCTCCCCAATCAGGGATATCAATACGCAATACAATGAAGGCTCAGCCATCATGACAAAAGACGGCAAAACCATGTATTTTGTGAGATGCAATTCTCCAGGAGGATATGGCGATTGCGATATTTATGTGGCAGAGCAAACCGAAACCGGTTCATGGAGCAATGTAAGGAACCTTGGAGCAGGCATAAATTCTGTGGCCTGGGATAGTCAGCCGGCATTATCTCACAGCGAAGATACCTTGTATTTTGCCAGCAACCGAAACGGAGGGTTTGGTCTGAGTGATTTATATTATGCTGTAAAAGGACCGGGGAAAATCTGGTCAAAAGCATACAATTTAGGACCTGTAGTCAATTCAAGGGGCAATGAAGTTTCGCCGTTTATACATCCCCACTACAATATTCTGTATTTCAGTTCAAACGGGCAACTGCTCAATTTTGGAGATTTTGATATTTACAAAACATATAAAAAACGCGGACTCTGGATTGAGCCACTCAATATCGGACCTCTGGTAAACGGCAAAGGCTCAGAGTATTACTTCAGTATAGACGGGCAGAGCAAAAATCTGTATTACGCCCGCTCCGAAGAAAACGATCTGAAAAATCTGGACCTATATTCCTTTCCACTTCCGATGGAAGCCCACCCACTGAGCACCAGTATGTTTTCGGGTTCACTTACCGACTCTGCAGGCAATCCGTTGAAGGGTATAGTTTCCGTAATCGACCTCGACAACGGGATTGAAGTATTCCCCAAATTCATCCGGGATGACGGCACCTTCGATTTCAACCTGATAAAAAACAACAACTATCTATTGATAATCCAGGGAGATGAATTTTTCAGAATTGAAAAAATGTTTTTCCTGAAGGGCGATACCACCATTAACACAACCGCCAAAAGCTTCAAAAAACAAAAAATCCGCTTTTCGATGCTGGAATTTGAAGACAATTCGTCTCAGATTCTGGACATTATGCACAACGACCTCAATCAGGTTCTCAATTTTATGGTTGATCACCCTGATTTCAGGGTGCGGATTTCGGGCCATACAGACCAAAAAGGAAATGCGGCAATCAATAAAAAACTCAGTCAGGACCGGGCTGATGCCATAAAAGCCTATCTGACCAAAAGCGGCTTTGTAAACGAAGATCGGATCGAGGCCATTGGCTTTGGAAGCACCAAACCCATCGTTGCCGAGGAGAAAACGGAACAGGATAGACAGATTAACAGAAGGGTTGAATTTGAATTGCTTTACCCGGAAGAAGCAGGTGGAAAAGGACCGTCAACGGAATAATTACCATAATTCATCCTGAAATGCTCCTGATTGTACTGGCTTTCCTGCTTCAGTTTCAGCCTAGCGGAATTCATAGAAATTCATCCTGCGCAGCGGAAGAGAAAATGAAGTCTCTTGGTTTGGTGGATGTACAAACCATTAACCCTGCCATAAAGGTAAGCCTTGCATACTCAGGGAAAGACAACTTCATAGGCTTTGATGTATACGGATGTCTTTCCAAGGCCTATCTTCAGAAGGAAGTGGCCATAAAACTGAGCATGGCCCAGCAATTACTGCAAAAGGAAAAGCCGGGTCAAAGTTTGCTGGTATGGGATGCCACAAGGCCGGTAATCGCCCAGAAAATTCTCTGGGACAGTATCAAAAAACCAGAAAAGATAAAACATGTATATGTGGCCCATCCGAAAAGAGGGTCCATCCACCATTATGGCTGTGCAGTAGACCTCACCATTGCCGATGAGAAAGGACATCCTCTCGATATGGGCACTGCCTATGACCATTTCGGCCTGACCTCCCAGCCCAGAATGGAGCAGCGACTTCAAAAAGAAGGAAAGCTGAGCGCAGTGCAGATTGCCAACCGGAAAAGGCTCCGACGCATTATGCAAAAGGCCGGATTTATGCCCATAAGTTCCGAATGGTGGCATTTCAATTATTACTCACTGGCAAGGGCAAAATCAAAATTCGCACCTGTACCCTGAGCTTTTTTTCAAAGCACAAAAACTGGCATTCCGATGTAAGGTCTGAAATCCCCGATTAACACAGGGCGAAGAAAGACTTTTTTCAAAAAGGCCCTAAAAATGTGGATAAATCCAAAAAGTTATCCACATTTTTCACGGCCAAAGCCGACTTATCCACATTTTGCTCTCCGTTTTCTATTGCTAAAAAATCTATTATTCCTCCAAAAGTGATGTAAGGTTTTTGAAAAATTGCAGCAATTTTAGAACAAAAAATAGGTTCAAAAAATGGTTTTGTCTTGCAATCAGCTATTTACAAAAAGACAATCATTTCTTAACCTTTACCTCACAAGGTTTAATTTTTGCTCAATTTCTCGGATGCCTTCCAAAAATCTCGGACCCGGTCGGCTTGCGAGGTCATCGTTCAATTCAAAAACCCACTTATTCCGGTAAGCAATGGTAAGTTTCAATTCTGGATAAAGCTTAAAAAAGGACGCCTCCATTTTTTCAAAATCACCTCCGAAAATAACATCCGGATTTATCTTCAGAATGTATTCCCTCGAAAGCTGAGGATAGGGCTTATCCAATTTTTCTTCCAAACCATTTATCCCGCCTGCAAGACGCATTTTATCTGTCATACAGGTATTGTAACCATAGGCAAAAACCGGGTCCGTCCATGTTATGGCCAGAATTTTGGGTCTGTTTTGTTTAATAGATTCGGAGGCTCTTTTTTCCAGAAATCGTAATTCTGCGTACAGAGAATCCATCAACCTATCCGTACCCACCTTAGGCTGAACCCAGGTCCGGATAGAATCCATAGCTTCAGGGATATCCCAAACCTTCTGATAATCAAAAACAAAAACTTTAAGACCTGCCTTTTCCATCCTTGCCACATCAGCAGGCGAACTGATTCCGGTTTCGGTAAAAATCAGGTCCGGCTTCAGGACAAGGAGGGCCTCAATGTCGAGGGGGTAGGTGTTTACTTTGGTTTTCGTCTCTACCTGCCGGGGAGGATAATCACACTGAATGCTCACTGCAGCAATGGCCGAATCGGGAAGAAGGGCAAAAAGCATCTCGGTCAGAGCCGGAGAAAGTCCCATAACTTTCTTTATTTCAGTGGGGATGGAAACTGCTCTGCCCAAAGCATCGGTTCTGATTTTTTCGATTCCCGCAGGCCTGTCAGCCGGACCGGAACAGGAAAAAAGGACAATTAAAAAGCCCGGAATGAAAAGTTTTGCCCGCAACATGGCGCAAAAAAAGAAGGTCTGACCGCGAATTGCTAATATTGCCTTTCTAAATTTTCATTATGATCGTGGTAACAGGGGCAGCCGGCTTTATACCCAGCTGTCTGATAGGGAAACTGAATGCCGAAGGTTACAAAGCCATCGTGGCAAGCGATGATTTTTCGAGACAGGATAAAGTGCCCAATCTGGAAGGGAAACAAATTCTCCGGAAGATTGACCGAAAAGAATTTCCGGCCTGGCTTAAGGAGCATGGCCTGGAGGTAGAATTTGTCTTCCATCTCGGAGCAAGAACCGACACTACTGAAAAATCGGTTGATATCTTTAATGAGCTGAATCTCAACTACTCCAAGACAATCTGGGAAATTTGCAGCACTTTTCAGATACCGTTGGTTTATGCATCTTCTGCCGCAACCTATGGAAATGGCGAGATGGGTTACAGCGATGATCATGGTCTCATTCCAGGCCTTAAACCTCTGAATCCCTATGCACAATCAAAACAGGATTTTGACCTATGGGTGCTGAAACAGGAACATTCTCCTTTTTTCTGGGCCGGCTTGAAATTCTTTAATGTTTATGGACCCAATGAATACCACAAAGGTAAAATGGCCTCAGTCATTTTTCATGCTTTTCAGCAAATAAAGAAAGAAGGAAAAATGCGGCTTTTTCAAAGCCATAAGGCCGGTGTAGAGCATGGCCATCAGATGAGAGATTTTGTATATGTAAAAGATGTGGTGGCGGTTTGCTTCTGGCTGATGCATCACCGCAAGGATTCCGGTATATACAATCTGGGAAGCGGACGGGCCCGGACTTTTCTGGATCTGGCCCATGCCACCTTCAGTGCCATGGATTTGCAGCCGGATATTGAGTTTATTCCAACTCCGGAGTCCATCCGCGAGGGGTATCAGTATTTTACAGAGGCTGATATGAGCAAACTCAAATCAATTGGATATCCCCTGCCTTTTACTTCTCTTGAAAATGGAGTCCTGGAATATGTTGGGAATTATCTGATAACGGGGCGCTATTTCTGACACAAAAAAAAACCGTCAGCACAAGCCTTTTACCAACCGTTTTTGGCCACGCTACCTGATTTTTTATATCAGGGAATTGATTTCAGAAGCGGTGGTTGTTTCTGCCGAAGCAAGGCTTTCGACCTGGATTGGGGTCTGGCTGAGCATTGACTTTACAGCACCGAAACAGGCGAGGTGCGTATTCCGGATGGATTTCCAGGAAATCAGGGCCTCTCCGCCATTTTTGTTGAGCTGCACCAACTTCAAAAACATAGAACCGTGTCCCTTGTCCTGCCCCCCTTTCAGAGAAGAAAACCCACCGGTACCGAATCCTTCCAGTTTTCTGAAGTTGTCCATTATCAGGGTTTTACCACCAAAATACACCTCAATTCTTTCCTTGCTGTAGGCTTTTGAACCGTTTGAAAAATAGTTGATTACCCCAAGCGAGCCATTGCGGTATTTAAGGTGAATGGAAGCCACATCTGTTTTGCCGTCGGGATTGAGCCCCATAGAAGTCATAAATACCGACTCTACTTCCGAGCCTGTGAAAAAGGAAATCAGATCTACAAAGTGGCAGGCCTCACCTACTATTCTGCCCCCACCCTGCTGCAAATCATGCACCCAGCTTTCCGGGGGTATAAATCCGGCATTCATAGTAGCGATGACAGAAACAGGGCCGGGGTCGGGGCCGAGAACTTCTTTTATCTTTACCGAAAAGGGCGAAAACCTTCGGTTGAATCCGACACTGACAGTCTTTCCGGAAAGAGCCAGAGTCTGTTCAATTTCCAGCAAATCTTTCACGCTGAGGGCAATAGGTTTCTCTACAAAAACATCCTTTCCTGCCAAGAGTGACTCCTTCACCATTGGAGCATGCAAATTGTGTCTGGTGGTAATCAAAACCATCCCGGTATGGGGAGATTGGATTACCTGCCTGTAGTCTGTGGTAGATTCTGAAATGCCGAATTTTTTGGCAAGGAAAGTTCCGCTCACCCCGGAATTGCTGGCAATGATTTCTACAGGAGCACCGGCCTTTTTCAATGCAGGCAGCATGGTCATTTTGGTAAAATTCCCCGCACCAATGATGCCCATTCCGGGCCTGGCACTTACCCGTGCCGCCAACTTCACCGTCGATTCAGGCCGCTGACCGGAGGTGTAGGTCAGAATGGAGGCGATGGTCTTTTTTCCTCCAATATCACCGTAAATAGACTGAAACTTCTCCAGTGGAACAAGTTCTGAAATGAGGGGTTTTACATCAATTTGACCTCTGGAGATGGCCTGAAGGACAGTTTCAAAATTTCTTTTTTCGGTCCAGCGAACGAATGGCAGGGGATAATCCATTCCTTTTTGTTCGTAATTGTCATCGTAGCGCCCCGGACCATAGGAGCACGAAACCTGAAAAGTCAATTCTTTTTCATAAAACTCAGAACGGTTGAGGTCCAGACCAGTAACTCCAACGAGTATGATTCGTCCCCTTTTTCTGCTCATCCGCGCTGCCTGACTGATCAGGCTGCTGTCACGGGTTGAAGCCGTGATGAGAACTCCGTCGGCACCGGTTCCACCCGTGAGCGATTCGACCAATTTTACAGGGTCAGAATCGCCGGTGAGTTGAATGGCTTCTATGCCTTTGGATTTTGCGAGGTCTATCTTTGCGGGGTCAAGGTCGAAGCCTATTACCTGACAGCCATTGGCAAACAACATTTCGGCAGTTAGCAACCCAATAAGACCAAGACCAAATACTACTATTGTTTCTCCAAAAGTAGGATTGAGAAGCCGGATCCCCTGTAATCCTATGGAACCAATGACCGTAAATGCGGCTTCATCATCTGAAACATTGGCAGGTACAGCGGCTGCGAGATTTACCGGGATGCAAACAAATTCAGCATGCGGTCCGTTGCTGGCCACCCTGTCTCCAACCTTGAATTCATGAACCCCCTCTCCTACTTCGAGAACCTCTCCAACATTGCAGTATCCGAGGGGAATGGGCTGCTCAAGCTTACTGAAAACGGCCTCAAGGGTAGGAAGCAAACCATCCGATTTGATTTTATCCAAAACCATTTTCACCTTTTCAGGCTGTTGTCTGGCTTTAGAAATCAGACTGGAGCGACCAAATTCCACCAGCATTTTTTCGGTTCCAAGAGATACAAGGCTTCGGGTACTGCGGATGAGAATATGACCTTTACGAATCAGCGGAGCCGGAACTTCTTCCAGCAAAGTTTCACCGGTTTTAAATGACTGAATGATTTGCTTCACTTTCTGCTCAGAAATGGGACCGCAAATATGCAAATACCTTTCGGGAGAAGACAGGGTATTTTCCCGAAATGGTTCAGCCATATTCCCGGAATAATCAAATTTAAAACTACCAACCCAATCGGAATTTGTGGCATTTTTAAATATAAACTGCTGTTATACAATAGCTTTAAATCCATTTAAATTCAGCAGTATTGTTGCTGGCAGCAAAAAAAGAATTCCGGCAAACCAGGGGCAACAGAATTTCAATTGAAAAGCTGCCTGGGTTTTCCTTACCTTTACCTTTCATTTTTTTTGATTTTAGCATGGTTTTCAAAAGTGACACTCAGGTTCCGGAACAAATCCTGAAGGACAGTCTTCAATACACAATTTTTTCATGGATGAAACAGCGGGGTATTAGCCCACTCAACATTGAAAAAGCCAAAGGCGTTTACCTCTACGACAGAAATGGGAAACGGTATCTGGATTTTTCTTCGCAGTTGATGAATGTGAATATAGGCCATGGAGATCAGCGGATTACGGAGGCAGTTGTCAGACAAATGCAGGAAGTGAGCTATGTCCATCCCGGAATGACAACCGAAGCCAGGGCAGAATTGGGACGCAAACTTTCAGAAGTAGCACCCGGCACCTTAAACCGTACTTTTTTCACCAACGGCGGAACCGAAGCCATCGAACATGCCATTAAGCTGGCCCGCATGTATACCGGAAGGCACAAAATCATCACCCTTTACCAATCTTACCATGGGGCAACATACGGGGCGCTTTCGGCTGGTGGCGACCCAAGGGGTTTACCGCACGACAGTCAGGGCGTTCCCAATATCATCCATGTAGAAAATCCTTATTTCTATCGCTGCCCCTGGAATAGCCAAACGCCGGAAGAATGTACAGAAAATGCAGTGGCCCATATGGAAAGAATTATCCGGTACGAGGGCCCTCAGAATATTGCCGCTATTTGTATGGAAGGCGAAAGCGGTTCATCAGGCTGCATCAAGTATCCCCCCGGCTATTGGAAAAAAGTTTCCGAACTCGCCGCCCGCCATGGCATTCTCACCATTTGCGATGAAGTAATGAGCGGATTCTGCCGCACAGGGAAATGGTTTGGGATTCAAAATCATGATGTGGTGCCCGATATTATGACCATGGCAAAAGGCATCACCTCAGGATACATTCCACTCGGTGGCATGATGGTGAAAGAAGAAATCATTTCATACTATGATGACAAGCCCCTGCCACTCGGCCTCACATACAGCGGACATGCAGTAGCCTGCGCAGCAGCCAATGCCGTAATGGACATTTACCACGAGGAAAAACTGGACGAAAAAGCCGCTGCTTCGGGCAGATACATGGAACAACAGGTCGCCAGACTGGCAGAGAAACACCCGAGTATCGGAGACTTCCGCAATACAGGTTTGCTGGGTTGCATCGAACTGGTAAAAAATAGGAAGACCAAAGAACCCATGGCCCCCTGGAATGCCGGACCGCAGGATATGGAAATAATGAACAAGGTGGCCGCAAAAATCACGGAGCTCGGCATGTTTACTTTCGTAAGATGGAACTGGATTTTTACCGCACCTCCGCTTATCTCAGACCGGGAGCATCTGGATGAAGGACTTGACATTATTTCAAAGGCGATTTCGGTGGCCGATGAATATTGCCATTGATTTGTCCCTCAATTGGGTTCTGACTGGTTTCATTTCAAGCAATTTTCTATCTTTCAGGGCCATTCGGCCATGAAAGTATGTACAGATGCCTGTATTTTCGGTGGCCTGGTGGCCCATTATTACAGCAGTCATAAAGAAAATCAGCCTTCGCATTGTCTGGATACTGGAACGGGTACCGGCCTGCTTTCACTCATGCTGGCCCAAAAACTAACGCAAACTTCTTTTCTGGCAATTGAACCGGATCAGGGCTCTTTCCGGGATGCAGCCTTCAATTTTGAAAAAAGTCCTTTTTACGACCGTCTGAAAATCGAGCCCTGCGCCTATCAGGACTTTGGCATCCGAAATTCATTTCCTCTGATAGTTTGCAATCCGCCATTCTTTGCTGGTCATCTGAAAAGCCCGGATAGCCATAGAAACAAGGCCATGCATCTGGATAAAAACGACTGGATCCAATGGCTGTCTTTTTTCAGGGACAACCTTTCAGAAAATGGGCTTTGCTGGCTGCTATTGTCTTCTGACCTCGGCAGGGAAACCCTGTATCTTTTGGAAAATGCCGGATTGTATTGCCATTTTGAAATGAGTTTACACCAAAAAAAGAATAAAAACTGGAGAAAGGTACTGTCTCTGGGAAGGCAAAAACCTGCAGAATCAATTCAAATCGAAACCCACATCTTTACCGAAAACGGCCATTACCAGGAGGAAATAAGAAGCTGGATTACAGACTATTATCTTCATATATAAAAACATTGAAAGTGGCGGAAGGCAAAGAAATACTCAGCCTTCAAGCCAATACTTTAAGCCCGTAATCACGCATGTATTTTTTGTAACAGGGGCACCCTTTTTTCGATTCATCCGGGTAATACCTTCGCCATTGGTTTTTGTACATTTTGCATAAAACCCAATTCAAAACCTATGCATCCATATAAAAGACGGATTGCAATGGCATTTCTTTTTGCCATTACAAGCCATTACTCGCAAGCCCAGTCCGGAGACCTTCTTCCAAAGGCTGAAAAATTATTTGAACAGGAGGATTACTACGATGCCCTTCCGCTTTTCGAAGAGCTGATTTTCAAAGGCAAAGACCTTGAAAACTCAAATCTGAAGGCAGGGATGTGTTTGCTCTTTTTGTCAAAACCTGAAAAAGGGCTTGAGCTGATTAGAAAAGCAGCAAATTCTCAGAACGAGGCCAATCCATATTATCAATTCTGGCTTGGAAGGGCATTTCATCTTAACCTGAAAATAGACTCTGCCCTGATTTGCTACCGAAAATACCTTGCCGTTTCCTCCCAAAATGATGAATACAGACGCGGTGTTGAAGATTTGGTTGGCCAGATTCACCGGACTGAAATTCACTTTTTATCAAGTGAAAAGTCGCATTATGTCATCCAAAATCTAGGTGACAATATCAATAGTTTGTACACCGAGCATTCTCCATTGGTCTCTCCGACGGGAAATCTCCTGGTTTTCACATCCAGGAGACCGCTTTTTGCAGATGAAGTGCCCGATCCCGATGGTCAGTATGCGGCCAAGCTTTTTTACTCCCGCAAAGACGAAAACGGAAAATGGGCCAAAGCTTTGCCCCTGCATCCCAGATCAGGAAATAAGGCCCAATTTGCATCGATACAATTCCTTGGCAAGGGAGATAAATTGTTGTTATTCAGTCCGGAACACAACGGGACCTTGTGGGAAACCGAATGGGATGAAAAAGAATTCAAAAGTCCTGTAATGATGAAAACTGAAATTCCTGCCAGATACTTCAATCCTGATGGGCATTTTAATGATGCGGTTGACAAGATTGCATTTTCAGGCAACAGCATTTTTGACGGCACCTATGATTTGTATCTGACCGAGCGAAAAACAGAGGCCAAATGGTCAAGGCCCTGGAAAGTGGGCAAACCTGTAAATACCCCGGAAGATGAAATAGCCCCTTACTGGCTGCAGGATGGCAAAACCCTTATTTTTGCTTCCAAAGGCCTGAAAGGTTTGGGTGGATTTGACCTGTACAAAACCACCTACGATGCAAGGACAAAAACTTTTTCTGATCCCGAAAATCTGGGATATCCGATTAATGCCCCGGGGAATGACACCCACTATTTCGAAACCGGAAAGGGAAAAACTATTTTCATTTCCTCAGCCAGAGCCAATGGTTTAGGGGGCAACGACATTTATCAGCTCACCCCAACCGAAGGTGCCTACTCGACCACAAAAGCAGAGGATGGCTGGTAGGCCCATAATTTGTCTTCGGATTTGCTGCATCTTTGCTTCCTGTAATGTCTCTTTCCCGCCGTTTTTTCAAACCGGCAAAACATTTGAGGTCCGAAACAGGTAATGCAACCATAAGGAGATGAAAAAAATCAGTTTATTGGTTTTTGGTTTTTTGTGGATGGGCATGGCCTTTGCAAGCTGTCAGGACAAATCCATAAAATCTTCCTCAAAAAAAAATCAGATTAAATCCCCGGAGAAAAATTCAAAGATGGAAACAGCAACATTGGGTGCAGGATGTTTTTGGTGTGTAGAAAGTGTATATCAGGATGTAAAAGGCATATTGAAATCCGAATCGGGCTACAGTGGCGGACCCAAACCCAACCCTACCTACAAAGAGGTTTGCAGCGGAACTACTGGCCATGCCGAGGTGGTACAAATCACCTTCGATCCTGACCTGATTTCGTTTGAAGAAATTCTGGAAATCTTTTTTCAGACCCACGATCCTACCACACAGAACCGACAGGGGAACGATATAGGCACCCAATACCGGAGCGCCATTTTTTATCATTCCGAAGAGCAAAAAAATAAAGCTCTGAACATCATCAAATCCCTGAATGCCTCCGGTGCATGGCAAAAACCCATTGTTACAGAGGTTTCAGAATTCACAAGTTTCTATCCTGCAGAAGATTACCACCAGAACTACTACAAATTAAACAGCGAGCAGCCGTATTGCCAGTATGTAATAAGACCCAAACTTGAAAAATTCAGGAAAGTC
>JBIKMV010000177.1:0-6019 GCA_044359055.1 Catalimonadaceae bacterium
TCCTGAGGTGAGCCATCCTGATAGATGCAACTTTGGCCGGGTTGCCAACTTTTCCATCCGGCTTCCAGATGCATTTTCCCGCACCACCTGCCCTGAAAATTGGGAAAATCATGTTGAAGTGAAGTCATACAGGCTTTCCTCTGCAGAGGGGCGATCTATGGCATTTTATTTCACCGGGCAGGAGCTAAGTTGCGGAGTTTCCCGCTTTCCTATAGTTCCGGCTTCGGCAGGCGGAAAAGCAGCTTTGAATCGCCTTCGCATTGATTTCAGGCCACAGTTTTCAGAATCTGCGGACCGGTTAAACCACAGCAAATTACAAAGAAATGGGGCCGGTTTTGAAGTTAAGGAATGGTCTTATCGGGTAGAATTGAAGTAAAACTTTTTCAGGATGGTGGCCCGAAAAGCCAAAAAACTATATTTGCGCCGCCGCCGGCCATTCCATCACCAATAATCATGAAATACAAAAGGATTTTACTCAAGCTAAGCGGAGAAGCTTTACTGGGTAAAAAAGGATTCGGAATCGATCCCAATATGCTGAAGCTCTATGCATCAGAAATCAAAAAAGTTGCCGGACTTGGGGTTCAGATTTCCGTGGTGATTGGTGGTGGAAATATTTTTAGAGGTCAGGATGCTGCCGAGGCCGGGATAGAAAAGGCAACAGGCGACTACATGGGCATGATGGCTACCCTCATCAATGCCATGGCCATTCAAGGTGCGCTGGAGAATGCGGGAATGTACACCCGCCTCATGTCGGCACTTAAAATAGACGAGGTTTGCGAACCCTTTATCAGACGAAGGGCCATCCGGCACATGGAAAAAGGTAGGATTGTGATTTTTGGGGCAGGCATTGGCCGTCCATTTTTTACCACAGATTCTGCTGCCAGCCTCCGGGCCATAGAAATCGATGCCGATGTAGTGCTGAAAGGGACCCGCGTAGACGGCATCTACACCGCTGACCCGGAAAAAGATCCTTCTGCTACCCGTTTTAAAAACATCTCCTTCGACCAGGTGTATGAAATGGGACTCAATGTGATGGATATGACCGCCTTTACCCTTTGCAAAGAAAATGATCTGCCCATCATTGTTTTCGACATGAACAAGCCTGATAATCTGCTGAAGATTGTAGAGGGAGAAGAAATTGGAACCTTAGTAACCGTTTGAATTTCAAACAATAACGCATAAAAATGTAAGTTCATGGAAGAGATTACCATGTTTTTGGATGAAGCCGGGGATTTGATGGACAAAGCCCTTGAGCATACCCGGAAGGAGTTCAACAAAATCAGGGCCGGCAAGGCATCACCCTCTATGCTCGATGGCCTTATGGTGGAATATTACGGAGTTCCAACCCCCCTTGCACAGGCTTCCACGGTCAATGTGGCCGATGCCAGAACCTTGCTCATCCGTCCATTTGAGAAAAAGCTGATTCAGGAAATCGAAAGGGCCATCATCAATTCCGACCTCGGCCTGAATCCGCAGAGCGACGGTGAGGTCGTGCGCCTGACCATCCCGCCCCTGACCGAAGAAAGACGCCGGGATCTGGTAAAGCAGGTAAAAAATGAAGGCGAATCGGGAAAGGTAAGCATACGCTCCATCCGGAAGGAAACCAATGAAGAACTGCGCAAACTCCTCAAAGAAGGCGCTTCGGAAGACGATGTGAAGAAAGCCGAGGAAAAAGTGCAGCAACTCACTGACAACCACATCCAAAAGGTAGACCAGATGATAGTAGAAAAGGAAAAGGAAATAATGACCGTGTAAAAAGCGGCGCCCCGATACAGGCTGCTTTTACAGCATCGAAGGGTTAATCCTTGTCAGATCTTCGGGTGTATCAATGCCCATGCTATCAAATGCAGTTTCGGAAACAAAAATCTGACATCCAGCCTGCAGCCATCGAAGCTGCTCAAGGCATTCTGCTTTTTCAAGTTGCCCTTCAGGCAGCTTTGTAATCGATTTGAGCACCTCAGTTTTGTAGGCATACATGCCGATGTGCCTGAAAAATTCTGTTTCTTCCGGCCATGTGCTTGCTTCTTTTCCCCTGACAAAAGGGATGGCCTGTCTGCTGAAATACAGGGCTTTACCCTTACTATCTTTTACCAGCTTCACCACATTGGGGTCGAAAAGCAACGCTGCAGTCTCAATTTTTTTACATAGCGTTCCGATGTCTGCGGCGGTATCTTCCATCAGCCTGCAGAT
Organism: Catalimonadaceae bacterium; assembly: GCA_044359055.1. Taxonomy (GTDB): domain Bacteria; phylum Bacteroidota; class Bacteroidia; order Cytophagales; family Flexibacteraceae; genus CAMDMI01. The sequence continues at coordinate 2,191 of JBIKMV010000177.1, forward strand.
TTCTTCTATCTGGCCCGGCTTGATGAAGGGCTCGTCACCCTGCACATTGATTACCACATCTGCACTCAGTCCGGATTTTTCAAGCGCTTCAGCACATCGGTCGGTTCCGGTAAGGCATTCCGAAGAGGTCATCTGCACCAATCCTCCGAAATCTGCCACATGACGGGCAATGCGTTCATCATCGGTTGCCACGCATACGGCCTGCAATGCAGATATTTTGCTTACCTGTTCATAAACCCTTCTGAGCATGGACTTTCCGAAAATATCAGCAAGCGGTTTTCCCGGAAATCTTGTGCTTGCCCAGCGGGCCGGTATGACGGCGATGGTTTTCATACCGCTTGTCTGTTGAAAATGGTGGTGCTCGCCTGGGCCAGGGGCATTATGAGTACCTCTGCCAGATTTACATGTTCAGGTGCTTCCATCATGTACACAATTACCTCGGCTACATCTTTACCGCTCAATGGTTTAAGCCCCTCATATACTTTTTTTGCACGGTCTTCGTCTCCTTTGAAGCGAACCAGGGAAAACTCAGTTTCTACCATTCCGGGTTTAATTTCACTGACCTTTATCCCTGAAGCATTCAGGTCCATTCGCAGGCCCTGAGTGAAGGCCGAAACTGCTGCTTTGCTTGCACAGTACATAGCCCCTTTCGGATAAATCTGATCGGCTGCCACGCTGCCCATGTTGATGATATGCCCTTTTTTTCTTGCCAGCATGCTGGGCAGGAAATAGCCTGTTAACCACACCAGGCCCCGGATGTTGATGTCTATCATCGCCTCCCAGTCTTCCTGTTTGCCTTCCTGAAAAAGATCAAGACCATGGGCATTGCCTGCATTGTTGAACAGAATATCAATGTTTTGCCACTCCTCGGGAATGTTTTTCAGGGCTGCTTCGGCCGACACAGTATCTGCCACATCGAAGCAAAGGGGCAGAAAAAGATCCGGGCCGTATTGCTTTGCCAGAGTGTCCAGTCTGTCCTTTCTCCGCCCTGTTCCGATTACGCGATGGCCCTTATCCAAAAGCAAAAGAGCGGTTTCCATGCCCATGCCCGAGGTGACACCGCTGATGAAAATGGTTTTTACTTCCATGATTGAAAGGCCAAAAATGAAGAAATTATCCCGCTTCCTTATCAATCTTGATTCAGGCTTCTTAACTTTACCTCCTCAAAACTTGATTTTAACCGATAACCATTTTTCTTATTTGGTAGAAAAAGTAATTACCCTCGACAATGTATCACTCGTTGATTTTCTGGGGGTTGAAAACAAAAATCTGAAAGAGATTTCACAGGCATTCCCCGAAAGTAAAATTATTAGCCGGGGGAATGAAATCCGCATCCGCGGCACCGGGGCTGAAATTATCCGGATATCCGAAATCCTGACGGGATTGCTGAACCATTACAACAGCTTTGGCAGGATCTCAGAAGAAAACATCAAATCGCTGATCCAGCACGACCGCATTGCAGCCGAAGCCGAAGGTCAGGACGATGTGATTATCTATTCCGCCAAAGGCTTTCCGGTAAAGGCCCGCACCGTAAATCAGAAAAAGCTGGTGGAAGCATCTTCCCGACATGATCTTGTTTTTGCAACCGGACCGGCCGGAACCGGCAAAACCTACACCGCCGTAGCAATTGCTGTGAGGGCCCTGAAAAACAAGGAGGTAAAGAAAATCATCATTACCCGCCCTGCTGTAGAGGCAGGAGAAAATCTGGGTTTTTTGCCCGGCGACCTGAAAGAAAAAATAGACCCCTACCTCAGACCCATTTACGATGCCCTCGATGACATGGTGACAGCAGAAAAAATGAAGTTTTATCAGGAAAACCGCATCATCGAAATCGCCCCTTTGGCGTACATGAGGGGTCGCACCCTTAACAATGCTTTTATTCTTCTGGATGAGGCTCAGAATACCACGCCGAGCCAGATAAAGATGTTCCTCACCCGAATGGGGCCCAATTCTAAAGTTATAGTTACCGGTGATATGACCCAGGTGGACCTGCCGCGGAATCAGTCTTCCGGTTTGACTGATGCCTATAACATCCTCAAGGAAATCAAAGGCATCTGTTTCATCCATCTCGACTCTACCGATGTGGTGCGCCACCGCCTGGTGAAAGATATTATCCGGGCCTATGAAAAGGAAAGTGAAAACCGCAAACCCCTGCAAAACTGAGCTATGTTTTCTTTTTCGGTTCCGGTCAGGGTGCGGTATGCGGATACAGATCAGATGGGATTTGTGTATTATGGACATTATGCCCGCTATTTTGAAATCGGTAGGGTAGAAGCACTCCGAAGCCTCGGAATTTCTTACAAAGAACTGGAAAGTCAGGGTGTTATGATGCCGGTTCTGGAAAATTATTCCAAGTTTCTGAAGCCGGCCCATTATGATGACCTGCTCAGCATACAGGTTATGATCAAAGAAAAGCCCGGCACCCGCATCCGGTTTGATTACGAAATAACCAATCAGGATGGTCTATTGATCCATACCGGATATACCGTTCTGGTATTTGTATCAGCCGAAACCCGGAAAGTAGTTCCCTTTCCGGAAGTGGTAAAAACAGCTCTGGAAAGTTTTTTTTGAAAATTTCTGCTCCTTATTTGGCAAAAAAAAACAGAAAGGCTACTTTTGCGCCCCCAATAGAGAGATGGCAGAGTGGTCGATTGCGGCGGTCTTGAAAACCGTTGACCTTAACCGGTCCGGGGGTTCGAATCCCTCTCTCTCTGCAAGTAAATTTTAATTAAAGGAATTATCATACATGGCAAATCATAAGTCAGCTCTCAAAAAAATCCGGGCCGATAAGGTTAAAAGATTGCGGAACAAATACCAGCTAACCACTGCCCGTACTTTTGAGAAAAAACTCAGAAAAGTGAGTTCAAAGTCTGAAGGTATGGACCTGCTTAAAAAATGCTTTTCATTGTTTGATAAGCTGGCCAAGCGCGGTATCATCCACCGGAACAAAGCTGCAGGGCACAAATCCAGATTGTCGAAGTTCGTCAATCACCTGGCCGCTTAATTCAAATTCTTTGCGATATCAGCGACCACACTGCAAAGCGGTGTGGTTTTTTTTATGCTATTGCACCGGCGGGTTTTACCTGGAGCAGTAGTGAATTAGAAATCAGGCTGGCATTCACTCCGCAGCAAACCCCGCCTTCCGCAGGTCGTCCCAAAATCCCGGGTAAGACTTTCGGGTTACTTCAGGATTTTTCAGATAAATACCATCCTCAAAAAACATTGCCAGAGGAGCAAGAGACATAGCCATCCGGTGGTCCTGGTAGGTCTCCAGAATTCGGCTGGGCTTACGGATTTTTTGCCCCGGAAGCATGCTGCAAAGGCCCTTTTGTTCATCAATTGCCAGTGAGATTCCCATTGCTGCCATTTCATTTTTCATGGCAGAAAGCCGGTTGGTTTCTTTGATGGCCAGTGTTTCAAGCCCGGTAAAAGAAAAAGGAATGCCCAGTCCGGCACAAAGCGAAATAAGGGTCTGCCCCTGATCGGGAAAATCGGTAAAATCCATTTCCAAATATTCCGGCAGATGAAGTTTATCGGGTCTGAACACGGTCAGTCCGGACGCATGAAAGGAGAATTTCAAACCAAAAGATTCAAAAACAGGAAGCATGGCTGCATCGCCCTGAAATGAACCGGCTTTCAGGTTTTGGAAATTCAGGCTGCTGCCTTCCTTTGCATACATAAGCATGGCAAACCAATAGGCTGCAGCCGACCAGTCTGCCTCTATCGAAAAATTGCCGGCAGGGTAGGGCACGGGCGGTACCCATATGTGGTTTCCCTCCCGGATTACGGGTATGCAGACCTGCTCCATCATGGAAAGGGTCATAGAAAT
>JBIKMV010000178.1:0-5981 GCA_044359055.1 Catalimonadaceae bacterium
TTTTGAATATCCGGCCAGAGCCGTTTACCGCCCATCCGGTGTCGCGGTTGAGGAAAAATATCCCGTCCTGTTTGGCAGAATTAAAAGGAGCCGACGGCAGGTTGGTCCAGGTATATTGTGCCCAGCAAACTTCCGAAAAAAGCAGTGCCAGTAGAATCAGGTTGTTTCGCATGCCCTATTTTAGGGCAAAAATATAGGGAAAATCAGGCGGTACACTTGTCAAAAATTGCGGATTTTATGAGCGGCCGGATTGCATCTCAGAACTTTGTGATGAGATTCCCTTGACGGTTGGATAGAATTGTTTGTAATGCAGTTTCATGCCCAAGACACTACATCTGAACGGGCATAATATATGGGCATGTCTCCCGCCAACAGCGGTTTCTATTCCGGGTAGGATTTTTAATCCGAAACACCAAAAACCCCGGGCGAACATGCGGCAGGAAACAGAATATAGAAGGATTGAAAATCCCAAAATCCGGATTCCGATGAAGACAGAGTATTCGTCGAGCGGGGGAATCAGATTCGTCTGGAATTGAAAATACGGTAATCAATCCTTAACAATAGCTTTACATTAATCGCACGATTCGGTAATAATTCACTCTGTGATTTGTGCCTTTGAAAGAGCATGAAGTTTGATTTTCTGAAAGTATTTACCGCGTCCGTTTTCCATCTCTGTTTTTTTCTTACTGCAGCCGCTCAAAATGTAATTCTGAAAGGGCTTATCCGAGATTCGGAGAAAAAGGAGCCCTTGTTTGCCGCCTCCATCCGTATTGTCGGGACCACTCAGGGGGCCAATACCGATTTTGAAGGAAAATATAAATTACAAATTCCGGCCAATACGCCAGTGGTATTGGAAATCAGGATGATGGGTTATGCAACCAAAGAAATTTCCCTCAAAGCCATTGCAGAAGGGGAGATCCGCATACTTGATGTTGACCTTTCGGAACTGGCCAGGGAAAGCAAAGAAGTGGTGGTAACCGTTCAAAGGAGAAAGGATACAGACATCAGCCTTATCAACGATTTGAAAAAAGCCGAAATGGTGGTAAATGGTATCAGCTCGGAGCAAATCGTGCGAACGCCTGACAGAGATGCGGCACAGGTGATGTCGAGGGTTCCGGGGGTGACGGTGGTTGACAACCGGTTCATCATGATTCGCGGGGTAAACGAGCGGTACAACTCCGTGATGATCAACGATGCAATTTCGCCCGGAACGGAAGTAGATACCCGTGCTTTTTCTTTTGATCTGATTGCGTCTAACATGATAGAGCGGATGATGATTTACAAATCGGGGGCCGCCTCACTCCCGGGTGAATTTGCCGGGGGTGTAGTCAAAATCTATACAAAGAATTCCTTTGCGGAGAACTTTACAAACATCACCTTGGGTTCTGCCTATCGGGCCAACACTTCTTTTCAGACAGGATTCAATACGGAAGCATCAAGTTCGGATGGTTTTGGCTTCGATAACGGGCTACGAATGCTGCCTTCCAATTTTCCGTCCACAGATATATATAAAGAACTGTCAACTGAAAAGCAGCTCGGACATGCCCGAAAGCTGAATTCAAATTTTGGTACCAACAGGATGTCGAATTTACCGGATATTCGGTTTGGCCTTGCAACCGGTAAACGCTGGAAGTCAGAAGATCGGGAGCTCAGTATGGTCTCTTCACTGAATTATTCCAAGACCTTCCAGAATATGCAAATCCGGCGATACCGGTATGCAGGCTGGGATACGGGACTTCAAAAATCCACTGATACCCTTTTTCAGTTTACCGACAACTCCTACAATCAGAATATCCGGATTTCTGCTGTATCCAATTGGCTGCTCAAGTCGGGAAAAAATCATTTTGAATTCAAAAACTTGTTTAATCAAATCGGAGATAATGAGACAGTGATCCGGAACGGGAAAAACTTTGAGCGGCCTACAGACTCTCTCAGAAGCTATGGCTACCGATACATTAGCCGTTCGTTGCTAAGCTCACAACTCATTGGAAATCATGAACTTTCGCATGATGGAAATTTAAACTGGGTTGCTGCCTACAGCTACACGAACAGAAACGAGCCCGATTACCGCCGTGTGAGAACAGCCAGGGCAATTGGCTCCGGGGAGCAGTATGCGCTGATTCCCGCAGCTTCTTCGGGTGCATTGTTTGAAACCGGCCGCTTTTTCTCCGGCCTGAAGGAGCATGTTGTCACCCTAAACTCCACCTACTCCCGTAGTCTGGCTAACCCATTAGATTCTTCCCGTATAACCCTTCGTACCGGAATGTACGCCGAGGGAAAATCCAGGAATTTCCAGGCCCGGTATTTTGTGTATTTATTAAAGGACAACCAGAACCAGAATATTCTTCAGGAACCTCTCAACCAAATGTTCTCTGCTGAAAATCTGGGCTCTAACCGCTTTGTACTCGAAGAAGGAACGCGGCCCGAAGATGGCTATCAGGCCCAAAATGTATTGACAGCGGCCTTTGCCGAACTTTCTGTTCCGATGGGCAAGACCCGTACCGTAATTGGTATTCGCCCTGAGTTCAACCGTCAGATGCTTCAATCTGCTACGGCTGTCCGCACGGTGGAGGTGAATAACCCCATTTTCAGCCCCATGTGGTTTCTGAATGTTTCCCGAGACCTGACGCCCTCCACCGTACTTCGTTTTGGATACGCCAAAACCATCAACCGCCCGGAGTTCAGAGAATTGGCTCCTTTTGTGTATTACGATTTCAACCTTGATGCCAACTTTGTCGGAAATCCTGATCTTAAAGTTGCCAATATTCACAATTTTGATTTGCGGGCTGAGTGGTATCCGACCAAAGGCGAATTGGTGAGTTTTGGAACTTTCTTCAAGCGTTTCATTAATCCCATAGAAACAAAAATTACTCCCGTTGGCCTCTCTCCGCAATTTACCTATTCTAATGCAGAATCAGCAGACAACTACGGAATAGAGCTGGAAATACGGAAGGCGGTTCCAGGCTCAGAGAAGTTCTTTTTTGTTTCAAATGCGAGTCTGATTCACAGCAGGGTGGATCTCGGAGTGGTAGGCTCACAGGAGCGGATCCGGTCACTTCAGGGACAGTCGCCTTATGTTGTCAATGGCGGACTATATTACAACGAAACCGAACTTGGCCTAAATATCACAGCCTTGTACAATGTATTTGGAAAGCGGATTTTTATGGTTGGAGATGCCCTTTTTCCTACCATTTATGAAATGCCCCGTCATGTGATTGATCTGACGGTTTCCAAAAATCTTGGCAAAAGGTTTGTAGCCCGTGCTTCGGTATCTGATCTACTCAACTATCAAAGCCGCTTCATACAGGATTCAAACCGCGACGGAAACATCGGTCCTAAAGATGAAATAATCTCTGAATTCAGAAGAGGTGCCCTTGTCACCTTCTCTGTTACGGCTACGTTATAAAAATCAGGAAACTCTTTTCCAAAGGCTAAACATTCAATAACATACTGTTAACAATCGGGATCGTACTTGCCTGAAAATTTAATTCCTTAAGTACATGATTTTCAATCGTTCTGTAATTTTTATTCTGGCTGTTTCCCTCGGATTGGCCACCATTTCATCCTGTAAAAAAGAAGATGACAGCACCCCTGTCCCCGATACAGCCACAGAGTTGTCGGGTGATCTCACGAGCCGTACCCTGGAGGCAAATAAGAAATATTTACTCAAAGGCTATGTCTTTGTCCGCTCGGGGCAAACACTCACCATTCCAGCCGGTACCATCATTTTCGGAGATAAAGCCTCCAAAGGCACATTGGTTATCGATAAAGGAGGAAAAATTATCGCAGACGGAACCCCCGAAAAACCCATAGTTTTCACTTCTGAGCGGGATATGGGAGAGCGGGATAAAGGGGATTGGGGTGGCATTATCATCCTGGGAAATGCCAATGTGAATCAAGCCTCCACTTCCATCGAAGGCGTGAATCCATCGGTATCATTCGGAACATCAAACAGTACGGCAAATGATGCTGAAAACTCAGGTATTCTGCGAAATGTCCGGATAGAATTTGCAGGAATTGCCCTTTCTCCGAATAATGAAATCAATGGTATCACCTTCGGTGGGGTCGGAAACGGCACCATCGTAGAGAATGTTCAGGTTTCCTACTCCGGTGACGATGCTTTTGAGTGGTTTGGCGGAACGGTGAACTGCAAGCGTTTGGTGTCACTCGGCGCCTGGGACGATGATTTTGATACCGATTTCGGTTACACCGGGAAGATTCAATACGCCATTTCCATCCGCGACCCCTTTTCAGCCGATCAATCGGGTTCTAATGCTTTCGAATCCGATAATGACGCTGCAGGCTCTGCCAATGCGCCCATCACTTCGCCTGTTTTTTCAAATGTATCTGTATTTGGTCCGCGTTTCGATACCATTGCCTCTATCTCCGGTTCTTATCAAAATGCGGCTCATATCCGCAGAAACAGCCAGATGAGTTTGTTTAACTCAGTAATTACAGGTTTTCCTGTCGGTATCCGGATTGATGGCCAATCAACCTACAACCGCTTTGCAAACGGCAGTGGAGAAATCAAAAACAACCTCCTCATTTCACTTGGCACACGGACTTCCTCTCCCGTCCCTTTTGCCGGAAGTTCCGGAAATATTCCTGTTTCCGACACAATCCGGAACTACTTCACAAGTTTCAATCCTGCCGGATTTATCACCCGTACTCCACAGTTGAATTATTCTGCTCTTGGAATCAACGAAGGCCTCTTTTTAGGAAAAACACCAACGCTTTCTTCCAATCCTAACCTTTCAGTCGGAGGAGGAGTAATTTCTTCAGGAGCCAATTTTACCCATTCAAAATTGCAGGGATTTTTTGATGTGGTCGGTTTCCACGGCGCCTTTGGCAGCACGGATTGGACCGATGGCTGGGCCAATTTTGACCCGAAAAACACAACCTACTGACAATTGGCTTTATGTATTACTGAGAAGGTCTGCTTTGCAGGCCTTCTTTTTTTTCATCAACCGGATTGCCAATAGTTTTGCATTCCAAATGACTTTTTTCTTTAAAGGCTCTTGTTTGAACTCCAATCACTAGGAAGCACTTTGAATCAGGTCTGCTCCGGAATAGTTTGTATTTCTTTTATCCTTTGAATATTTACATCAAGCATCATGAAAAGCAAAAAAATCAGGGTTAATAAGGCCGTTTTTCCGGGACTAATGTTCCTGATTACCGGGCTTTGGATCGCAATTTCCTGCCAGCCAAAGCAAGCTGAAAGCCGGATTCAAAATCCTGATGCTGTTTTTTCAGCCAGCCAAAAACAGGAATTACTCAGGCAAATCGTCAGGAAGATAGCAAAGCCGCCGGAGGCATTGTATAAAACCGACGAAACAGAGGCCTATTACAAGCAGCAAACCGACCTGCATCAATGGCATTTTGTGGCTGCCGACGGCAACCGATATTACTATTTTGTTTCACGACCGGCTCCTTCCCTGTATAAAAAAAGAGTAGGATTGTCCGGCGTATTTTATTCTTCTGACCGACTGGAAATCAAGGGATTCAAGGAAGTCTTCCGCACTTTTAAAATGAAGCCTGAAGAACTGGAACAAAAAGGCGCCCTACTCTTTGAACATTTGATATCGGGCAATCCATTGGACGATTACCTCCCCGGCAATAAGGGAGATGAAGAATGGATTGAATTTCCGGATGCGCTGAACCGCTACGATTCTACATCACAGAAATGGGTTTTTGGACCTGAGGCCCATTCTATTGGCCGATAAGGAAAAGGGTATTTGCCTCGGATGTTTACGGATTGAGGTCTGCGTTGAAGGGATGGCGGGTGTGTGGGATTGCCAGGCTGAAATATTACCATTATAGAGGTTTTTGTACACTAGTGTCCAACTATAAGTCAAAGATAGTCAATTGGTTAGAATTGAGCGAGTTGCTTTCGGAGTCCTCCTTTTTCGTAAGTAGTTGATTAATAGGAGTTTTATCAAAAACTAAAATCGATAAAACCTGAAGAATTTCGTAAATACTTT